>JAQWZU010000213.1 GCA_029253285.1 Akkermansiaceae bacterium | reverse complement strand
CAGACAACATCCCAATCTCCGATCCTTCCTTGATGGGCTGGGGGGGCGACGCCTATCTTTCCGAAGGAGATACCGACTACGGAAATGGGCGTTGGAAAATTCTTTTTGATGACTCCGGGGCCGCCCGTCAGCTAAGCACTCACAAAATCGAAACCGGGGCGGCCTATTCCATTCGTTTCGACGCCGCCCTCGGCCCCGACACTTCGGTGATTCCACCCAACGCCATCGTCGGCGGGGCGCTTCTCAACGGAGACTTCAATGCCGACAATTCCGATTCCGATCTTCGCTCCTTCAACGACACCCCGAACTGGTTCAACCTTTCCGGCAATCAAAACACGACCGCCACCACTCTCACCGGCAGCCTTCCCGCGCCAGACAATTCACGTAATGCCGCGCTCACCGACGATGGTAATCGCCTGTTCGCCATCGAAACGGGCTACACCCTGACCGCCGACCAAAAACTCGAACTCTCATATCAGTGGCGGGATGGAGAGAATTGGAGCGAAGCAGATGACGAAATTCAAGTCACTCTCTTCACCACTTCGGACGACACCCCCTCAGGCACTCGCAGCGATATCGAATCCGTTTTGTCGGGAACATCGTCGACCGATGCCGCTTTTGAAAGTTTCAAAACCACCTTCGCTCCCATTCCCGCCTCTGCCGATGGGAAAAAGTTATTCGTCCTGCTCGAAGGTATTGATGGTAATGCCTCCCCTGACGGACAGGCCGAAGTCGATGACTTCGTACTCTCACTCTTCAATCCTCTCCTCATCGGACCCGGTCTTCGGAATGGTGACTTTACCGAAGACACCTCCCTCGTTGATTCGCGGACATTCGAGGAAACTCCGCACTGGACCAATCTCGGCGCTGGCCAAGGCGCACAAGCAACCCGCACCAATCTTCCCTACAACGGCACCCGCACCACCGTCCTCAACCAAACCGCTACTCAAACAGTTTTCGCCAACGACAGCGGGCACACCCTCGTCACCGGCGATGTCCCGACCATAAAATTCGTCTGGCGTGATGCCTCGAGCTGGAATGATTCCGCAGACCGGGTCGCCACCTTCCTCTACACCACTTCCAACGACGATATCCTCGGATCCCGGACCATCTTGCAAACCATCCTCGCTCCACTTTCGACCAGAAACAACACATGGGAAGAGTTCACGGCCGATTTCAATCCCATTCCGGCCTCCGCCGCCGGCAAACGTCTCTTCGTCGCCTTCCGCGCTGACGATGGAGATGGTGCAACCGGCTTCGGTCGCGTTGCCGACTTCCGCCTCTCGGTCAATGACAACGACCCCGCCATTCCCCCCGCTCCGCCGGAACCCTCATCCGGCGACCTCATCGCCGAAGCCTTCGTCGACAATGGCGGCACGCCTCAGGTCATCGCCAGCCAATCCTACACCCTCACTTCCGAACGCGTCACCAAGTGGAATCACTACCATCTCGCCATTCCTGCCGCCACGCTTGACGCCCACGCCGGGAAAGAGATCGGCGTCCGGTTTCGCGGGCCGGGAGGCGGGGACAGGCTTTCGCGCTACGTCGATAACGTTCGCCTCGATCACTATCCCGCCAATCTGCCTGACGGTTCGTTTACCTCCGACTGGGACAGCTCGCCCGACCGCGTCTGGCCCGGGCCCGGATACTGGGGAAACCGACTTCAGGATTGGGAAGTCCGAAACGGCCGCGTGAATTGCATTCACACCTCCAAACCCCGCCGTGCCCTTCATCGTGTGGGCACATCCATGCGCGGCAACGGCGGGGCGTTTGCGCTGTCCGTTCGCACTGGAATTCACTCCGGAACGATTGGAACCAATGCCCGCTCCGGCTTTCTCATCGGCGCCGGTCCCAACCTCGATTGGAAAGGCTCTCTCCTGGTCCACGACGGCCTCGGCCGCGACTTCGGAACCTTCCTTGGCATCAACAACAATGGCGCCGCCATCATTGAAGACATGTCAGAAGGCGCAACTACTCTCGTCGCCTCCGGAGCCAATCAAAGCGGAGGATTTCCATCCGCTGCCAAAATCACCTTGATCGGCAGCTACAATCCCGGACCCGGAACCTACACTCTCACCATCAGCTCCCTCGGCGTCACCGGAAACCTCATTTCCCAAGCCTCCACCGAGGTTCCCTCCGACCGCATCCTTGGATCGTTCGGACTCATGTCCAATCGCAGCACGAGCGGAACGAGCTTTTGGTTCGATAACTTCACCGGAGCCGGAGACGCCTTGCAACCCGAACCCGACCGCAGCCTCGCCATCATAGGAGCAATGCACACTCTGCATCACCGAACCCTGAGACTGACTGCTCAACTCGCTCCCGTCGATCTCCCGACGACACCAAACCCCACGCTGGAAATATTCAACGGAACGAACTGGAACGAGATCGCCAATGCTCCCATCGACAACACCGACAGTCTCTCTTCCTACAACGCTACTTTCGAAATCCCCTCGTGGAACGACACCCGCGACACTGACTACCGTGTGGGAGTTCAAGTCGATGGAGAAACCTACTACTGGGAGGGAACCATACGAAAAGACCCGGTCGACAAAAACGAAATCGTGGTCATCAACACCTCCTGCCAACGTATCTCCGACGGCAGCGTGGAGGCTGACACGATGGACTGGTCGCCGGTCAAGGTCTGGCATCCTCATCTCCAGACATACGATCACATTGCCAAGCATGGCGGCGACGTGCTCCTTGCACTCGGGGACCAGATCTACGAAGGCCAACCCACCAGCAAAGACACCAGCTCGGATTTCAACCGTCACTACGACTACCTCTACAAATGGTTCTTCTGGATGTTACAAACCCGCGATCTGGCGAGAGACATGCCCACCATTGCCATCCCCGACGATCATGACGTTTATCAGGGAAACCTCTGGGGTGAGGGAGGTATCGCTACAAACAACCAAACGACCGGCGGCTATGAACAACCACCTTCCTGGGTCCGCCTTGTAGAGCGATGCCAAACCCGCCACATGCCCCTTCCCGATCCCTACAATGCCATTCAACCGGCTCCATTCATCGCACAAGAAATCGGAGTCTACTTCACCGGCATGACCTACGGCGAGGTCGGCTTCGCAATTTTGGAAGATCGCAAATTCAAGACCGGCCCCAACGGGTTCCCAGTTGATCTCAATCAACAATTTCTTCTCGGAGATCGGCAGAAAGACTTCCTCAAATCCTGGAACACTGATTGGGAGGGACAGGAAATCAAGTGCGTGGTCTCACAGTCACCCTTAGGAATGCTTCATACCCACGCCGCATCAGGATACAACTTCGGGCTCAATGATCGGGATGCCCACGGGTGGCCGCAGCATCGACGTGAGGAAGCATGGGGAATTCTCAGACAATCGCGGAGCTTCCAGCTGGCAGGTGACCAACATCTCAGCACGCTTGTTCATCACGGAGTTGATGGCCCGGCCGATGCCGGCTATTCCTTTACCTCGCCTGCTATCTCAAACTTCTTCCCTCGCGTTTGGGATCCCGTTCACAACAGCGGTGGCCGGACCGCCACCGTGAGTCCTTACAAAGGAGATTTCTATCTCGATGGCAACGGCACCCTTCCAACTGGCGAATCAAACATTACCTCCAATCACCCCGGTCATATCCGCATAGTCAGCGCGGCCAACCCACTCGAATACTACGACCAAACCCGCAACATCGACCCCGTCAATCTCCACGACCGCGGTGCGGGATACGGGATCATTCGCATTAAAAAAGATACGCGCCAGATCACATTTGAATGTTGGCCGATTCACGCAGATCCAGAGTTTCCACAAACAGGCAGCCAGTTTCCTGACTGGCCGGTCACGATTCACCAGGCTGAGAACGACGGCCGCTCCCCCACCGGATTTCTCCCCGTTATTGAAACCCACTGGGAGAGCGCTCCCGTCCTCGCGGTGTTTAGGGAATCCAATAGCGAGCTCCTCTACGCGATGCGCTTTGCCGGGAATCTTGTCCGCCTGCCGGTCTATGACAACAGCGACAGCTATCGGGTGGAAATCTCCTATGGCAATAGTGCCAATGTGGAAGTTCTCGAAGCCCTTTCCCCCATCAGCGAAGGACCTACAGCAATTCATTCTTTCTCGGCCTTGAAACCTTCCATCATTTCTGGAGAAGCAGCCACTCTACAATGGAATGTGGAAGGAGCCACAAACCTGACGATCGACAACGGCATCGGTCAAGTCACCGACCTTTCCATCAACGGAGTTGGGCATGTTGCGGTTTCCCCATTAAGCGATACGACATACACCTTGACGCTGAACGGCACATTGTCTGCGCAAACAACGGTAAGGGTTTTCCCCACAAAGGCCGTGTGGCTGGGAAACAACTTCTCTACCGCCGAGCTTCAGGATGAAGCCATTTCGGGAAACGATGCCGATCCCGATGGAGATGGTTTTACCAATCAAAAAGAATTCAATTTCCAAACCAATCCCCGTTCCGTCCAATCAATTCCACTGATCAATACCGATGTCGTATCTACCGATCCCTACACACTGGAATTCACCTCGGCGGTCCCCCTGCAGTCCGGTCAAGCGATTCCCAGCATTGAATTTTCCAGCGACCTCGAGAATTGGTCTCCTCTCTCACCTCTTGCTGTCGGAGTCGAAGAAGTTTCCCGAAACAACAATCCGTCAGAAGGAACAACCCAAGTCACAATCCGTGTCAGCTTCCCTGAGATTGAATCACAAGCGGAGTTTTTCCGCGGAGTATGGCAGCTGGACCAACGTTAGTAGGGAAGGTGCTTTCTTCGATTGGCCAGCCAGACCGATTGATAGGGCTTTAAGACAATTTCGCTGGCTTCCGCTTCGAGCTCTTTTCCGCTCAAGAGATCAATCCAATCCTCCGTTGCAATCAGATTGATGCTGGAAACAGGAAGACGCTGCTCCTCGCCGGAAACATTATGAATGCAGAAGACATTATTTCGGCGATCCATTGATTGACGCCAAAAGGCAAACACCTGCTCCCCAAGATGCAGGGTGAACTGGGTCGCATTGGGATGAAACGCCGCCTGTGATTTTCTAATCTCAATCAAGCGCAGGAGTTCCCCAAGAATCCTCGCATTATGGGAATCCGCATCACTCAAGAGAGCATCCAACTTGTTCGCATCCCACTGATGGCGATTAATGTGACGGTTGTGCTTCGTCCGCCCGTAGCGCTCGAAATCATTTCGGGTTCCCAACAGACTGTGGATGTAAAAAGCCGGGATTCCTTCGAGCGCCAGCAAGACCGTATGGGCACAGAAAAACTCATCCTCCCCGCCCAACGCATCGAAGAGACTGATATTGATCTCATAAGGGCGATTCTCACCGCCGGCCAATGCCCTTTCCGAAATTAATCCGCCACGCTTGCGCATCAGATCGACCAGACTATCGATTTCTTCATCCGAGAGAAGGCCCTCTGCCGGTCGTAGACCGATTCCATCGTGGGATGCGATGAAATTAAAATACGTCGTTCCGGGCTGCGCGGGAGGCATACGCATCATCCATTGTTTGAGATGAAAGGAATTCCCAGTGGTGATGGCATGAAGCAACAAAGGCGGAAGCGAGAAATTGTAGATGCTGTGTGCCTCGTTGCAGTTTCCGAAATAAGCCAGATTTTCCTGATTGGGAATATTGGTCTCTGTGATGATCACGGCATCCGGCTTTACGTGCTCGATCAAGGTGCGGAACAACCGAACGAGCTCGTGAGTCTGCGGAAGGTTGATGGATCGTGTGCCGATCTCTTTCCAAATAAAGGCCACGGCATCGAAACGGAATACACTGACTCCGTGATCCAAATGCGAACGGATAATCTTGACCAACTCCACGAGAAGGCCGGGTTTTGAAAAATCCAAGTCGACTTGATCGTGTCCAAAAGTGCACCAGATATGCTTGGTCCCGGACGGGGTTTCTGTCGGCCTCAACAAGGGAGAAGTTCTCGGTCGAACCACTTCGCTCAGGTCGTCTTCAGGTTCAGCCTGAAAAAAGTAATTCATCCCCGGCTCCTCATCGTTCTGGAATTGCGCAAACCATTCGTGCGAGGCCGAACAATGATTGACCACGAGGTCCGACATAACGCGATACTTCGTCGAGATTTCCTCGATATGAGACCAGTCACCTAATTCAGGATTCACGGAATTGTAATCCGACACGGCAAAGCCATCATCGGAAGTCCACGGGAAGTAGGGAAGAATATGGACAATGGAAAGTCTCTCCTGCAACCGCGAATCGAGAAACTCTCTCAACTCCTCCAAGGGCTTGAATCCACGCCTCTGAATGGTGTTGCCGTAGGTAATCAGCGCAACGTCCTTCTCCGACCAATGGTTCGCAAATGGAGCGGGCTCGAAGAAATGCTCGCGCAAGCGCATTGCCTCCACAAGCCGGTTAACCAAAACCAAATGATCACCCTTACCATAAATCTTGGTGAGGTGGGTTCCAATCCTCCCAAGGAGGGCATCCAACGGACTCATCATCTAGGAGAACTCATTATTATCTTTTTCAACCGCATCCAGAAAACGCTCAAAGACATCAGGCATGGCACTCTCGACCCGATTCCAGCTCGGAATGAACGGCGTCTCCATGGGTGACTTCAAAAAGATCTGCCCGGCAGCGATAATATTTTCAGCAAACAGCTCGGCTGATTGTTCCTCTTTATGGACATCAAATTCGAGACCATTGATTAACGCGTCATTCTTGTAGCGCTCCACAAAATCGAGGGCGTTACGGTAATAGGCTGCTTTCAAGGAACGGAAAGTTCCCCTATCAAAAACCACTCCCATTGTCGCCAGTTTACGAAAGAATAATTTACAGATATCGATCGACATTTTCGAAAGCCCCTTCTCCTGGTCATCACTCGAAATGTCCTGATGCTTGTGATCATAGCGATCGGCAATATCAACCTGGCAGAGCTTGTTATTGGAGTAATTCCGATACATCTCTGAGAGCGTTCCCACTTCCAGCCCCCAATCACTGGGCATCCGGATGTCTTGGATGACGTCTTTTCTGAAGGAAAATTCTCCGGCGAGAGGATATCGATAGCCGTCCATATACCGGAGGTAATCGGAGGCCCCAATCACCTGCTCCAAGGAGCGAAGAAGCGGCGTCACCAACAAGCGGGTCACCCGGCCATTCAAACTGCCATTCGCAACCCGGGGATAGTATCCTTTCGCAAATTGATAGCTGAACTGCGGATTTGCCATCGGGTAAATCAAGCGAGCCAACAGAGAGCGATCATAAGTAGTGATATCGCAATCATGAAGCGCGATCGCTTCCGCGCGATTGCTGGCCAACATATAGCCAAGGCAATACCAAACGTTGCGCCCTTTCCCTTCTTCACTTGGAGAAAGCCCCTTCTCCGACAACTCGGCATCCAATTGGCGCAGCCGCGGTCCATCGTTCCACAAGACCCGATGATGCTGCGGCAGGACACTGAAAAACTTCAACGCTTCCCGGTACTGGTCCTCGGTCGCGCGATCCAAGCCAATGACAATTTCATTGAGATAGGGAACCTGCTTCACCTCGGAAATAATTTGAGGCATGGCATCGGTTTCCAGCTCCGAGAACAGCGAAGGCAAGAGCAGCCCCATGGGGCGTCGTTTTGAAAATTTCACCAACTCGCTCTCGAGTTCCTCGATGCTTCGATTGGTTAAATTATGAAGTGTCGCGACGGCGCCGCCTTGGTGGAAATCAGCCATTGGTAGATTGTGGTATGTTGAGTTGATCTAAAATTTGGGTCATCACTTCAGCCCAACCGCGCGGGCCGGTTTCGGTGCTTCGCAGAACATCCTCTGCTTCGAGGAAAAAGCCATCGGGCGAGGTAATTACCACTCCAATATCGGCAGCCTTCAGCATCGCGAGATCATTGGGACGATCCCCCAGCGCGATGATGGCCGCCTCTCCTTTTCTAAAATACGCCAGCGGCTTCCCTTTATCGGTCTGGCCCTGCACATGCAGAAAGCGCCCTCCCCTCAAAGTCGTCAGACCACGTTCTCCCAGCAGCTGACAAAACTCTTCCTCATTCTTCTCACTATCCTGCCAAACCAGTGGTTCACTGTAGTGCCGATCCGCAGATCTCTCCGCCGACTGTCGCTCCAGCCCGGTCCACTCCATGATTTCAGCAATCGTAGCATCCGAATATCCCTTGAAGCGATACTTTGCCCTTAGAGGCTTCAGTATTTCCAAAATCTCCTCCCGCGGAGTCCCGAAAACCTCACAGTCTCCGCCATCATAAAGCGCCGAGCCATTTTCGACGATGAACGGGTCTTGATTTCCAAACTCTCCCCGCATCGCCAGCCACTCGGCTCTCGTTTTACTGGTATTCACCACCAGAGGAATCCCCGCTTCATCCATTCGGTCCAGAATGGGCAGCACCGGATCAAAGGAATAATCACCGTGATCCAGCAAGGTCCCATCGAGGTCGCTCACTACCATCAAAGCCATTGATTTATCCGCCACGGCTTCTTTCTTAGCGCATCCCGTGCCAATTGCCAACGGAACGCCCGACATCCTGAGAAATCATTTTACCTATCAACCTGAATCGACAAGTCTCCGCCATGCCTGAACTTGCTGAAGTCGAACTTGCCCGCCGCCAATGGGCCAAACACCACGGGGAAGCCGTTTCCAGAGTCGATGTTCATCCCAAAGCCCGCATTTACCGTGATTGCCCTGCCCCGGCGCTGCGTATTTTGAAAGGGAAGAAGCTCCTCTCCTCAAAAGCCCACGGCAAGCGTATGCTCTTCACCTTCGC
The DNA here is from genome assembly GCA_029253285.1 of Akkermansiaceae bacterium. Lineage (GTDB taxonomy): Bacteria > Verrucomicrobiota > Verrucomicrobiia > Verrucomicrobiales > Akkermansiaceae > SW10. The sequence continues at coordinate 18,992 of JAQWZU010000213.1, read as the reverse complement.
GCCGAAGCTTCATCTCGAAGTCCACCTCGGGATGTCCGGCAAGCTCTCGACCTCTTCGACCGATCACAAAGACCAAAAGCACGACCACCTCATTATCCGCACCAAAATGGCGGCACTCATCTTCAACGACTACCGTATGTTCGGTCGCATTATGCTCTACGATTGCGCAGATCCCTGGGCGGAATTTCCTCCCCAGCCCCAGGATTCCAAATTCTCCCTCGCCCACGTTCGCAAACTCGTCGAGCGGCACCCGCGCAAGCCCCTCAAAGCGCTCCTCCTCGACCAAAACGCCTGCCCCGGCATCGGCAACTGGATGGCCGACGAAATTTGCTGGCGCATGGGTATCTATCCCGGAGAACTCTGTGCCGACCTTGACCCCGCCGCCGTTCGGAAAGAAACCCGTTTCGTCACCCTCGGTGCGCTCAAGCATGTCGCCGAGAAAAACATGACGGCATCAAAAAACGGCTTCGCCCCCGGTTCCTACGTCGAAAACGTCCCGCCTAAAAACTGGCTCTTCCAACATCGCTGGAAAAAAGGCGGCACCTGCCCGAAATGCAAAAGCGAACTCGCCCGCGACACCATCGCCACCCGCACCACGGCCTGGTGCCCGACTTGTCAGCCGTCTTAGCTCACTCTGGAATATCCCCGTCGATCTCTTCCTCTTCCTTTTTCGGAAAGGTATCCTTCCAATGCTCCAGGGAATACCCTTCGCCCAAGCCGCCGATCTTTTTGACCAACTTCTCGCATTCCTTCCGCCAATCGTCGTAGTTCGGCGGCCCCCATTTTCCAGAACTTCTCGGGAAGACGACGTAAGTCACGTTCACTTCCGAAACCGGACGGCTATAGGGACCGGCTTTCGGGTTGAGCGCCTTGGCCATGCGAAGACTTCCCTCGCCGATCTTAAAACTCGGCCCTGCATCGCCTACGATCGCCGGGAAGATTTTCTCTTTATAAATCACAAGCACATAGTCTCCCACGTTTGGCCCCCAGGCGCTTTCACGATCCTGAATGACATCGATGGGAATCACGATGAAGGGATCATAATCCGCGATCAGAAAACTCCGGCGCTTCATGTCTTCAATGCCAGCCGTCAATCGAGTCACCTCCGTAGCATTGTTTGCCTTCTTGGCTTCAGCCAAACGCTTGCGCCATCCGGCGATGAGCGGATTCTCCGTTGTCCCGAGCTTTGACCAAGCATAGCTCGTCAAAGGTTGATAATAGGAAGAATTAACAATCTTGTCCGGCATCGTTGCCAGACGGTCCCCATCGGAGCCATCGGAAACGACATCCATATCGCCCTGCATCAGAAAGATCTTCTGTTTCGATTCGGGATGCTCCATTTCCAGCATGGTTTGGCAGTCGAAGTAATTGTGCTTCGTCAGGAGCTTGTCAAACCGGCCCGCATTTCGCTTCAGCCGGGAAAATTTGTTGTCGTAGAGCTTCTTAAAAAAGGGCGAGACCGTGGACTTCTTCAGCAATTCCGGCAGGCCGGGCAAAATCTTATCCAGATTGGCATTCATCAGCTTCAGCTCCATCAATGACGTCGCAGCCACGGGGCGATTTACCTTGAGGGTGTATTCCGCCTCATAGCTGCCATCCCGCTTCCGTTCCGCCGACGCAATCAGCCCCTTTTTCTCCTCCACCACCGTTTTGACATCGATTCCCATCGAACTTTTCGAAATCAAGGTATTTGGCTGCACCTGATAATAAGGAGGCCGGACGTCCACCCGCTTCTCCACGATCACCTCTTCCTTCACGATAATCTTCTCTGGCTCAGGCGGCGGAGGCGGCTTGGGAACCGGCTTTTCCTTGGCCAATCCGACCTTGCGACGGACTTTCTCCGGAACCGGGGAAAAAACGACCGCGACCAGGCCCAGAGCCACCAATCCCAAAAAGACGGTGAACCAGGGAAAGCGCCTTGGGGCCCGATTTTTAACGCCATCCAGAGCGTATGGGTCTGATTTTTGCTCCATTCTTGGGCTTAGTATACCACTCCAGAATGACTCTTCAAGAACGCGGAACAAGTTGGGAAAATAAGACTACTTCATTAACCATCGCGGCACCTTTGCCTTTGGAAACTGCTGGGGTTCGCCACCGAGAGAAATGCTCTTTGCCTTAATTGCCTCCAAACGCTTCCGGGCCAATGCCAACATCTCATCAACACGATCTGGATTGTCCTTACTAAAATCCTTTTCCTCGGCGATGTCGGTTGAGAGATCGATCAGCACCGGCCCCTCCTTCGCCCCCCTCACCTCCTTGACCTGATCGAAATACAACTTCCACTGCCCAACCCGAATTGCTTGTGGCACAGCCCAACCATCCCAATAAAGCATGTCTTTGCGGAGATGTGGACCCTCGTCTCCTTTGAGCGTGTTCCATACTGAGACACCATCCAGAGGAAGCTCACGCTTCTTCTTCAGCTCAATCCCACAGGCGGTGGCCAAGCTTGGAAGTAAATCAATGGACGCGACCAATTCCTTGCAAACTTTCCCCTTGGGCAATTTCCCCGGCCAGGAAATGACACAAGGCACCCGCGTCCCCCCTTCAAGGACACTCCACTTTCCGCCTCGATAGGGATCTGCCACCGTCTTGTTCTTTCGCCCTCCCTGGGGCCCGTTGTCCGAGGTGAAAATAACAATCGTCTCCTTTTCGATCTCCAACTCCCGCAGGCTTTTCAAAATCTCTCCCAGACGGGCGTCCAGTTCCTCCACAACATCGCCATATGCTTTGTTCGCGGACTTTCCGTTCCAATCCGGGTGAGCCTCGACCGGGAAATGCGGCGCCGTATAGGGCATATAGAGGAAGAAAGGCCGGGTCCGCTCTTTCCTGATAAAGGAAATCGCCTCCTTCGTGAATTCCTCGCTGAGCCGGCGATTGGTAAAAGGTTCGGCGATCAACTTACCGTTCCGCCAAAGCTTTTTCGTCTGGTTGTTACTCGCTGTAATATAGAATGCGTGCTCAAATCCCTGCCCTTGCGGAAGACGCTCGGGGGCATCACCCAAATGCCACTTCCCGGATATCCCGGTCTCGTATCCAGCGTCCTTGAACACCTCGGCCATTGTTCGCGCCTCCGCCGACAAGCCACCCGACATCTTCATCTTATATCCCAGAACGCCGCCTTTCCATCCCACGCGGGGCGGATACATTCCGGTCAAAAGCGCCATCCTCGAGGGAGTACACACCGTTGATCCCGAATGATAGTCCGTCAATTTCACACCCTCGGACGCCATCTTGTCGAGAACGGGAGTCCTGTTCAGCTTGCTCCCGTAACACGACACATCACCATATCCAAGGTCATCGGCCATGATCAGAATCACATTCGGCGCCCCGGCGAAGAGAGCCCCTGAAAAAATCGAAGCGAGAACGACATACACCATGAGTTTCATGAGAGGCTTATTTCAGAATAAGAGAGGCAAGACAACCTTGCCAATCTCCCCCAACCTCAAAAAAGTCCCCCCCGCGCCTTGTCCTCAGAGCCCTGCATCCCTAACACTAGCCCATGCCTGACAACGAACAATCTTCCATCAAAGAGCCCCCGAAAACTTTTGGAGGAGTTCTTCGTCAACTTGGACCCGGCCTGATCATCGCCGGGGCCATCGTGGGCTCAGGCGAACTCGTGGCCACCACCGCCGTCGGAGCGGAAGCCGGTTTTGTCCTCCTCTGGCTCATCATCATTGGCTGCCTCATCAAAGTCTTCGTCCAAATCGAATTCGGACGCTACACCATCACCACCGGACGCACCACCCTGTCCGGCATGAACGAAGTCAGCGGCCCGCGGGCCCGTGTGAACTGGCTCCTCTGGTTTTGGCTCGTCTTCAGCCTGGTCGCACTCGTCCAACTCGGAGGAATTATCGGCGGAGTGGGACAAGCACTCACCATTCAACAACCACTGACTGAGTCAGGCCGGGTCGCAAACGAATATCACGAAACAATCATCAGTAAACAAGTCGAGGAGGGTCTCGCCACGCGCTTTGGATCCGAGGAAGCAGCCAGCCCAGAACCAGCGGCCGAAGAAGCAACCGAAACCTCACCGGCCCCGACTTCCAATGATTCTTTAATCTGGTGCTTTCTCGTTACCATCGTCTCCATCGTCCTGCTTGTCGTCGGACGATACCGGCTCATCCAAAATTTCTCCACAGCCCTGGTCGCGACCTTCACCCTGGTCACGATCATTAATGTGGTCTATCTCCAGTCACTTCCCGAATGGCGGGTCACTTGGGCCGACTTCGCATCGGGAATGACATTCCAAATTCCTGAAGGCAAAGGCCTCACCGTTGCCCTGGCCGCCTTTGGCATCATCGGAGTGGGTGCCACCGAACTCATCCAATACCCTTACTGGTGCCAGGAAAAGGGCTATGCCAAATGGACCGGTCCGCGGGACGATTCTCCCGAATGGGCCGCGCGCGCGGAAGGATGGATGAAAGTCCTTCGTTGGGACGCCTGGTGCTCGATGATCGTCTACACCTCGGCAACCATCGCCTTTTACCTTCTCGGAGCGGCTATTCTAGGGCGAACCGGACTCGATCCCTCGGGCGACCAAATGGTCCGCACTCTCGGAGAAATGTATGCCCCCGTCTTCGGGTCAGCAGCGCAAGCCATCTTCCTCTTCGGCGCCTTTGCCGTTCTTTACTCGACCTACTTCGTTGCCACCGCCAGCCACGCGCGGGTCAGTGCCGACGCGATGAGAATTTTCGGCCTCATCAATGGAAGCGAAGAATCATACCGCCGTTGGGTCAAAATCTTCTGTATCATTTTCCCCATTCTCTTCCTCGCAAGTTACGCTTTCTTCCGGGCCCCAAAACAATTGGTCCTCGCAGGCGGATTTATGGGAGCCCTCATGCTTCCCTTCCTGGGGCTGGCCGCTTTATTTTTCCGCTACAAACGCTGCGACTCTCGTCTCGCCCCCGGCCGAGCCTGGGACATAGGGCTTTGGATCAGTTGTATTGGAATGTTCATCACCGGCGGCTACGCCCTCTACAGCAAGGTCGTCCTAGAGCTCTTCGCAAAATAAAAATGTCGCGGGTGAACGGATTGCCTTCAGCCGCTCCGCTCCCTCACGCTGACTCCGCTTCGCTCCGGCTCATACTGCGTTTTCATCCTCCAGCTACCACCTTTTAGTAAAAAGGCCCATGAAATGAATCATGGACCTTTTTAGAGAAAATGGAGCGGGTGAACGGATTCGAACCGTCGACATCGACCTTGGCAAGGTCGCGCTCTACCACTGAGCTACACCCGCGAGTGCGGAGACTCTTTGCCATCGTCCGAGACGGGCGACAAGATTTTTTTGAAAAGAAAATCCATCTTTCCCTGCAGTGCAGGATCTTTCAGATACCTTAAGAACCGACCACTCTCATTTCTCTCATCCCATTGTTGATGAAGAGTAATTTTTTATTGTTAGAGCCCCCATCATTCAGGAATCGGGATGGTTTTTTTAGATTTCCCCGCCCGATCCCAAAGTTTGTTGATCTTGTGAATGACTTCTGGGAAACGGGGAGGTTTTTTCTTCCGAAGCCCGCCTTCCCCGTCGATTCTGCCCTCAGCTTAGTAAGAAAAGAATGCGTTGTATCCAGTGCGGGTCCCACGAGGACAAAGTCATCGACTCCCGGAGTACCAAGGATGGTACGACGATTCGGCGACGGCGCAAATGTCTCAACTGCGGATCCCGCTTCACCACCTACGAGCAAATCGAACGCACCGAGCTTCGCGTCATCAAAAACGACGGCAGCCGCGAGGCCATCAACCGCGAAAAACTCTTCCGAGGTCTGGTCAAGGCCTGCGAGAAGCGCAAAGTCTCCATGGAGCGCATCGACCGCGCCGTCGATGAAATCCTCTCAGAACTCCACCGCGACCACCATACCGAAGTCCCTTCCGGCAGCATCGGGGCCAAAGTCATGGACAAACTCCATGAAATCGATCCCGTAGCCTACGTCCGCTACGTCTCGGTCTACCGGCAATTCGAAGACGTTGGAGAATTCATCCGCGAAATCCAAGCCCTCGAAAACCGCGCCCGTACCGACGCGATGCAGCGGAAACTTTTCAAATAACCCTCAATGATCTGCATCGTCGGCAACCTCCCCGTGCTCAAAGTAGGCCACCATCATGTGGTCGGCTACGGCACCGAGTGGATTGACGAAGCCCTGAGCCGGGCGGCCATCGCGAGCAACCGCCACGACTTTCCCTTTATCGACGACATTCGCGACGGCGTGATGCACTACCTCGAGCACCGCTGCCCTCTTCGGGTGCTCCCGCTCGAAGACCTCTACGAACGCATGGGCGTCATGCTTCGCAAAATCGGTTGCGACGCCATCGCCAACAACCTCGTTCCCCTCGCTCCCCCCATCACCGTTTCCCTGGTCAAATCCGCTCGCGAAGCCGGCAATGGATTCGAACTCGTCTTTTTCTGCCTCCTGACCGAGGAAATCAACCTTCTCCGGGAATGCGGGGCCGAATCTATTCGCTTTTGCGACATTAAGGAAAGCGCCAGCATCATGCGGGGCGGAAAAACCACCACCAAGGCCTGCCAGCAACTTTGCTCTGAAATCGTCGCCTTCCTCGAAGGCTTCAAACAAGACGCCCAACTCAAACAGAGGAAGATCACCCTTTCGGTCGACCTGTAAGATGACCTTGTTCGAAAAAATCATCGCCCGGGAAATTCCCGCCGACATCGTCTACGAAGACGATCTCTGCCTCTGCTTCCGCGACATTTCGCCCCAAGCCCCGGTCCACCTTCTTCTCATCCCCAAAAAACCAGTCGTTCGTATCGCCGAAAGCTCTGCCGACGACCAGGAACTCCTGGGCCATCTCCTCCTGAAAGTCGGCGAGATCGCCCGCCAGGAGGGCTACGCCGAAGATGGCTTCCGAGTCATCATCAACAATGGCCCCCACGGCGGAGAAGCCGTGCCCCATTTACATCTCCACCTCCTCGCCGGGCGTCAGCTCCAATGGCCACCAGGTTAGATTCCCCCTTCCTGATCGCGGTGGACATTTATTAACGCAAAAGATTGTCGGTAGTCTCCAGATCCGACACACTCCCCCCACCTTTGAATCTTCCTAATTCCATCACCTTTGCCCGGCTTGTTTTAACGGCTATCTTTGTCATCGCTGCAAGTTGGGGAGGGTTTTCAGGATACCTTGTCGCCCTGGTGACCTTTATTATGGCTGCCATCTCCGATTGGCTCGATGGCTACCTTGCCCGAAAACTCAATCTCGTCACTTCGCTCGGTAAGCTCATGGATCCTCTGGCTGACAAGATTCTCGTTGCCTCCGCCTTCGTCCTCTTTAGCAGTGTGGGACTTTGCCCACCCTGGATCACCATCGTGATCATCGGGCGCGAATTCCTCGTCACCGGCCTCCGCCAGATCGCAGTGGAAAAAGGCGAGGTCATCGCCGCCGACCGACTGGGAAAATGGAAAACCACCTTTCAGCTCACCTATGGTATCACCTGCCTCGTCTGGCTCATGATGGGGCCCCTTGAAAACCCAGGAGCCTTCGTCAGTTTCTTTCAAACGCTCTCCAACCCGGAAAATCCCCTCTCCATCATCTCTCTCTGGGGAGCCTTCGCCCTCACTTTGATCTCAGGGGCCAACTACCTTAAAAAATCCTGGAACCTGCTCATCAACTGATGCTCCTCAAGAACGCTCACCTCATTTCACCCGGCCTGACGGAAGAAAACGGGTTTGTCCAAGTCGATCATGGCCTGATCACTCAGCTCGGATCGATGTCCGAACTCGCCGAATCGAACGAGGGAATCGATCTCGAAGGAAATCTCCTCCTCCCCGGCTTTATCGACATTCATGCCCACGGCGCAGATGGCTGTGATGTTTGCGACGCCTCCCCCGAAAGCCTGCAACACATCGCCGAAAAGAAACTCGCCGAGGGAGTTACCACCTGGCTGCCCACGACCTTAACCCAACCCAAGGACAAGCTTCGTAAAATTGTCCAGACGATCGCCGACTGGGCTCCGTCCGCCCCCCTCCGCGTCCCGGGCATGCATCTCGAGGGCCCCTTCATCAATCGCGATCAAGCCGGTGCTCAAAACCCCGAGTTTGTCCGTCCATCCGACCCTGCGGAACTCCGCGAGCTCCACGAAATTTTCCCAGCCAGCATTCTCTCCCTCGCTCCCGAACTTCCCGGAGGCCTCAATCTCGTCCGCGAGGCCCGTTCACTCGGCATCATTACCTCGGCGGCTCACACCAAAGCCAGTTACGATGAAATCGTGAAGGCGATAGGCTTTGGCCTCAGCCACCTCACCCACTATGGCAATGCCATGACCGGACTACACCATCGTGAGATCGGAGCCGTGGGAGCTGGCCTCATCGAGGACGGCCTGAAGATCGAACTCATCGCCGATGGCGTTCATCTCGCGCCGGAAATGCTCCAATTGGTCTTTAAAAAAATCAAAACCAATCGTCTTATGCTGATCACCGACTCAGTGGCGGCCTCCTGGAAAAAAGACGGCGAAATGGAATTAGGTGGATTAGAGGTTGTCATCGAAGACAGCATCGCCCGCCTCAAGAGTAATGGAGCGCTCGCTGGCTCGACCCTGCAGTTCCCCATTGGCCTGCGGCACATTCACGAATTCACCCGAATTCCAATTCATGAGCTGGTGGAGACCACTTCGTTGAACCAGGCCCATACTTTAGGCTTAGCGGACCGCGGAAAACTTGAACCTGGATTCCTCGCCGACTTCGTTGTCCTCGACGAATACTTCGAGGTCCAGGACACCTATCTCGGCGGCGTAAAGGTCTAACCGATCTCTTTCATATCCGCGAAGTAATCAATGACCGCCTCGCGGGTGGTGAGTGGAATGAGTTTCGTCTGACTCGCTGGCTCCTCGAGAATATCGCGGAGCTTTGGCAGTTTCTTCCCGCCTGACTGGCTGTCGTAGCTATTGAAGAGAATGATGTAGCGCTTGTCGTTCTCGAGAGTTTCCTCATCGAGCCCATAAAGTCCGCGGTTCGAATAACGCACGGCTTTTTCCTCCGCGATGATTTCACGGATCTGCTCTCCGGTGACCGACGCCTGCACTAGCCAGTTTTCGTAGGGGATCCATGACCAGGCATCTTCGATCGTCTTTTTTCCGGGAAGAACTTTTTTTGCCTCGAAGGTCCCATGAAAAACCCCGTCAGCCTGAACACCATGCTTTGCTGCCGAAACTTTGAAGGACTCACAAAGAAGCTTCCAAAACTTACTCTTCTTTCCGTAGGTCGAAATCGCAGACTTCACCTCGCCAATCACCGACTTTCTTCTCTCATCCGCGGCCTCCACCACTGACTTTGTGCTTTCGAGGATAAGCGGATCCAAATCAACCCTGCCATCCATCAAGACCGTCCAGGCATTGCGATGAACCAGCTTGCGCGACTCGAGGTCAAAGGCCAAATCAACCCTTCCGCAGTTCAAGCCATGGTAATTTGCCTGCGTGCAAAGCACACCAAAAGAATACCAACTCGGACGATCCTGGTGGGAATGACCTCCGATATAGACATCGATTCCACGAACTTTCTTCAGCAGGGATTGAATCGGATTGGCGTAGTCCTCTTTATAACGATAGCCCATGTGGCCGAGCACGACTATCGCATCGACCTTCTCTGCGCGCAATTCATCGACACTTTGCTTAAGACTTTCCTCCGGATTAAAAACGCCAAACCCTTTCAACAACTCCGGTCGCGACCAGTAGGGAATTCCCGGCGTCACCAGTCCAATCAAGCCAATCCGAAACCCGCCCACCTCACGCACAATCCACGGAGCCAGTTTTGAAAAGGCATTTCCTTCAATTGCACCGGCCCGTTTTCCATCCACCGCGACATTGCCTGTGACCACCGGCATTGATGATCGCTTTACCGCCGCCTCAACGACATCCAGCCCCCAATCGAACTCGTGATTCCCCAAAACCCAGCCGTCGTAGTTCATTTTGTTGAAGCTATCAATCATGACGCCTCCCTTGGTTTGGTAACCCTCAACCGTTCCTTGATAAACATCGCCAATATCGAACAACAAATGATCGGGGCAATCTTTTCGCCACCTACGTATCTGTGTCGCACAACGGGCAAGCCCTCCCAGGTTACCGATGCCTTCGTAACTCACCGTGGGGAGAATATGCCCATGGAGGTCGGTCGTATGAAACAGGGAGATCGTCTTTAGAGAACGTCCGGGTTCGGCGGAAGCTGGCAGTGCCAGCCACGCCGCGGCGCCTCCAAGGAATTTTCTGCGGTTGGAATTCATCAGCATTGTTGAACTACCGAAAAGAGTGCCTTTTTTTTCAACAATCGCAATCAGGCTTTTCCCCAACGGTCAAACCTACTAACTCTTGAAGCAATGAACATTACCAACTACATGTCATGGGTAGGTGGAGTTGGTCTCGCCGGAGTTCACGGATTATCCGAAACGCCAAACATCATCGTGCACGTGGTCCGCATGGTTCATACCCCTGCTGGTCTCCACGCCCCGCTAGCCCTCGACCTTAGCCCGGCGCATCTTCTCCGCGTTAATCTTCTTCTGATACCGTGCCTGCACGACATCAGTGAGAAGAAGCACGCCGATGACGAAATAGAAGGTCGTCTTGGTCATCGCGTGAATTGGATTACCAAAGAACTTGAGATGTGCCAAATGCGCGCCTTCGGTGAGCAGCATAATGCCTACCACAAAGAGGACAAAAAGCCCCAACACCTCATACATTCGGTTGCGCTGAAGAAAGGTCGTCACCTTGTCGGCGAGAAGAATCATGATCAATCCACCAATGACAATCGCGACGGTCATGATTCCAGTTTGATACCCAGTTGTCATTCCCGATTCATCTTTCACACTCGCCAAAGCCATCGCACTCAATATGGAATCGAAGGAAAAAATCACGTTCATGAAAACAATCAGCCCAATCACTTTCTTGGATGAACTGGGCTTCCGTTCGACAACTTTTCCGTCTTCCTCCAGAGACATCATGTGAATGATTTCCTTGGTCGCGGTGTAGAGAATAAAGACTCCTCCAAAAAGAACGATCACACTGTGAAAGTTAAACGTTCCCTCGACCCAGCCTCCGCTGGCAATTGTAAAAAAGGGATCCTGCAGGGCCTCAACGAGATTGATCAGCACAAAGAGCAAAACAATCCTCAACCCAACCGCGATCCCGATTCCCAATTTCCTCACCCGGCTTTGCTCACTCTCCGGAGCCCGTTGGGACTCGAGGGAAATGTAGAGTAGATTGTCGAATCCGAGAACTGCTTGCAGTAATACGAGAAGGCCGAGAGTGACGAGCGAGGAAATAATTTCAGGCATGACGAGAGGCATTCTCAAATGATCTACCCAACGATAAAGCCAAAAAAAACGGCCCGAGGTTTTCCCGGACCGTTTAGAAGGTAGTTACGACAATTAATCGACGTTTTGCGGGGGAGTAATTCCCGGCACTTCGGGGGGAGGAGCCACATCAGGAAGAGGTGCCGGGGGAGGGGTCACAGGCAGGCCGGGAATCTCGGGCTCAGGGGCCACAACCGGGGGCACGCCATCTCCAGGCGAAGGCACCAGCGGGGCAACTGAGGCAGCTGAACGCTCGGCAATCATGATCTCAGGAACAAAGCCCACATCTCCTGAATCCAGCTCGACTTTGACATAGGTCCCCGAGGTCGAAATGACTTTCATCGGCGTGGCTACCGCCAACATCTTATCCGCAGTTGCGTTTCCGCTTGGAACAATCCGGAAGAAGGTCGCGTTGGGCATAGAGGCCTCCACCCACTGTCCCGGAGTGTAACTCGGCGCCGTAGGCACTACCACAGCAGAGTTGTTTTGCAGCACTCCGGGCGCGGCCAAAGGATCAAAACCAGTGCTTCCACCCAATGGATTCTGGAAATTTTTCAAGCCTCCACAGGAAACCAACGCAACGGTCAGTCCACCCAGGGTGAAAATATAACGTGGTTTCATCGTGGATTTAAATGACCACAGGATCAGCGGACGGTCAATGGGATTCCCATTAGAGGGAAGATCTTTCTCTTTCACTCAACGCTTAAACAGATATCTTTTCGTAGATGCGGTCGCTCTCTTCCCTATTGCTCACCGGTGGTGCTGGTTTCATCGGCTCGACTCTGGTCAGAAAAATTCTGGAGAGATCCGAAGTCGAAAAACTCATCGTCCTCGATAAATTCACCTACGCGGGCGACCGAAATCACCTCGTCGGGCCCGATCACGATTCCCGCCTCACCATTGTAAAAGGAGACATCCTCGACCAATCTCTCACCACCCGGCTCATCGAAGAGCACCAATTCACCGGCGTCCTGAACCTCGCCGCAGAATCCCACGTTGATCGCTCAATCGCAAGCACCCAGGAGTTTGGCCTCACTAATGTGCTCGGGGCCTCGTCCTTACTGGAAATATGCCGACTCTTCAAAGTTCCCTTTCTTCAATGCTCCACTGACGAGGTCTATGGCTCGACTCCCTTTCCGCAAAAATTCGACGAATTCACCAAGCTCCGCCCCTCCTCTCCCTACTCCGCCAGCAAGGCCAGCGCCGACCTTCTCACCATCGCGGCTCACACCACTTATCTCCAGGATGTCGTCATCGCTCGCTGCACGAACAACTACGGACCGCGCCAGCACCGGGAAAAGCTCATCCCCACTCTCATTTATCACGCCATGCGCGACGAGCCCCTCCCTATCTACGGCTCCGGCCAGCAAATCCGCGACTGGATCCACGTCGAGGATTGTGCCCTCGGATTGATCGCAGCCTTCGAACACGGCACTCCGGGGAAGATTTACCACCTCGGTGCCCGAGATGAACACACCAACCTCGGCATCGCCCGCACCATTCTGAAGCAACTCGGAAAACCAGAATCCCTCATTTGTCATGTCGATGACCGTCCCGGGCACGACGCCCGATACGCCCTCGCAACGCGGCACTCGCTGGAATCACTCGGCTGGAAAGCCCGCATTCCGTTCCGGACCGGCTTCGAGGAAACCGTCCGGGAAATCAGTTCGCAACTGCGAGTTGTTTAGCCAACTCCCAGCTCGTCACCCAATTCGGCACCAACATAGCTGATATCACGGGGGGGGAGACCGGAGTTCCGAATCCCGCGCAAAGTGCGCTGCGACCCGCGATGAGTTCCTGGGCCATTCAATTTATTAATCATGGTCTCCACCAACATCGGCGTCAGCGCAGCCAATCCAAGGCAAGCCAGAGAGAGACCAACCGGCTTGCGCGCTTCGTCACTCAGGACATCAGCTACCAGTAAACCTGCTGCCGCACCGAGCACTGCCGGAGCAAAAGCTGCCGTAGTATCCACCCAGTCACGTTCGTCGTAGGAATCGTTCATGGGCGCACTATAGCTCAGAGATCCCCTCACCCCAACAGAAAAAGGGACACCAGTCGGTTTTGACAATCCGCACCCCAATCGATTGAATGACCGAGATGAGCAACAACTATGCCCTGATTCTTGCTGGTGGCAGCGGAGCCCGCTTCTGGCCCCTCAGCAGAAATGCCAAACCAAAGCAACTTCTCAACCTCTTCGACGACTCCACTCTTCTCAATCAAACTATCGAACGCCTCGAAGGACTCATCCCCGTTGAGAATATCCTTATTCTAACCAACTCGCTCCAAGAAGAAGCGGTTCGCAAAATCGCGACCAAACTCCCCGCCGAAAACATTTTCGCCGAACCCGCCAAACGCGACACCGCTCCCGCCGTCGCTCTCGGCATCGGACTCATCGCCGCACGTAATCCCGACGCCACCATGGCCGTCCTGCCCTCCGACCAGCTCATTCAGGACACCGATTCCTTCCAGTCCGTCCTCGGCGACAGCCTCACCATCGCCTCCCAAACCAACGCCCTCGTCACTATCGGGATCAAGCCTACATGGCCTTGCCCTTCTTATGGATACGTCGAGCGCGGACCAGCCGCCGCTCTCGGTTTCGACACCACTCACGAGGCCATGGAGGTCACCACCTTCCGCGAAAAACCCAATCCTGAACTCGCCGAAGAATACCTTCGCCAAGGCAACTTCGCCTGGAATGCCGGTATGTTCGTTTGGTCGCTAAAAACCGTCACCACCGAACTTCGTGAACACACACCGGAACTCGCCGGCTTCATTGATCAGCTCAGGGACTCCAACGACGTCGTCGCGACCACAGCGGACAAATTTCCCGACCTCACCCCCATCTCCATCGACTACGCCCTTATGGAAAAGGCCTCCCGCGTCCTCAATATCGAAGCCACCTTCGACTGGGACGACGTCGGATCCTGGATCTCGATCGCGAAATACTTCCCCACCCAGGGCGATCAAAACCAGACCAACACCGAAATCACCGAGATCGACGCCTCCAACAACATCGTCTTCAACGCCCGCAAAGACTCCCGCGTCGCCCTCCTCGGCGTCGACGACCTCATTGTCGTCCAAACCGACGACGCCCTCCTCGTCGCCAACCGCCACCAAGCCGACGCCATCAAAAACCTCGGCCCGAAACTTCCAACAGAACTCCTCTGAATGAAAAAAGATCCCACCCAACCCGTCTTCACACTTATCCTTGCTGTTGGCTTCGGCGGCCTACTTCTGATAATTTTAGGCATCATGGATCGTCGCGACATCCTTACCCTCTCCGGAGCTATTATTGTTGCGACCGCAATCAGGACGATCTCCCGACTCGTTAAATGACCCACCCCATTCTCGCCATCGACCACGGAGACGCCCGCATCGGGCTCGCTGCGACGGATGAGTTTGGCATTGGAACCCATCCCGTCGAAACAATCGATTGCCGGAAGACTGAAATCATTCCCCGCATCCTCGAGGTCATCGCCGAGCGCAAGATCCAGGCCGTCGTTCTCGGGCTCCCCCTTCGGATGGATGGCTCTGAAGGCACAAGTTCAAAAAAAGTCCGCAAGTTCGGCAAAGAATTGAGGACCAGTCTCGGCGACATTCCCCTCACCCTCTTCGACGAACGCTTCACAACCGTGACGGCCTCCGAAAAACTCCGCTCGGCCGGTCGCAAGGCAAAACAGCAAAAGGACGTCATCGACCAGGCGGCTGCCCTCGAAATCCTCAAAGACTATCTCGGTTGGTAATGCACCTCAAACTCACCATCGCCTATGACGGCACTTCCTTCGCCGGTTGGCAAATTCAACCCAACGGCGTTACCGTCCAGGAACTCATCGAAAAAGCCCTTGGGGAAGTCGCCAAAGAACCGATCCGTCTCCACGGCTCCGGACGCACCGACGCCGGCGTCCACGCCCTCGGCCAAGTCGCCCACTTCGACGCCCCCGACCACCTCACGATGAACCCATTCAACTGGGTTCCCGCGCTCAACACCAAACTCCCTCCCGCCATCCGTATTCTCGAATGCGAAGAAGTGCCCGACGACTTTCACGCCCGCTTTTCCGCCAAGTCCAAAACCTACACCTACCACCTCTGTCTCCAGCCCATCCTCCCGCCCTTCCTGGCGAAAAGAGCCTGGCACCTCCCCCGCCAACTCAACCCCGAGGACCTCACCCAAGCCCTCTCCATTTACCTCGGCGAACACGACTTCCGGGCCTTCGCCGCCAATCGCGGCAATGAAACCGCCGACACCGACTACACCCGCACCATCACCCGCTCCGACTTTGCACAAATCAACGGCGACTACCTCCTCACCTTCACCGGTAACGGCTTTCTCTACAAAATGGTCCGCCTCCTCACCGGAGCCGCCGTCCAGGCAGCCCAGGGATACCTCCGACAGGATGATCTCTACGACCTCGTCAATACACCAGGAGACAAGAAATCCCCCCATTGCGCCCCCTCCGACGGTCTCACCCTGCTGGAGGTCAATTACTAGGAGTTGCATCTTACCCGCATCGGATCAAACTAACCTCTGTGAGCGAGCCTCGAGCCAGATCCTGGAAACATCGCCTTGTCACGGCTAGCTTGATCGTCCTCGGCTCGGTTGCGATCCTTTTCCCCGCCTGGCTTCCGGACCATCCCGTTCTACCCACCGAGGAAGGAGCTGTCGAAGGCCTCCAACTCGCCCTCCTTCTGGCTAGCGCCGCCTTCTGGTTCGGTGCCGCCCGTCCCGCCGGCGACATCGGCCCATTCTACAAAATCATGGGGGCCTTCTCCCTGGCCGGCGCCCTTGGCGAAGGAGATTCCATCATCGAACCTTTTATCAAAATCCCAGTTGAAATCCTCTACATCCCACTCGGCCTTTACGTCCTCTGGACCTTTCGTCAGCACCGGAAACACTTCCCGCAATTCTTCAACGACTTCTCCTCCCATCCCGCCGCCGGGTTTTTCGCCTCGGCCTTTATGATGATTTACATTCTCGCCCGCTTTCTCGGTGCTTCTTTTCTTTGGAAAGCCACCCTCGGCGAGAACTACCACAATGACATTCCCGAAACAGTCCAGAGCTACCTCGAGCTCCTTGCCTGCTATCTCCTCCTTGTCGGAACAATCGGACTCTGTCTCCAGACCCGGGATCACGATCCTACCGAGACTGACTAGCTACCATGCCCGACCCACTCGTCATTCTCGGCAATTCCAACTCACGCTTCTCCGGCGTGACCTCGACAATGCTGCAGACCCTCCCCAAAGTCCGCGAAAAAGTCTCGATCGCCGTCCTTGGAGAGCATCATCTGCCCGAGGACGTTCCCGTCATTTCTTTTCGCGAATTGCGTAAGCTCAAAGACGAGCCCCGTGTCTTCCACGCTCGACGTAATAATGAAATGATTCAGGCCCTGGCCGCCCGAAAACTCGGAGCCAATCTTAAGATCGTCTTCACTTCGACCGCGCAGCGTTATCACTCGCGCTTCACCCGCTGGCTCATGGGACAAATGGACGGCATTATCACCACTTGCTCGGCCGCCGCTTCCTATCTTGAAAAGAAACCCGATGTCGTCATTCCACATGGCATCGACCTCGAACGCTACCACCCACCCGCCGATAAATCCGCCGCCTGGAAAAAACTCGGCTTCCCCGGGAAATTTGGTATCGGCATTTTCGGCCGTGTTCGTCCTCAAAAAGGAGTCGATGTCCTCATCGACTCCGCAATCCCGCTTTTAAAAGACAACCCCGACCCAACCCTCGTTATCGTCGGCGAAACCACGCCCAAGTTCCGCGACTTCCAAAGCGAACTCGAGGACAAAGTCGCCCAATCCGAACTCAGCGAGCGCATCATCTTCCACGGATCCCGCCCCAGCAGCGAACTTCCCGGACTTTTTCAGGGAATGTCTCTTGTCACCGCCCTTTCCAGGAACGAAGGATTTGGGCTTACCGTCCTCGAAGCGATGGCTTCCGGTTGCGCCGTCCTCGCCTCACACGCCGGAGCCTGGCAGGACATCATTACCGAAGGAATTCACGGATTCACCGTACCCTGCGGGGATGTCGAGGCCACCCGGGAATCTCTCGCCAAACTGATTGCCCATCCCGAAAAACTTCTCGGTATGGGCCAGACCGGTCATTCCCACGCAAAGGAGCACTACACCACCGAACGCGAGGCCACCGCTCTCTGCGACTACTATCAGCTGATCGCCCAGTCTTGATTTTTTCAGATCTCCGGCTAACGCTCCCCCAGCCCATGGCAAAAAAGCCCCGCATTCTTCTCTCTCATCGCCTCGAATACTTTGTCTTTCGGGCGGTCGAAAAAGTCCTGCGCCTATTCAGCCTCCCCACCGTATTTAGCTTGGGTGAATTCATCGGACGCATCGGCTACCGGCTTTTCCCAGGAATGAGAAAAATCGTCCTTCGAAATCTTCGCACCGCTTATCGCGAACATAAAACCAAAGAGGAACTGTCTCAGCTCACCTGCGACGTCTTCGAACGCTTCGGGGCCAACATGCTCACCTCCTTTCGCATCCCCTTCCTGTCCGACGAGCAAATCCTCTCTCACATCACTTTTGTGAATTCCGAGCTCGTGACCGACCCCACCCGCACCGAGGGAATCATCTGGGTTGTTCCCCACATGGGCAACTGGGAACTCCTCGCTCACACCGGCTTTCTCACCGGCACCAAATCACAAATCGGCACCCATTACCGCCCACTGAGCAACCCTCTCATCGACCGGGTCATTAAACGACGAAGAGCTCGGCGGGGCCTTCATCTCTTCGCCAAAAAATCCTCCACCCACAAACTCACCAAATTCATTCGCGACGGAGGAATCCTCGGTGTCCTCTCTGATCAACGCATCCGTTCCAAGGGAGCCCCCGCGATGTTCTTTGGACGTCCCACCACCTGCTCCCCCATGCCGCCCCTCCTCGCCCGCCGCGCCAAGGGTATCCTCGTAGGCATGTATTGCGAAACTTCCGCTCCCTGCCACTGGACCATTCACATGCACCTCATTCCGGAAGCAACCACCCAGGCTTGCGCCGACAGCCTCGAGCAAGCCTGGAGAAGCTCCCCCGCTGATGTCCTCTGGCTGCAAGAACGCTGGAAACTACAAGGCGCACGCCCCCTTGATTTCCTTCACAAATACCCTGCCGACACCACCCCTGAATCGCCCTTGAGAATCGTTTCCTTACTTGCCAAAAACACCGACCTCGGCCTCCCCCCAACCCTCGCCTCAGTCGAATACCTTCAAATCGATCTTTCTCAAAATAACGAAATGATCTCGCAGGAACTCCTTAAGATCTCGGATCAAAAAAATCCTGTCGACAGCTTCATCGTCGAAGAAATACATCTCAAACGGTTCAAAAAACTCGCAAAACATTCTCACTTCCTCTCCCCGGAAAATGTTATATCAATTACAGAGGGAAAATAACTAAGAGACTTCTCTTCCATTCCCCCAAATAATCGACTATTCCTCCTGTCCTCATGAAAATTTGCTGCATCGGCGCTGGTTATGTTGGTGGCCCTACGATGGCCATGATCGCCCACAAATGTCCCGACATTCAGATCACCGTCGTCGATATCAATCCTAACCGCATCGCCGCCTGGAATAGCGACAATCTCCCAATCTACGAATTGGGACTCGACGAACTCGTCTTCGAATGCCGAGACCGAAATCTCTTTTTCTCAACCGACGTCGACAAGCACGTCGATGAAGCCGACATCATTTTCAT
>JAQWZU010000200.1 GCA_029253285.1 Akkermansiaceae bacterium | reverse complement strand
GGAGATCGGGAGGGCAGATCGCACCGTGACAAGGCTCGAGCCATCTCCCTGGTCGGGACTGGAAACTTCGACAAGATGGGCGGGGCCATCCCGCCAAGTCGCGAGATCATTGCTGATTTGGGGGAGGTAGGTCAGATCTCCGGAGGAATTTCTGCGGGGGTAGGTCAGAGTGAGGAAGGTATCCTCTCCAATCTGGGTGATTCCGGATTGAAGGATTTCGACGATGGGGACATCAACGAGAGGATCGGTGAGGAAGGCATACTCGAGGAGATTGATCAGGCTGTCGCCATCCGGGTTCGCGTTGGGCCCGGAAGTGCCGGGGTCCGCGATTTGACCCGCCGTGAAGTGCTCTCCGAGCCAGGTATCATAATCAATCGAGGGCGGTTCAAGGGTGCCGGGGGTTCCGTCAATGGATATTCCGGCTGTCCAACTTGCCGCGAGTGCGTGGTCGGGGGCGGTTTCAGGAGCGACCAGAACGAGGGGATAGCCGCCACCATCCGGTGAGGTTACCCAGGGTGGGAGGTCATCGTAGGTGAAATCGAAAATCGGGGAGTTCAGGGCGAAAGAGAGCACGATTTGCTCGCCGCCATTGGAAAGCGAACTCGGGTAGGTTCCAATGACCGGGAGACCCGTGCCATAGCGCGCTTGGAAAGCGGCGACATTCTTCACGAGGAGGACCGAGGCTCCGGGAGCAAGGGTCGTGGACGAGGCACCCGAGAAGTCGAAGGTGATCCCCGTTGTGAATCCAAGATCGGACAGGTCGAGAGTGAGCGAGTCGGAAATATTGGTGAGTTCGATGAATTCGAAGTCATCGTTGTCCGATGAGACCAAGGCTTCGCTGCCATCGGGATCGCGGGGGTTATACATGATCTCACTGATGACGAGATTATCCTTCCAGAGGTCCAGATTCGGGGTGCTGGCAACGAATTCAGAAGGCTCCGACCAGTGGCTGGTGCGGCCGGTGGCGTCTTCGTGTTGGACACGGACACGATAAGTTGTTGCGGGTTCGATGAGGTCGGGTGAGAAGGTGTAGTTTGAAGTGAACGTGGTGAAATCGGGAGAAGTGGCGACGGTTTCGATCTCGTAGGTCCGGGGCGTTCCGGTTTCGTAGCCGGCGAGGCCGGGTGCGAGGACTTTGGCGATACGCCAGCGCATTTTGGCGAAAGTGCCGCTCCCGTTTGGATCGGAGAACGAACCGCTGCCAAAGGTGAGCTGGTCGACGGGATATCCCGCTGGTCCGGAATAGGTGAGGGTTGGGCGGTTGGGGATGCTGGAGTCGTTTGATTCACGTTTCAGATATTCAAATCCGTAGCCAGCGGGGACGCCGTTTCCGGGCAACCAATTGCCGCCGGAGTAATTGTCGGTGGTATACTTGATGATGTGATTGACGAGGCCCTCGTGGTCGGCCGAGGCGAGAGTTCTAGTGTAGCTTCCACCGATGCGGCTGTCATTATAGGGAGTGCGGTAGAAGTTTCCGAGGTGGTTTGATTGTCCGGAAGTACTCCCAAGTGAGCCGCGGGTGCGGGGGTGGCGGTTCCACATGAAGGCATCGATGTCGGCCCAGGTTTGGGCTTGGCCGGTGGGGTTCATGATTTGAGTGTATTCATCAATCAATTGGCCGATCTGGCCACCGGTGGTGGAGTCATCCGAAGCGACAAGGTCGAGGATTTCCCGGGACCGGTTGCGGAATTCGAGGGCCAGCTGTGAATGATTGTTGATGGAGTTTTGTTGGCGAATGACTCCGGCCTGGTGGGTCTCGGCAATATACATCATGTCGAGGTCCCACGGCATGACATGCCATTTGTCCTCGGTCGGTTCGTGATAGAAGTAGTGGTTGTATCCGATGCGGATATCAACATTGCCAAGGAGGCGGTTGAGCGCGCGGAGAGAATAGTATCCGGGCATGTGCATGTTATCGCGCCACCACTGCACGGTCTGGGCGCTGTTCGAGGAAGAGTAGAAGGAACTCCAGTCCGAGGAATTGGTCACCTGGGTGTTGCCCTGTTCTTTTTTATCACCTCCGCCGCCTTCGATTTTATAGATGTTGCCATCGGGAAGGTCACGTTCGTCGAGGAAGGAGCCATTGGGATGTTCCATGGCAAGGTAGAGGCCCCAGAGGTCTCCCTCGTATTGGCTTGAACCACTGGCCTCGGCAGAGGCATCGATGACCCGGAAGGAAAAGTAGTGGGTTCTCGGACTTGGCAGTCCGGCCATGCCATAGAGTCTCATTGTGGGTGCCTCGTCGAGTCCGGCCATGCCGCGGTTGACAGCGCCCCAGGGGCTTGAAATGGACTGGAAGTTGAGTTTGCTCCAGGATTTCCCGTATTTCTTGCCCCAGTTGTCGCGGGGTTTGAAGCGGTGGGCGCGGTTGAAGTGGAAGCGCCATTTGTTTTTTCCGGAGACATACGTCGAGGCTTCACCCCGATTCTCGTACTCGATGTGATCATAGACCTTGCCGTCATATATGAAGGTGCCCTTTTGGTGCACTCCGTCGGCTCCGCCATACTGGGATGAGGTGACATCGCCGGCCTGGGCGAGAAGATGATAGATGGGAAGATCATCCATCAGGGTGGATGGGAATGTTTCGTTCGCGGTTGAGGGGGTGAAAGATCCCGTCCAGGAAGGGACACCATTGTAGGCGAAATAGGCGAAATTGGGTTGTTCGTCGTCGGCGTAGGGAGCGGTGTCGGAGGAGCCATTGGCATCTTCGAAGTCGATGCGGTAGCGGATGAGTCGACGATGTTGCTGAACAGAGGCGGGTAGGACGACGGCGTAGATGGAATCGCCGGCGAAAGCATCGCCGTTGACTCCGTCGTCGTTCATGGTGACGGAGATCCAACCGGAGTCGTAGCTGGCATCGGTGATGCGGATGTATGATCCGGGATCAACAACCTGATAATCGAGGGTGACTACACCCACCCCCTGGGGGTCGGTGATTTTTGCGGTGATGGTAACGGGGTCGGCCGAAGTGGGAATTGCGGGCAAATGCTCAACCTGACGGATGGCTGGAGGAGGAGAGTTTGTCGCGGAGCTGTTTGGCTGTCCGGGGGTGGCCGAGCCATCGCCACCACCCGCAGATGTTTCGAGGGCGGCATCAAGTGAAAAGTCGGAACTTCCCTGGGTTGCGTTGAATCCCTGAACGGCAATGACATTGGTTCCTCCGACAAGGTAAGCGGAAGTGCCGGTAAGAGTAAATTCCTCCCATGCGGCCTCGTGATTGGATCCGGTACTGTTGTATGCCAGTTGTCCCGCGGGAACGTGAACTCGTTTAACTTCTTGTCCGTTGATCCAGACGATGGCCCCGTCGTCGGCGTAGATGCGGAGGTTTAAGCTGGTCGGAAAATCGAGCGGTGAAACAGTGAATTCCCTGCGCATGAAGACCGAGGTGTAGTTGCTTTGCATGTCCCCCAGAGTGGTGTTGTCATCGCCATCCCCATATCCGAGGGGAGTTTGGCCGCTGGTCCAGCTGGTGTCATTATAGCTGGTTTGCCGCCAGGCATCGACGGGTGAGGACGCCTCACTGGTGCCCTTGAAATATTTCCAGTCTCCAGATGCGGCAACGTAGGTCGTGGTTGAAGGTGTTCCGGTTTCAGCACCGGAAGTTCTCCAGGAACCGGAGAGGTCGTTATCGAGAGCCGGGTTGAGAAGCTCCATAGATCCTCCCCCGCCACGGGCGCCGGAGGGCCAGGGGAAGCCGACGCCGTAGTCGACCTGATCCATGAGCACACCGGCGGCATTGCGCAGATCAATTTCCTCTCCGTCGTTGTTAAGCCCGCCGGTCCATGGACCGAGGGTGGTCTCACCGAAAACGGATAAAATGGTGGCGGGATCCTCGGCAACGACGAGATAGGCACCCGCTGCGATCGTAGTTCCTGCCGGGAAAGTGTATTCAACGGCGTCGGTCAGCAACCATCCTGAAAGGTCAATGGGAGTGGCTCCGGGGTTGTGGAGTTCGATAAATTCGGCGCGGCTGGTTTCGTCGGCGGGATCATAGTGAATTTCATTGATGACCACCTGGTTGGGGAGACTTGCCGGGGTGTCGAAAGTTTCGGATGACGGGGCCCAGCTGGTTCCAGCGGAATTGACAGCACGGCTTGTGTAATAGTAGCTCGTTTCAGGAGTGAGTCCTGAAACGAAGCGGTTAAAATTGCCTCCTTCGGCACCGACATTGATTGATGCGTCCCAGTCGTTGGGATTGTTGAGTCCATCGGTGGTGCCGTAATAGAGAGTGACCGTGGGAGTGCTGGACCCGGTATCAGTGACTTCACCCCGAAGACTGGCCGAAGTTGAGGAAAGGGAAGCGACACCCCGGTTATCAATTTCCGGCGGCGTCACGGTGATGGTGGTGAAACTTCCCGTTGATGAAGCCCAGGTCGATCCACCCGAATTGGTGGCGAGTGCCCGGTAAAAGTAGCTCGTGGTTGAGGTCAGTCCGGTCAGATCGGCGTTCGCACTGCCGGTGGTCGCACCGAGGGAGATTGAATTACTCCAGTTGCCCGCCGAAGTTCCTCCGTCGGACGTGCCGTAGTAAAAGGTGAGAGTTGTGGTGTCTCCTCCGTTGTCGGTGATTGTTCCGGTGAGGCGGGCGGTGTTGGCGGTGATGTTGCTGGCTGCTGATTGTGTGACAGAGGGGGCAAGAGGGAGGGTTTCAAAACTGCCGGAAGGAATGGCCCAAGAGACTCCGGCGGAGTTTGTGGCACGGGCGGTGAAGAAGTAGCTCTGGGCGTGGGTGAGACCAGTAATATTTTCGGCAAAGGAAGCGTTGTGTGTTCCGGAAAGATTGATGGAAGAGTCCCAGGCCAGAGCATCATCGCCGCCATCAAGGATGCCATAGAAAATGGTAATGGAAGGCGCGTCATCTCCGATCGAGGTCACAATCCCATTAAGGGTTGCTGTTGTACTGGTGATGGCGGACGCGGACGAGTTCCCGATGTCTGCCGAACCGTCGGGTTCGATGGGTGTCGCGTCAACCGAAATGAGGTCATAGACCACGTTGCCGGTTGTGGCACCGACTGCGAGGATGACATTTCCGGTAGGAATAGTTGCTCCGGTAGTGTAGGTGGCAATATTTCCAGCAGCAGGGTCAAGTGACGAGACTGCGAAGAACTGGTTGGATGTTCCGATCTGGGAACTGTTAGTAGCACCAGCCGTTCCCAGAAGAGACGCGGTGCTGTCAGCGATGCCGAAGTATCCCACGTTGTTAGCGCCCCCGCGACGATTGACCATGATGTCGACTGTGTAAGTGGTATTGGGCTGGAAAAGAACTCCAAGGTCCTGATAGATAAACCCGTTGGTTCGTACACCGAGGTTATTCGGCCCATCACCACCGGTGGCTCCGATCGCTGAAGACAACTCAAGGAAGGTGTTGTTGAAGTTGGGATCCGTAGTTGGCGCACCTGGTGTTCCAGCAACGTTACCTTCGGAAAACCAGCCGTTGGGAATGGCATCGGCCCAAGCGTTGCCACCCAGAACGTTGTC
>JAQWZU010000038.1 GCA_029253285.1 Akkermansiaceae bacterium | reverse complement strand
TCGTAGTTTTTACCGGCTTGAGTGGGATCTGGGAAAAAGGCTTTTTGGTAGACCCCATAGTTGTTGGAGAGACAGACAAAGCGCTTGATCGGCTTTCTCTTTCGGGTGGCAGCACGTCCAACCGGAATCATTGCTTCAAGCAAGGGGAGTGACATCGCTACGCCAGTGCCCCGGAGCAAAGTACGTCGATTCAACATCTTGCGCATAATCCTAACCAACTAGAAAATTTCCTTAGATCTTTCAAATGATTGCCAGGAATTTGCTTTTGGCGGGAAGGTCCCGGAAACCGGAGATTGGCGGAATATATGGGGGGGAAGGGGGTTGTTATCCTTTATTCCCCTGTGCTCAGACGCCAGAGCAGGAACGAACAGGGACCTGATTCCTCGGGCTTCTTGCCCGGATTAAAGCAGTCAGAAGCGAGATATGTCTCCCCCGGTGTCAAAACAGATCCCTGCAATACATTTGGCGCAAAAAGATAAGCCGTTGCTTGATACCCAATCGAAAGCGGATTAGCGCCGGGCAAAGGTTCGCAAGCGACTTCTCCATCACCGAGTATATCGCCGCGCCAGCGATGTAAGGGCCCCATGCTGGGGTTATTGATAAATACTGATGAATCATCGGACGTAGGAATCCACTTGCCAGAGTTAGACATGCCGTACTGAGTTTTCAGAGATCGAAGCTGGCGGAGTCGCCTGGCCTTCGTGTCATACTCCCAGAGTTCGTGATAACAGTCATTGTGATCTTTAGATTGCTTATTGTAGTCTAGAACCAATTTGCTCCAATCGGTTGGATCAGGTGCACGCAGATCGAAGGAAAAATATTTTCCATCGGTATCGGCTGGCAATTCTTCCCGGTTTATTAACTCACCATCCCAATTCAGATGCATCAATCGTGTAGTGGCGCGATCAGCATTATCCCAGACTTGGCCGATGATGATAATTCCCTCGTTGGTGGCGGCCACCTGCGGATAGAAGAAGCCCATAGGGGCTGCGTATGAGACCGGTTTCTGGAAGGTGAAATCAAGGCCCCGCCGCTCGCCGATAAAGATCACCGGGGTATTGAAAGGAACGCTGCCATCCTCAGATATAGCCAAGATCACCAGCGCCATTCGCTGACCATCAGGGCTTATTCCTACGTTCATCCTCAGATGGAAGCTATCATAGGGCAGCGTGGGAATAAGCTCGGTCCGGTCCACAAGGTTGGAAACATCCCCCGGATTCTCACTGCGGAAATATCGCAGCTTTCCGGTATTATATGCGGGATTGTCGGTAGTATAGGTTACGCCGATAAAAGCGTGGATATACCCATCCGGCGAGCGGATCATCTGCGGCTGATTGGTTCCTTTTACATTTGGCTCATCAAACTGAATGCGAGAAACAACAGGGGCAAGCGAACTCCCCGGCTTCGGATGTTGTCCTATTAAAGCTGTTGGTGATTGTTTATCCGCGCTGTAGGCTGACGCTGACCAGAAAACACTTCGTTCTCCTGATAGTAGATAGCAGAAGGTATGCCCACCCCATTGCCCTGCGATATTCGCGTGTAGGACTGTTGGCCCTTCAGTCACTCGGACATTCTGTGCATGAGCGTTGTTTATTCCTCCGGCGGACAATAACACAACGACGATAGCAAATATTGTTGTGAAGGTATTTATCAAACGCACGTCCTGAACGTCTCCTTCCCCGACGCGGGAATCGGTCTGCAACAGATTGTCCGACTCATTGTTCTTCTTCTTGTTTTCCCTCATCCCCCCACATCCAAATACCAAAACAGAAATAAGCAATGGCAATAGTTTCTGCCAGGAATTTGCTTTTGGCGGAAAGGTCGCGGAAACCGGAGATTGGCGAAATACATGGGGGAGAAAGGGGGTTGTTGTTGATTCCATTCCTGCCGGTGCCGGGGAAGCCACGACCTCGACTTTCAGTCTCCCGGCTGAGTTGATTGGAATCGACAAAGTCTTTTTTAGAGTCGTGCCCAACTAAAGATCTGCGAAGCTCACGACTCTCACATGAAAAATATCCCCAAGGCTTGGGCTCCAATCCTGAGCACAGCCCTGATCGCTCCTGGCACCGCTGCTTCAATCACCTGGGATCCGGTCGCCGACACTACTGATCCCTCTGTCATTATTACCGACGGATCATTGGTTGGAGCGATCAATGGATCTGGAGCCGCCGGAGTTGTCACAGTGAATGGCGTCAACTTCTCGCCCTCCGACACTCTTCTTCCTACCAACGCAGCCAGCGTTGCCCTCTCCAGCCAAACCACCCTCGACCCGGGTCTCGATGATCTGCTGAATACCGTCGAGTTCGGCGGCGGAACTGCGACTTCCATCACCGTCGGTGGTGGTGCGCTCGTAAGCGGCCAAACCTACACCATCCAGGTCTTCTTCACTGACCTGCGGAGTTGCTGCTCCGGACGCGTCATGACCTATGGCGACGGGGAAGGGAACACCGTCGATGTCACCGCATCCGGAGCCCCGGGAACTTTTGGACAATTCGCGACCGGCACCTTTATCGCTGATGGCACCAATCAAACACTCAGCCTGACCGCAAACGGATTCGGCAATGTCCACATCAACGGATACCAGGTCCGCAGTGCCTTTCCTCTTCCAGTTGTCAGCCAATTCACCGTCACTCCCTCACTCATCACCAGCGGCGAATCCACTACCCTCGATTGGCAAATCTCCAATGCCGACTCCGCCGAAATCGACAAGGCCATCGGCTCAATCAATGCCACCTCCGGCAGCCTCGTCGTCAGTCCAACGACGACCACGACCTACACTCTCACCGCGACCAACGGCGGGGGTTCGATCACCTCCGAAGTCACCGTTGGTGTCGATGTTCCTGTGCTCCCCCCCGTGCTCAACGAATTCCTCGCGAGTAACGATAGCGACTTCGCCGACGAAGACGGCAATTTTTCAGACTGGATCGAGATCTACAACCCCAACCCCTTTGCTATCGACCTCGATGGCTATCATCTCACCAGCAATTCTACTGATCTCATCGAATGGAGTTTCCCTACAGAGGTCACTCTCGACGGTGATTCCTATCTCATCATCTTCGCCTCGGGCACCAGCCGGGGCTTGCCGGAGCTCCACACCAATTTCAAAATCTCCGCGAGTGGTGGATACCTTGCCCTCATAGCTTCAGACGGCAGCACCGTGATCAACGAGTTCGTCAACTACCCCCCTCAACGCACCGACATTTCCTATGGCCCGAGCGGCTACTTCTCCTCAGCCACTCCCGGTGAAACCAACGGCGCGGCTTCCGGCGGATTCGTTGACGACACCTCCTTTGATATCGATCGTGGGTTTTACGACGCGCCATTCACCGTCAACATTGTCACGACCACTCCGGGAGCCACCGTCGTTTATACCACCGACGGGACAGAACCAACTCTCTCAAACGGCACCGCTTCTCTCGACGCTGCGAGCCTTCTCATCAATAGCACCACTGTCCTCCGCGCCGCCGCTTTCAAAGCAGGTCTCACTCCAACAAATGTCGACACGCAGACTTACCTCTTCACCTCTGACATCATCCAACAAGCGAATATGGATCCCGATGTCGTCAATAACCCCGCCTACAATGGAGAGATCGAATCGGCACTCCAATCAGTACGCACTCTTTCCATCGTCACTAATCCCGACAACCTTTTTGATGATTCCATCGGAATCCTCGCCAACACCGGCGGTCGCGGGCTTTCCTGGGAGCGTCCCGTTTCCATTGAGTTCATCGATCCCAGTAATCCCACTGCTTCCCTTCAGACAAATGCCGGCCTGAGGATGCACGGCAACGGTTCACGAGGCAGTCCCAAGAACTCACTACGGCTTCTCTTTCGCGCCGATTACGGACCGAAGAAACTGAACTACCCTTTGTTTGGCAAAGACTTCGTCGCGCAAAAATTTAACACGGTCGTCCTCCGCGCCCAAAACGCCAACAGCTGGACCAGCGGCCGCGCCGAAGATCGCACCGCAACCACCTTCCTCCAGGATTCCTTTGCCAAAGACACCCAGGGCGCGATGGGACAGCCCACCGCAGGATCGACCTTCGTTCACCTCTTCCTCAACGGCACTTACTGGGGCCTCTACAACCCCACCGAGCGTCCCGACGGGTCCTTTGGCGAAGACCATTTCGGTGGAGATGATACCGACTACGATGCCGTAAGCCGACGCTTCAGTGTCGAGGTGCAGTCGGGCACCAAGAATCATTGGGATGAAATGATCACTTTTTCGAACAACCTCCTCGATACTCAAGCGGAATACGAGGGACTCCACGACTTCATGGATGTCGACAATCTCATTGACTACATGCTTGTTCACCAAT
>JAQWZU010000186.1 GCA_029253285.1 Akkermansiaceae bacterium | reverse complement strand
CCTCATCTCCACCACTATCAGAATGATTACCGGCCTTCTGCGATCCTAGAAGGCCCGATCATAGCGCTCGATCCCGGACACGATTGCCTGCGCCGCGAGGTCTTGGTATCCTGAAGTCTTACATCGTGAGCGCTCGTAGGAATTACTGATAAAGCCACATTCCACGAGAACGGCTGGACAAACAGTCTGACGAAGAACCACAAAACGGCTGAATCGGACCCCTCGATTTTTCACTTTCAGCTTACGAATCAACTCCCGCTGAATCGCCGAGGCCAGATACCGCCCCTTTTCACCGGTGTAAAAAGTCTCCGCCCCTCGCACCGAAGTGTATTTTGTGGCGTTAAAGTGAATACTGACAAAAACAACATTGCGATAGCGATTAGCAATCTCAGCCCGCTTGGAAAGACTCAAAAAGACATCGCTCCTCCTCGTCATCGTGACCTTATAGCCCCTCGCTTTCAAGATCGCCTCAACTTTCCGGGCCACCCGTATATTGAGATCTGCCTCTGCCACCCCACCCCACAGGGCCCCGCGGTCTTTTCCTCCATGACCGGGATCAATAATTACCCGCATCGCCTTAGGAGTCGCTTTGCGGACCCGTGAAGGTGTCACCTTCACTGCCGAACTCTTGGATGGAATCTTGATTTTCTGACCCAGTTTCAAGGTTCTGGGATCAGAAACCTTGTTGTAGGCCATCAAGCTCGATACCGGGACGCCATACTTTCGGGAAATGGAATAGAAGGTCTCCGATTTTGCGACCACATGCGTCGCCCCGCTGACAAACCCGAAGCCCAACAGAGCGGTCATCAATAAGATCAGTAAATTTTTACCTCTGCACGTGCTCATAGATCCTAAATCTAGGAGAAAGGTTAGAGATTTATTTAGGACGGGTCAATAAGTTTTTAAAAAAACCTAACTATTTTGACACCTTAGCTTTCAAGTTCACCCACCTTTTCACTTTTTTTGAGCCAGCGAAAGACGGGAATCAGCAGGTAAATTACAAAAATGACCGCCGGAGCGTAGACCTTGAAATTCATGATGACCCCCAGCAAAACAGCGGTCCCGAGAAGAGTCCAAACGTTTGCCTTCGTCTTAAGGTCAATTTTTTTAAAACTTGGATAGCGAACGTTGCTCACCATTAGCAGAGAAATTCCCAAAATCATGGCCGCCAGCACATAAGCACCCCAGCCCAAGGTGCGTTGCTCTTCATGGAACTTAATAATGATAAAGGTCAGCGAAGCCACAAAGCCCGCCGCCATCGGAATAGGTATCCCCCGGAAATCCCTCCCTCCTTTTCCAATACGGGCCAGACAGTTGAATCGGGCCAGGCGGATTCCCCCACAAAGAAGGTAGATGAAGGCAAAAGCCCAGGTGATCCCACTTCCCTCAGGATCAAAGGGAGTCACTACTTCCAAATCAGCCAAAACCGCTCGTGATACCAGAAGGGCCGGAGCCAGCCCGAACGAAACCATATCGGCAAGTGAATCGAATTCCTGGCCAAAAGGCGATTCCTGTCCCCCCATCCGCGCCAGCCTCCCGTCGAGCAGATCAAACAGGCAAGAACCAAAAATATACAGCATCGCGGTCTGATACGATGGCATCGCAGCAAGAAGGCTCTCTTCCTGCATCCCCTTGAAAATCGTCAAGATCGCCAGAAAGCCACACAGGAGATTTCCCGCCGTCATCAAATTTGGCAGCAGGTAAATTTTGGGTTCTTCGTCTTCCGGACTCATGGTCTTGGGACGACAACACTGCCAAAGCCAGCCGCAGATTAAAAGCCTCAACTCCCCTCTTTCCCATCCGGGTTTTCATGGCATGATCTGCCCATGCACCTCAGTGGCGACTTAACGATGGGCACCCTCCTTGAACACTATCCCGGTGCCCGGCGAGCTCTTTTTTCGGCCTTTCATATCGGCGGATGCCAATCCTGCTCCTACGAACTGACCGACACCCTGGCCTTGGTTTGCGAAAAAAACGAAATCGACATGAACAACGCCCTGATTTGCCTCTCCAAGAGTCAGGCTCATGACATGGAAATGCTCATCTCCCCTTGCGAGCTCAGAGAACTCCTCGCCTCCAGCCAAGAATTCATCTTTCTCGACACCCGCACCCGTGAGGAATTCGAAGCCACCTCCATCACAGGCTCCGAACTCATGACCCAGCAACGCCAAACGGAAATCTTTGCCGACAAAAACCAAGATCAAAAAATCATCCTCATTGATCACCAGGGAACAAATGTCCTCGACCACTGCGCCTGGTTCCGTGGACACGGCTTAAAAAACACCTTGGGAGTCGATGGCGGAATCGACCGCTATGCCCGTGAAGTTGACACGTCCATTCCCCGCTATCGACTGGAACTCGACTAAGCGGTCCTTACAAGTTGGATTGGCAGGACATTTGATTTCACACCGGCTCGATATCTACAAAAAACGGGCCGAAATCTCGACCCCCCGGTCTCGCTCCTCCATGGATTTTACGCTTCCCTTGGGCAGGAAAGTCCGACCAACACTATGTCAATCCCTATGAAAGCACCACTTACAGCCACCCTTCTATCCGCCTCAATCATCAGTGCTAGCCAGGCTGCAATCATCGGATTCAACGAAGACTTTACCGGCGCAACCTTAGACCCCGCATGGAATGAGGGGGGGGCTACCGGAGGAGCTTTCGACGCCGCAAACGATCATTATTCAATCACGAATACCAATGGGAGCGGAGGAACCAAGCTTTCCCGAAACGAGGGTGGAACTCTCGGAGATTACACCCACATGGTCACCCTTGGCCTGAATTCTTTTATGGGGACAGGAGCCGACGTTAAATGGAAAACCTTCGGTCCTGACGGGTTCACGGAAATGGTCTTCAATAGCTTCGGAAATGTGCGCCAATTTCACCCTGGGGGAAACCTTTATAATAATGTCCCAATCACCGTTGCCGATGGAGACACCCTGAGCTTCAAGCAAGTTTACACACTTTCCAGCAATACGATGGATGTAAGCTATTCAGTCAATGGAGACCTATATCAGCCCCTCTACTCAGGCACAGGAAACGGCGCAAGCGGTTTCCAAAATGTCATCACGAACTTCGCTGAGGTCGAAGTCTTTGAATTCGGAGCCGGTGATCCTGTTCCGACCGTTACAATTGAAAACTGGAGCCTCTCACCGACTGTTGCAATCCCAGAACCAAGTACATCACTGCTCCTCGCAGGCTGCTTTGCTCTCACGGCGATCAGACGTCGCCGCTAGTTGCAATTTGTAGTTCGCTTGCGACACCCGAAACCTTAGGGTTTCGGGTTCTCTTTTTTAAACGACCAGAATTCCATTTAATGGACTACTTGGGGTGTTCTCCCATAGAGTATCGCCGCACCCTCCAACCTCAACTCTCCACCCACAAGAATCATGCTAGCTCTCTCCAAAAAAATGCGCTCCTTTCTCCTTTCGGGCTGTCTTTTCCTAGGTTTCTCGGTTCTCAACGCTCAAGACAAGGTCAAGATTACCTCCTCGGTCGAAGAGGCCGAGGTCGGATCACTCCTCGATGCCAACGAGCCCTCGTCCTCCTCGGACTATCGTATTTCGCGGCTTAGCTTTCATCCCAAGAGAGGAAGCACCGAATGGGTGCAATACGAATTACCGGCCGCAATACGAATCGAGAACATCGGAGTCTACTGGTTCGACGAAGCGCAAGCTGGCGCCTACGTCCGCAACGAGCGTAAGGAAATCCTTCCCCGCTCTTGGAAGCTCCTCATTTGGAAAGACGATCAGTGGCAAGCTGCCAAGACCACAGAAGACCAACTCGGCGTTGAGCGAGATTACTATAATGTCGCCAAACTCACCGAAGCGGCAACGACGACCAAGTTCAAAATCGAAGTCGAACTCCATGACGGACTCTCCGGAGGAATCCTCGGCTGTCAGATTAACAAGGTATCGACCCCCGAAGCAGAAAAAAGCTTCACCGATCCCGATCAAGAATTGAAACGAATCAAAGCAAAGGCCAGCAAGACCTTGGCTTTGGATGTGGATGAGTTCAATGGCTACTCCCACCTCAATGGAAACCGTCCAGAATTCGATGGCTGGCTCAAAAAGGACAATAATGGGGAGTTCCTCGAGAAGAACGTTCCCAAGTTCCTTTGTCCGAACGAGGACTTCACTGAAGTCTTCAACTACCGCTGGTGGATGATTTCAAAACACCTCAAGGAGTGGGAAGAGGACGGGAAAAAATTCTACGTCTTCACCGAGTTTCCCGGCTTCCCCGGCTGGGCCGCCAACAGCGGCGCCATCCCCGCCCCCGCAGGCCACCAGTTTTATGATCTTCGATGGATGCGCGATCCCAAGTATCTCAAGTCATACGCCGAATATTGGCTCGCAGGACCTCCGTCCCACAAAATGCAGCACCAGAACAATTGCTGGTTGGGAACCCTGCCAAGGCCCCAGAGCCATCACTACACCAGTTGGATGGTCGATGCCTCGGAGGCAATGCTCAAGATTCACCCGGATGCGGAGTGGCGCGACCGACTGCTTCCCGCGATGGAAAACCATCAGCAGGTTTGGGACAAAATCTTCCAGGTGAAAGCTCCCGGTAAGACAACCGACGGGCTCTACAAGTGCCTCGACATGTATGACGCCAACGAGTTCACCATTTCAACCACCCTGAGCTTGATCGCATCTGAAGGCGCGTTCTCTAAATACACCGTCGAAATCAATCAGGAGGAACCCTACAAAGGTCAAGAGCGCTGGCGGCGTTACTTCACCGATGGAAAGGGCTGGCACCTCGCCTTCGACGAAGGGATGAAAAGCGATCCTCTCGTCTATCCTCAACCATTTGATCTGGAGAATTACAACACCGTGCCTCAGCCCTTCGGTGGGAACCACGATTGGTATATCGACAAGAATGGAGAGCGCAAAACGAAGAACTCCAACAGCTATCCCAACTGCTTCACCGTTCGCCCTTCTCTCAACTGCTACATGTTCGGAAACTACCAGTCACTCGGGAATCTTTATGCGCAAAAAGGCGACGCTTCCAAGGCCAAAGAATACACCGAACGAGCCGAAAAACTTCAGGAGAAAATCGTGAGCGCGCTCTGGCACAAGCCTGCCCGCAATGACAAGCACGTCTATTATGAGAAGCGCGGCGCTATCGATGATCCCTTTTTCTACTCACGTCTCTCCGGTGATAATCTCTACACTGGAGACGTCGGCGATCCACTAGGGATCATTCGGGAGACTGTTGGTTACACGCCTTGGTATTTCAACATGCTCCCCGAGGAGGACGCGCAATACGATATTGTTTGGAAACAATTGGACGATGAAATGGGCTTCAAGCAACCCTTCGGAATGTCCACCGCCGAGTATCGTCACGACTTTTTCAACGAGATGTCCTACGGCTGGAATGGCCGCGGTTGGCCCTTTCAAAACTCGGTCGTTTACAAAGCCTTCGCCAACTACCTCCGGAATTACAAAGACTCTCGCGGTGACATCTCCGAGGAAGATCGGAAGTTACTCTACCATCACATGAGGCAATATGTGGAACTCCACGGTCGGAGACGCACCATCGGCGAATGGTATCTCCCCCGCACCGGAGGCTACCGCATGCCGGGCGGTGGCGACGTTGTGCAAAGCTCCCCCGCGATGGGCAAAGGTTTCGGTGACGTGCAGGACTACTTCCACTCCACCTTCCCCGACATGTTGATCGAGGATTTACTCGGCTTCCAATCCAAGCACAAAAAAGAATTCACCGTTCACCCTCTGCTCCCTGAGGACGAATGGGACTACTTCTATTTGGGAGACCTGCGCTACCACGATCATGAGGTCGACATCCTTTGGAAAAAAGACTGGGACGAGAGCAAGCCTGGCAATCAATCCAAGCTCATCGTCTGGATTGATGGCAAGCGGGCTGCTGAAAGCTCGAAGTTGACACGCGCCTTGCAAGTTCCACTCCCTTGACGTGAAACATCTACGGCTTCGCTCCGTTTCTTAACTGGTCATGTTACTCTTTAAAATGAGCATCGCGCTTGCGTGCCTTTTCCCTCTGATCCTTGGCACAGCAGCAAATGCTGACGAAAAGCCCAAGTTCACCGACTACTGCGAGCGTCTCGAGCAAGAAATCCAGGGAAAGAAGCACGGCTTCCTCGCGGGGAACGTGACTTATTATGTCGGCGGCTATCACGCCAGTTGGAAACTTTACGAAGACGAAACCATCGGGCTAACCCACCCTTTTCATCACGATCTCCGCGGCCGTGGTGCCGCCCTCGTTGAGAGCGGGATCAGCGGTAGCGAGAATACCGGAAGAGGAAACGACTTCATGAGCTGGGAGTTCTACAAGGACACCCGCGTTCTCTACGGCAGCGTCATCATCGATGGGAAAACTTACAAAAATCCCAAGCCAACGAGCATGCGTTGGCGGCCCGACAAGATGATCTGTGAGTATGAAGTCGCCGGAATTACGCTCAGGGAAGAAAAATTCATCGGCGCCAATGATGCCGCGGCCTCCATCATCACAGCTTCAAAACCGGTCACCCTCCAATTCTCCGGTCAGAGTTTCTACACTCGGAACAGCGTCTCCTCTTCCGCGACGATCAGACATGATGCCAAAAACAAGGCTCTCGTCATTTCCGAGGGCGGAACAATGAAAGCACGCCCCGACCCCGATGGCCCTGAGCGCGTCGGCCCTTCCATCTACACCGGTATGAGCACGGTGATGAGCTCCTCTCGCCAGTTCACGGAATCCCTGGTCACAAAGAAGGACGAGGAAGGCATCCAGCACTACACCTTCTCCGTCCCTTGTGATACCGCGGGCACAGTCGTTTCCTGGGCGATGCATGACGACGAAGCCCCCGCCCTTCAGGCCGCGACAGAGATCATCAAAAATCACCAGTCCTTGCTCTCAGCCAAGACCACCGAAATGAACCGGCAGCTCAATGAGGAGACCCCCTACTTCCGGTGTCCGGACGACAAGTTTGTCGACATCTACTATTACCTCTGGTCGCTCTACCTCATGTATCACATCGAGGTGGGTAGAGGATGGGAACTCGAAGGACACACCCAAACCGCGGTGAACAATTTCCTCGGACTTCACCGCTATGATGCCGCCTTCCAAATCAAAGTGGGAGCCTGGACAACCGACAAACGCAAGTTTGCCTATGGCAACGTCCTCACCTGGAAACACCTCACCAAGAACAACCGCTTCCGGGAACACCCCAACGGAGCCCGGGAGATTTCTGACAATAAAGGCACCACCTGGCACAGCGGCGCCTACGGACCTGAGACTTCAGAACACGTCCTTGGAGCCTGGCAAATCTACCAACACACAGGCGACTTGGACTTCCTACGAGACGCTTACGAAGACCATTTCGAAAAACTCTTTCGCAAACGCCTCACCGGTTTCGCAATGAACGACTTCGAGGTTGGGGACGCCCTCGAAAGCATGGCTCGCGTCCTCGGCAAGGAAGATGACGTAAAGCACTGGGAAAAATTGATCCGCCGTGACCCCGAACACATCAGGCTTATGTTCGACCAGCGTTGGGAATCAAACGGAGTGCCCAACTATTTCGCAGCCCCACCAGAGAAAATGCTCATGACCAATGCATTTTGGGCCATGCGATCTCCTTATTTCCCAAAAGAATACGCGCAAGCGATGGTTGAGGACTGGGCTCTCGATCGAGAGAAAGGCTTTTACGGCAAATGGTTCCCGCTCGCAATGGCCAAGGAATCGGCAAAAGCCTTCGCAACCCAAGACGACAATGCTTTCGGCTACACTCCCGACACCGCCTACTTCACGCTCGACGGCATGTTTCGCCAGGGTCTCGTGGCCGAGGCTACCGAACTGACCTTAAATCACCTCTCGCACTACAACTACCACGACCAATGGAAGATCCCTGTCGCCCCCGAAGCCTACGAGCGTGATCTCACCCTCTTCGGCGACCAATATTCCAACTTCAATGCCGGTAAGATCCTCCTCTATCTCGAAGGCATGGGGGGCCTGAAGGTATCCCTCCCGGACCAAAAACTCACCCTTCGTCCCGCATTACCCAAAGCCTGGGATTGGATGGAGATCCGTCTTCCCATTAAGAATCAATGGACGCGAATCCACTATCGCCACGACGGAATCCAAGTCAAAGGCAACCCGATTCCGTGGGAATTATTTAAGCAGCCCTGAAGCCACCAAGCCCACTTTCTACAAAAATAAGACCAAACTCTCAATCCCGCACTCTTGCCTACAGATCGAGGCATCCACTGTAATCCCACTATTCCATGAAATTATTCCACTCTACCTCAACCTTACTCTCTGCCCTTGTTATGACTCTCGCTTCATCCTGCTCCGACCCCGAGAACAACGAGGCTCAGCCAACACTCGAAACCTCTGTCTACGGAACACTTCCTGACCAGCAGGAGGTGAAAATCTTCACTCTCACAAACGCAAACGGCATGACCGCGAAAGTCACCGAATACGGTGCCATTTTGGTATCCGTCACCAGCGCCGACAAAAATGGTAAACAAGCCGACCTAACCCACGGTTACGATGACCTCGACGGATGGCTCACCAACACTTCCTACTTTGGCTCGAGCGTGGGACGCTTTGGCAATCGAATCGCAGACGGAAAATTCACTCTTGATGAAAAAGAGTATCAGCTCGCTACCAACAACGACCCCGGCGGCATCCCCTGTCATTTGCACGGTGGCATCAAAGGCTTTGATAAGGTTCTTTGGAAAGGCGAGCCATTCGAAACAAAGGACGCCAGAGGTGTCAAATTCACCTGCGTCAGCGCCGATGGCGAAGAAGGCTATCCCGGAAAGCTCACCGTGGAGACGACATACACGCTCAATGACAAAGACGAATTGAGTTGGGAAACACAGGCCACCACTAATGCTCCTACGATTTTAAATATCGTGCACCATTCCTATTGGAACCTCAGTGGCGACTCTTCGACCTCGATCAATGACCACGAACTCACTCTCTTTGCAGACCACTACCTTCCCACAAATGCCGGCCTGATTCCAACTGGAGAAAAAGCTCCTGTAAGCGGAACCCCGCTGGATTTCACCGAAGCCACGCCAATTGGAAAACGGGTCGAGGAGGACTTCGAAGCTCTCAAACTGGGCGGCGGCTACGACCACGCCTGGGTGCTTCGTGGCGACAAGGAAGGCGAACTCACCAAGGCGGCCAGACTACACGATCCAAAGTCGGGAAGAATTCTCGAAATCCTCACTAACCAACCCGCAATCCAATTTTACGGCGGGAATTTTCTGGATGGAAAAGTCACCGGAAAAAACGGTCAAAAATATCAATACCGGACCGCGCTCTGTCTCGAAACCGAAGGATGGCCGGACGCTCCAAACAATCCCTCAGCTCCGAGTGCCGTCCTTCGCCCCGGAGAAACTTATCGCCACATTATGGTTCACCGCTTCTCTGCGGAATAAGTTCACCTCAGCGAATTGCATCTGGCAACCGCGCTGGTTCGACTTCTACAAAAACTGGCCCGAAATCTCAACCCCACAACCTCGCTTATCACCGCCTTTGCCTCTAGTTTTCAGTCGCGGACCTATTGCTACGACCAGTTCATCAAAAACAAACACCGAATTATCGACATGAGAAACATCAAACAAACCATTCACAGAGGGAAGATCAATCCGATCCTCTTGTTTTTGGCGACCTTCGCTTATATTCCGTGTGCACAGGCACAAGTGGAGTTTTTCTCTGAAGACTTCACCGGGCCGCTCGATACCGGCGTCTGGGCTCAAAACGGAAACGCAAATGGCCACACCGGAATTGAAGACGGCTCATATGTCATGACGGCTAAGCATAGCGAAGGTGGGACAAAATTGGTCCGCTTCATCAATGGCACCGCTGGCTCATTTCGAAATGAAATCGAGGTGGATCTGAAACCCTTCCGTCTTGATGCCAATCCCGGCACCCAGTCGGATTTCAAATGGAAAATGTTCGGTCCTGACGGCTTCATGGAGATCGTTCTCAACAGCTTTGGTGCGATGCGCATGTTCCACAATGATTCAGACGGTGGAGGTGGAAACATCCAACCCAACACCAACATCGACATCGCGGATGGCGATCGATTGAAGATTGTCTATGAGTATGATCTCGAGACGGATGAAATTACGGTCACCTATGCCCTCAACGACGACCCCGAAATCCCATTTTATAGCGGCGGAGGCATCGATGGGCCGATTGGCGATATCATCACGAACTTTGTTGAAGTAGAAAATTTCAAGTGGGGCAATGATCAAGCGGCTGAAATTATCACCGAAATCGACTCCTGGAATCTTGTTGATCCGCTTGTCGATCCAGTCGACCCTTCGGAGCCCGAGCCGCTGGTAATCACCGAGATTGACTACGATCCTGTCGCCGACACTTTCCGCTTCACCTGGGATTCGGAGCCCGGAAAAGTCTACGGAATCAACTGGGGCTTCGATCTTACTACCTGGGACTTTGACATCTCAGACGATATTGCCTCTCAGGGAACCACCACGACTTATCCGGCTCTCGAAGAGCCAGCCGCGCCCAACCCCGGGGCGACACCCGATGGTCCTCCCAGAGTGATTTTCTTCCGGGTTGAGGAGCAACCCGCGCCGTGATCGCCTGCCGATTTATTTATCCTGTGATCTGATGTGGAAATTGCCCCTGTTGTCCTGCATCGGCATCGCTTCAGGAGCTCCCGTCATCAACGAGATTCACTTCAACCCACCGGAGAATCCGGTGAGGCAGGAATTCATCGAAATCTACAATCCCGGACCTGAGGCGGTCGACCTCAATGGCTGGCAAATTTCGTCGGCCGTCGACTTTACCTTCACCAACCCGACGCCACTTCCGGTAGGCTCTTTCGTCTTGATTGCAGAAGACCCCGCCACGATGTCGTCTTCCTTCAGCGTTTCGGCTCACGGCCCTTGGCTTGGAAAGCTTAATTCCGATGGCGAGACAGTTCGACTCCGTGACACGACTGACTCCGTGATCGATGAAGCCGACTACAAGGTGGGATTCCCCTGGCCCGTCACCGCGAATGGCGGAGGCCCTTCAATCGAACTCATCAACGCGGACCTCGACAACGGACTTGGCAGCTCGTGGCGGTCCTCTCTCGCCGATCCAACACCAGGCGAGATCAACAGCGTCTTTGCGTCAAATGCCGCACCCGGCATTCGCAAAGTCAACCACTCGCCAAAGACGCCGACCTCCGGTGAGACCATCACCATCACCGCGCGGGTTACGGATCCCGATGGTGTCGTTTCGGTCGCGCTCGACTACCAACTTGTCACTCCCGGCAACTACCGCCCGTCCCACCTTCCTCACCCTATCGTGAACAGACGCATCCCGGCAGCCCTCACCAACCCGGAGACTCCCCTCTCCGAAAACCCGGACTACAACGATCCCGCGAATTGGATCACCCTGTCGATGAAGGACGACGGGCTTGAAGCCGACGACCTCGCCGACGACGGCATCTTTAGCGTGGCAATCCCTCCTCAATCACATCGCACCCTGCTGCGTTATCGCATCACAGTAGAGGATGGTGAAGGCCTCGCGGCACGCGTTCCCTATCCCGATGATGCCGCACTCAACTTCGCCTGTTTCATCTACGACGGTGTGCCCGATTACAACGGCCACTCTTCAGAGGATCTGACAACCCTGCCTCTCTACCAGGTGATCACGCGCGACGCTGATTGGCGCGAGTGCTACGCCTGGAGCTCGGCCGATAAAATCAATCAGGGTGCAGGTCACCGTGACCGGCATTTCTACAACTGGACCGGCACCTTCGTTTACAATGGCGTTGTCTATGACAATATCCGCTACCGATTGCGCGGAGCCAACGGCCGTTATCAAAAGAGCGGCAAGCGTTCGATGCGCTTTCGTTTCAACAATGGCCACTACATTCAGGCGCACCGACAGGACGGCACTCCCTTCGAGCAAAAGTGGCGCACTCTCACCACGGGAAAGGGATTTGAAAACCGTGGCACTCTCACCTACTCGCTCAACGAGGCGATCAACATGTTTCTTTGGAATAAGATCGGCCTACCTGCCCAAGACACTCTGTGGGCGCACCTACGGGTCATTGACGGCGTCGAAGAAGCTCCGGATCAGTGGCGTGGTGACTTCTGGGGCCTGCAGTATGTTGTCGAAACCTATGACGTCCGCTTTCTCGAAGAACACGGACTGCCCAAAGGAAATCTCTACAAGTTGATCAATCAGGAGAAAGGCTGGGAGCGACAACAACGATACCAAGGCGCCTTCGCACCGACCGACGGCTCGGACCACGATACCATTGAAGACACCCTGACGGGAAACAGCAGTGAGGCCTTTATCCGCGAACATGTCGACCTCAAGAAATACTCGCTCTATCACGGCCTCTCCGAAGCAATCCGGAGCTACGACTTCTGGCCCAGTGCCAATAAGAACATGGCTTACTACTTTTACCCCGACTACACGGCCGGCAACGGAGGCAAAGGCAAGTTATGGATCTTGCCATGGGACAGCGATGCCACCTGGGGACCCACTTTTAACAAGGGACATGACGTGGTCTACAATTCCATCTTCCCCACGACCTCAACCGGAGGTGACAACGCCTCCACTCCGGAACTCTGGCCCGATTACTACAATACCATTCGCGAAATCCGTGACCTCCTCTGGCAGGAGGACCAAATCAGTCCGCTGATTGAACAATTTTCCGAAGTGATCGCGCCCATCATCCCGGCAGACTCCGATCGTTGGAAGGGCTCCCCGCCGGATGCCGGAAACTATAATGCGCTCGGCGGAAAGGGTGCGATCTCGCTCGACGCATTAGTCGAAGACCTCAACAACTTTGCGTTCGCAGGAGGAAGCTGGCCCGGCGACAATGTGGAATCCGGTGGCCGCGCGGCGCACCTTGACAGTCTTGAAGTCACAAGCGGCGAGGCTGAGCTCATCCCCGACACCCCCACCCTCACCTATTCGGGCACGGCGGGTTTTCCGAGCGATGGATTATCCTTCGACTCCTCACCCTTCGCAGATCCCCAGGGTGACGGGAGCTTTGCTGCGATGGAATGGCGGATCGCTGAAGTCACGCCACCCGGCGGTGGACTTCTCACCATAGTCCCGGCGGGCTCAAACTGGAAGTATCTCGATGACGGGAGTGACCAAGGCACCGCATGGCGTGAACCGGCATTCGGGGACGAGAGCTGGCCCACAGGCGGCACTCCGGCCGGATATGGTGGAATTTCCGGCGTCGATACTTTCGCAACAACCATCGACTACGGCGGTATCAATTTCGACCGCCACGAAACCACCTATTTTCGTCGCAGCATCAATCTCGATGATCCCTCTGTCCTCGAATACCTTGAGTTTAACTTGCACCTCGATGACGGCGCGGTGATTTACGTCAATGGAACCGAGGTAATCCGCGACGGCTTCGATCCGGGCACGGCGATCGCCTACGACGTGCTCTCCGATGCTTCTGGAAACGAAGGCGTCTTCGACAGCTTTCGGATCAGCCCATCATTCTTCGTCGCTGGCGAAAATATCATCGCCGTCGAACTCCATCAAGATTCCCGGGGCAGTAGCGATTTGGTTTTTAATCTGGAAGTCACAGCAAAAGAACCTCTGGTCCCAACCGGAGAGACCTTACAGATGGAATGGGACGCCGTTTGGGAATCCGGAGAACAAAACACCTTCACGACATCCCAGGCCATCCCATCTGCTCCGATCCGCCCCGGCAGCACCTACCGCGCTCGCGTTCGGCATCAAGACGACAGCGGACGCTGGAGCCACTGGTCAGAGCCGCTGCAGTTGATCGCATCAGCACCAGACACGACCTCTCTTGAGGAAAGCATTATTATTTCTGAAATCATGTATCACCCCGCTAAGGCCACCCCGGCGGAAGAAGCACTTGGCTTCAGCGATGAAAATTTTGAGTTTATCGAAATCACCAACATCGGAAACGCCAATATTGACCTCTCCGGACTCCGTTTTACCAAAGGAGTTGATTTCGATTTCCTCGAAAGTGCCCTCACCAATATCGCCCCCGGAGCACGCGTTCTAGTGGTCAACAACCAAGCCGCCTTCGAGTCACGCAATGGGGCCGGGCATCCCATCGCCGGAGAGTGGGAAGCAGGCGACCGCCTCTCCAATAGCGGCGAGCAGCTCAAATTGTCATACGGCGCAGGCATCCCAATTCGTGACTTCGTCTACCTCGACGAATCACCCTGGTCTTCAGCACCCGATGGCAATGGCTTTTCCCTCACTTTGATCGATCCCAACTCGAACCCCGACCATAGCGACCCAGCCAATTGGCGCTCCAGCGTTTCCCAAGGAGGAAGTCCGGGCGACGAGGATGCCTGCAGCTTTGCCTCTTGGGCCGCAGGATTCGGACTCACGCCAGACAACCCGGATCTCGACATCGACAAGGACGGGTTTGGCTTGTTCCGGGAATATGCCCAAGGCGGCCGACCTGACGCCGCGCTTCCTAACGAGGGACTCATTCATCTAAAAATCGAAGACCTCCTCATCGAGCAATCCCCTTCCCCTTACGTGCTCCTTAGCGTCATTCGCAAGCTCGCCGCCGATGACCTTGAACTCCGCATCGAGAGCAACTCGGGCTCCCTCTCCGGCCCATGGGAAAACGTCACCGACGAGTTCGTCCTG
This sequence comes from Akkermansiaceae bacterium, assembly GCA_029253285.1. Taxonomy (GTDB): domain Bacteria; phylum Verrucomicrobiota; class Verrucomicrobiia; order Verrucomicrobiales; family Akkermansiaceae; genus SW10. The sequence continues at coordinate 10,421 of JAQWZU010000186.1, read as the reverse complement.
CACTCTCATCAACCCCTTCCCGGCGGAAACGCCCTCTTGCAATACCGGAGCCCCCGACGAGCCGACCCCCAACAATATTGGCGGTTAAGATTCATCGCAAAGTAGCTTCGCACGCCGATCAAATGATTTCATTAGCCCAGCTTCAGGTCCCCGCCTCCTTGCTCATCGCTTTGGCGAACACGAGCTGGGCGCAGGTTCCAAATTTTACAGATAGCTTCGAGGGAGCAGACTTAAATCCGGAATGGACCGTCATCAATTCCGCAGCCCACGACGGCTTCGATGGAACCGGTCACTATCTCATCCGCGGTCCCCAGAGTTCCACTGCCGGACTCCGACGCGACGTCGGAGGACAAGGTGATTTCACCGCCGAGGTCAGCCTTGAACTCGGTCCCTTTTTTCTCAACGGATCTGGCGGCACCCAGTCTGATCTCAAGGTTCGCTTCACCGGGCCGGGCGCTTCGCTCGAAGTAATCTTGAACAGCTTTAGAAGCCTCAGAGTCTCTTCGTCGGAACTCGGAGGCAATCTCAAAGACCCAATCTCCGTGGGCGGGATTGAAGACGGAGATGACTTCAATCTTCAATTCAATTATCAGGAAGCAAGCAACACCATGACGGTGAGCTACTCCGTCAATGACGACGCATGGAGTCAACTTGACTCCGCAGTCGGCATCACTCCTACGGCTCTAAAAACTTCCGAGATCGTCCTATTCAAGTTCGGCAACAACGAGGCGACTTTACCACGCATGAAGCTCGATCGTTACGAGGTGTCCAATCTTGACTATGCCCCGATAACCTCAGGTTTGGAACTCATCTCGGGCACTGACGACAGCATCATCACCTGGGACAGTAAGCCCTCGAAAATCTACCAGGTCCAATGGTCAACTGATCTCATCAACTGGCTGCCAACGGCGAATCATCTCCCGGCCACCCCGCCAACAAACACCGAATATCTCAAAGGGTTTAGTAGTGGGCCCAAGGGCTTTTTCCGAATCGGCGAACAGGACGCCACCACGTGGCCTCACGAGAACTACTGCACCATGCTCACTCAGGAAATCCAGGGGAAGAAACATGCCTTCCTCGCTGGAAATGTGAGCTACTATATTGGAGGACAATACAACGTTTGGAATCTTCAGGAACACGAAACCCTGGGGTTGACCCACCCCCTCCACCACGACCTGCGCGGACGCGGGGTTGGCATCGTTACAGAGGCAACCACCGGAACCGGTCACGACTTTCAAGGCTGGGAATTCTACCGGGATTCCAAGGTCGCCTGTGGCACGGTCCTGGTGAACGGACAATCCTTCCCTAACCCCGTCCCTAAAAAAATGTTCTGGCGGCCTGACCGGGTGATCTGCGAATACGAAGTCGGTGGCGTCGAAATTCGTGAGGATAAATTCATCGCTCTCAACGACGTCGCGTGCACCCTCATCACGGCCTCGGAGCCAATTGAAATTCAGTTCGCCGGTCAGAGTTACGTTAGCAGTAATCGCAGCGTGCAAACAACCTCCACCGTTCGCCACGACACCGCAAACAACATGGTGCATGTCACCGAAGGCGGCACGGCATTGGCGCGACCGCTTGAAGGCACCGACATCGAGGGAGCGCTCATGTATGACGGAATGAGCACGGTGGTCTCAACTTCCGAGACCTTTACCGACTACTCCGCATTTAAAGATGGCGACGGACGACAGCAGTATTCTTTCAAAGTATCCTGTGGGCCGGAAGGCGTTGCCCTCGGCTGGGCAATGCACGACATCTACGCCGATGCAAGCGCCCGGGTGAGCGCCGTCCTCGCTGACCCGGCAGGACACCTTGCTGCCAAGACGGCACACATGAACGATCTGCTGACAAACCAGATTCCCTACTTCCGTTGCTCCGACCCTGACATCGTCAATATCTACTACTACCTTTGGGCAATCTACCTGATGTATTACATCGACGTCGACGAAGGATGGGAAGTCTACCCGCACACCCAGACCGCGGTGAATAATTTCATGGGCATGCATCGCTTCGACGCAAACTTTCAGATCAAGGTGGGTGCTTGGGTCGCGGATAAAGATTACTATGCCTACGGCAACGTGCTCACATGGTCCGCCCTGCTCCCCCATGCCAAGTCCGGCGGCAGACTCCCGGACAACATGGGTCAATCCTGGTTCTCACCCGTATGGGGATCGACCACCGATCATGTTATCGGCGCGTGGGACATTTACGAACACACCGGCGATCTTGGCTTCATCGAAGACATCTATGAACCCTATTTCAAACCACTCTTCTGGGACGGAATGCTGAAACATTGGGGCGCGAGTTACGATGCGGTCGAATGTCTCAAGAAGATGGCCATCTTGACTGGAAATCCTGCTGACGTGGCTCACTGGCATTCGGTGGGTGACGTCGATAATCTCGAGAACTGGATGAACAGTGAGTGGGAACGGGCGGAGCCTGACTACTGGGGAAATAACGCTGCTGCGATCTATCCTCCCGGCAGCCCCGACCGCGCGCTCTACTGGACCGGGATGGCCTACATGCGCAATAACTGGTTCCCCGAGGATTGGGCACGCCGCATGACCGACACCTGGGCGGTCAATAGTGAGATTGGCTTTAACGGCCCGGTCCCGCCGACCCTGGTCGCGATGCAGGATGTCGATCACATCTTCCCTGACTTCGCCTCCGCTCCCGACCTCGCCTACTACTCAATTATGGGTATGTATGATCGCAACGTTGGTAAAAACGCCAATGTCATGGGGCTGGGACACCTCAAGAAATACAACCTCAAGTGGGGCATTCCGGTCGCCCCCGAATCGTACGACAGCGGTTGGGAAATCTGGGGAGATCAATACTCAAATTTCAATGCGGGTAAAATCCTTCTCATCCTCAACGGCATTGCCGGACTCGATTACTCGATCCCCGACGGCACTTTTGAAATCGCTGATCACATGCCCCAAGAGTGGAGCTTCATGGAACTCAAAGTCCCGGTCACACAACCCGGCCAAACCGATTGGGTCGATGTCCGCATCGACCGCTCCGACCTTGGTAATGGCGTGACTGAGAAGACCGTTACGGTAACTGGTAATCCACTCCAGACCTTAAAACTCCAACCATGGCTTGAAGAAAAAACCCTCATCAACTCACCGACTGGACAGGACGCCGATCCCCCCACCGGCCATCAATCGTATTCCTTCGGCGCCACACCCACGGCGACTATTACGATTCATCTCCAAGAGTAAGGAACCACTGACTACGAAGAAAGAGAACTTGCCTCCATCCGCAACTTTCTCGGCGTAACACCCCGCTCCTTTTTCAAAACATACCCTAGGTATTCGTGGTGCCGAAATCCGCAACGTTCGGCAATATCAGCAAAGGTTAGATCGGTAGACTGAATCAACTTCTCAGCTTGCCGCAATCGCCGATCGGCCAGAAATTCGCGAAGACTCATCCCAACCTCGGCCCGGAAGCGAACTTGCATCCGGGTTCTCGAAAGGCCCACCGCTCTCGCGATTGTCTCGTTGGTGATCGGTTCTGAGAGATGTTCGCGCATGAACTGGATCGCATTTCTTACCCCGGCATCAGAAATACTACGAGCGTCAGAAGAATCGCGGACCACAATCTCATTGGGAGGAATCAAAATTCGATCCGAGGCCACGGGCGTATCGTCGATCAATCGATTCAAAAGATTGGCAGCTTCAAATCCCACCTTCTGATGCCCGCCTCGAATACTTGAGAGGTTCGGCGTTGCCACCTCGCAGAGAGCGCGATCATTATCCACACTCACCACCGCAACTTCCTCGGGCACGGTAATATCCGCGGCCCGGCAAGCCTCGACAAGGATCAGGCCACATTGATCGCTGCACGTCATCATCGCTACCGGTTTGGGGAGCGAGAGAAGCCATTCCTTGAGTTTGGAAAAGTGCGAGCTATTGCATTCCGAGATCCCACGAAGTGAATTGAAGGAAGCATACGATTTTCCGCTCGCGGTAGCTTGACGAAAGGCATCCTCCCGCCGCCGGGACCAACTCTCCCCTTCAATTCCATAAAAAGAAAAATGATCAAAACTCCGATTCAGAAAGTGCTTCGCTATTTTTCGGGAGATTTTTTCATCATCGACCCGCACCAAGGGCAAATCGTGATCCGGCACCCCCAGAACATCGACGACCGGAATCTCTAATTTCTTCAGAGCACTCAACATCCCTTCGTCCTGAATACGGGCAATGACGCCATCACCCTCCCAGGATTCCAACCAATCAGGGACGACATCCTCAAGACCACGGGGCGCATACAGAAGTTCCCAATTTCCGACCTGCCGGGCAAATTGAGAAATCCCCCGAAGAATCGATCTCCCCGATCCGAGAGAAGATTCAACCAAGAGGGCGATCCGCTTACGCTTTGAGGTTTGAAGTTTCATCTGTTCAATTCCTTGGAGTATTCGCTAAAACCATCGTGATGAGATTCGCTGTGCTTTCAGCAGTTCGATATTCTTCTCATGTTTCTTCAAATTCTGTCGCGAGGATTCCAGTTGGGATTTCAGTGTGTCGCGCTTACCAGCATCAAGACCCGGTGTCTCCAGCTGCTTCCTGTTTTCCGTAATACGTAACTTATCACGTTCGATCCATTCCTCGAGTTCTTCCTGTCGGGTATCGTAAACCTCTTCCATCGTCCACGCGCCGACCTTTTCAAGATAGGCATCCAACTCGCGAACCATCTCCGCGGTTTTTTTGGGCATTTCTTTTGAGAGCTCCTTCGTTTCCCCCATATCATCTGCGACATTGAAGAGCTTTATCTCTCCGGTATTCAATTGGCGCATGAGCTTGTAATCACCCGCGCGAAATGAAGTGATTGGCGTGGTGTAAAAAGCAGGGAAGTGAAAAACGAAGCCTGTGTCCCGCTCCGCAAGCTGACCGGCGTTTCCATTTTCAAGAACCGGACGAAGACTGATGCCATCGAGTTTTTTGGGCAAGGGAGTTTCGCTGCCCACAAGGTCATGCAAGGTAGTGAGATAATCCCACTGGGCCACCGGCCGATCGCATTGGGAGTTAGGCGCAATCCCGGGTCCGGCAACGATCATTGGAACTCGCAGACCACCTTCCCACATCTTGGCCTTTCCACCCTGCAGTGGCGGATTCTGGTTTCCGCCACCATTATCGGAGGAGAAGATGACGTAGGTGTTTTCATCAAGCCCTGCGGTCTTTAATTTATTCAGCACCAGGCCGATTGAAGTATCCATGTCTTCCATCATGGCGGCGTAGTTGGCTTCTCCCCAAAGCGAGCGGAGTTTACCACTCTTAGCATCATTGGCGTCGGTAATCCCACCTTCGATTCCGTTCTGCTCTGCGATAATTTTTAAATACTTCTCACGAGTCTTCTTCAGGGAGGTATTGCGCACGTGCACGGCGTAGTGCGAGATTGTGAGGAAGAAGGGCTTTTTGTCTTCGGCACGTTTCTCCAGAAAATCGACCGAAGCTCTCGCAAGACTGAAAACACGCTTGGGGTCGTCATCTGGAATGGGAGTCTTGGTCTGAGGCTCCCACCAATCGCCATGGGCATTACCGTTCGGGTGAGCGTGATTGAAGTCGGTGACATCATATCCATGATCCTTGAACCACCCCATGGGAGTGCAGCCCTTACCAAAAAAAGCAGTCACGAAATCCTTGTTCGCCGCCTTAACCATTTCTGCAATCGACAAATTCTTGCTCATGTCGATTTCGCGCTTGTTCATCACAACATCGTGGATCGAAATACACCCGACACGCGCGGTAGTCATTCCGAATTGAATACTCGCACGCGATGGCGTGCACACCGGCGATGGCGCATAGGCACTTGAAAAACGCATCCCGCGTTTTGCGAGCTTTGCAATATTTGGCGTCTGATGAAGCGAATGAGCATATTCCGGCTTGTCCTTCATCATCGGAACGCTGAGTTGGCTGTAGCCAAGGTCATCAGCGTAGATGATCACGAAGTTGGGAGCCTTCGCGCCGAAAACCACAGAAGGCAGAAGAAGCAACAGGAAAAGATTATACATATGAAATCTCATTGAGCGTTTCTATTCAGCCTCAACCAGCACTCGAACCTGGTCCAGATGCCCCGGGTTTTCCTGCAATTCGATGATGAGCGTCCTCCGGTCAGCCACCAGAATCAGGGTGTCAAATCCTGGTCGTTTGTCTCCTTCGGGACGGGGCTCGATCATTCGGGCACTCGGATAAGTGACATTGGGAATCCCAAAAATCGCCTCCGACTCAATCAGCACGCGGTCATCGGAAATCACCCCGACAATGGGCTTGGAAAATGTAATTTGTCCACGAACGCTCCGCCTGCGATTGGGATTCTTCCCCTCTGGATAGGCATTCAGCTGAAGGAGATAGCTGGTCAAACGTCGCCCCGTAGGCAAGACCGCCTTGTCATCGTAATGCGAAATGACAAATTCGCCGGGATCAGCCAAATCCAACCGAAGCTCCTTCTCCGAAACAAAATCCCTGCGCTCAGGAAAGACAATGATATGCTCATTGTCTTCATAGTTTCCTGGATGGAAATCAGGACCGGGAGAAACAAAGCGCATCGAACCTGTCGTTTGCAAAACTCCGGAATTCATCGGCCACGCATTCTCAAATCGAGCGGTTTCATAGGCCACCGAGTCAATCGCCTTCGATGGCCCGCTGGTCCGAACGGCCTGACCTTCCCGCACGACACGAGGGGCCGCATCTGTTTGGTTGGTTACTTCTACTTCACCATCAAAAACACAGACGTCGGTTGAGCCATCTTCACTCACTGCAACTCCAAATGAAGTTCCGAGATCAAGCACCTGAGCCGCGGCGGTATCGACGACAAAACCAATCGCCGATTCAGGGATTGTGGCTGTAACCACTCCGCGATGCAACACCATGCGCTTCTCACTGCTTATCTCAAATTCAGCGGGGCCTTCGATGGTAACACGGGCACCATTCGAAAAATCCAAGCGCATCAGACCACGGTCGAGAGAATGATTACCCACTATCACCGGCTCTCCGGCGACATAAGCGCTCCCATCGCTGCGATAAGCACCAACCACTTGGGCGATTGAGGCGGGCGATTTCGATTCGGACTCCAAGATTGACAAAATCCCAGCAACTAGAGCCACAGCCGCTGCCACAGCTAGGCCGATGACAAACCTCCGCCTAGTCTTATTGGGAACGATGTTGAGAGGTGATACCTGCTCTACGTCAACGGAGAACCGGCGACCCAAGGAGGAGTGAAGATACACCTCATTTAAGTAGTGAGCCCGGGCCCCCGCATCGCATAGCAGGCGCAGCTCAAGAGCTTTCGCTTCTTCTTCCGTCGCGGTTTCGCTCAAGGATTTGTCAATCCAGCTCTGCAATTCATCATCATTCATTGTCTCACCTCCTCCTGCCCCAACTGAGCTTCAACGCATCTTTGTAAATTGCGGCGAACTCGATTGAGTTTTTTGTAAATCTTATTGGCTGTCTCACCGGCTTGCTCGGAGAAGGACCGAATAGTCGCGCCTTCGCGATAGCACCCCTTCACGATTTCAAGTTCGTCCGGCGGCAGCTTTTCCACACAGAAATCAAGAGCACGCTGTCTGGAATCGAGATCATCTGCCCGTTCTTCGGCTTCATCAGCAAGCATCGCGATGAGTTTTTCGCTGAAGACATGACGATCCCGTTTGTTCTTCGACAAAAGGTTGAGCGCTTCGTTTTTGGATATTTGAAACGCCCACGCCCTAAAGTTGGTTCCCAACTCGAAACCATCAAATCGACGCCACATGGTCACACTTGCTCGCTGAACCACATCTTCGGCGTCCGCCTTGTGCTTCACCAGCGACAGAACGAACGAAAAGATCGCCGCTTCATTCCTCACGTAGAGGGAAACGAATTCTTCGTGTCGTGATTGATCTTCAGTCATCTAAGAGGCACTCGTGTGATTTTCTCATTTACTAAGGTTGTCTCAGAGAAGTATTAGCCGGTTTTTTTCTTTTTCGCGATTTTACGCTCTCGAGAAATCCTTCCAGTTCCTTCATCCATTTCGAACTTCCCATCGTTGTCCATTTTTTAATAAAAGGGGTTTAAATCAATTTGGAACCTTTATTCACAGCTCTCTGGGCCCACCTTCTCTCTTCATCAATCGCTGCTATTCAATGTCGCGAAGAGAAATGTCGCTTTGATACACAAAATAATCGTTCCTGCACTAGAAATGGATGGTGAAAACGCTAGCTTCCTCCGTGCATCGAATCAGCCATAATCCAACTTCGACATACTCCTTCACAACTCCGTGGTGCCCCCGACGCTACTCAGTTCAAATCAAAAAACAATGACCCGACTTCTCTCGTCCCTCCTCCTGGCCACCGCAACCTCTCTTCTGGCCGCTGACAAGCTTCGCCTCGAAAGAGACGAGAACACCGGGACTATCACCGTCCACCGCGAGGCTACTCCGAAAGCCATTCTTACCCAGGTCGCCGGCCCTACCACCCGCCCATACCTTCACCCCATCGTCGCCCCGGATGGAAAAGGTGAACTCACCGAATTTAGCCCCGGTCATCACAAACACCAAACCGGTCTCTACTGGGGATTCACCCGCGTGAACCAGCGCGACTACTTCCACAATCTCCAATCTGATTACTGGAAACGAAATTCCTTTAAGATCCTCATCGCTTCCGGCCAATCCGTTTCCTGGCAAACTTCCTACGATCTCCTCGGCGACAAAGGTCAAACCGTCCTCACTCAAACCCAGACCTGGACCATGACCTCCTCAAACCAGGAGCACGTCCTCGACCTCACTTGGGAAGGCACCGGCAAATCCGATGTCACGATTGGCAAATACAAATACGGCGGACTCTTCCTTCGCATGCCCTGGCATCGCGGCAAAACGAAAGGAGAAGTTGTCAACTCCGCTCTCCAAATAAACAACCAGGCCGAAAGCAAGCGCGCAGTCTGGGCTGACGTCGGAATGGACATCCAAGGCCGCGACGACTGGGGCCACATCACCATCTTTGATCATCCGGAAAACTCCGACTTTCCCCAACCTTGGCGCGTCGATGGGCAACTCGGAATCGGACCGTGCCGCGCCATTCTCGGAGACTGGAAAATCCCAAAAGGCCAAACGGAAACCATCCGTCATCGCTTCCTTATCCACACCGGAAAACTCGATCCAAAAGCACTCACGAAAAAGTGGGAAGCTTACGGCAAACGCTCCTACGGCGACGTCACCTTCATCACCACTCCGGCCAAGCCTGTTCCCCTCATTGACCTCAATCAAGCGCGCCTCGAAAAAATCGTCGAGATGGATCGCGAAAAAGCCTTTTCCCTCCTCTTCAGCCAACTCGCAGCCACCGACAACCCCACGATTCAAAAGCCCCTCCTCAATGGCATCCTTCTCGGACTCGACGGCCAACGCAACCTCACTCCGCCCCCCAACTGGTTCCGCCTCCGCACAAGCCTCCTCGATCGAAAAGATCCTCAACTCAACAAACTCGTCGACCGTCTCAGCCAGGTCTTCGGCGACAAGGAAGCGGCCCAACGGGCTCTCGCCACTCTCAAAAACAAAGACGCCTCCATTCCCGATCGCAAGCAGGCCCTCGCATCCCTTCTCACCCAGCGTCACAAAGGTCTCGCTCCCACGCTCAAGTCACTCCTCGACGAACCGGCTCTTCATATCGACGCCATCCGCGCCTTCACTTCGGCGCCCACCCCCGACGCCGCAAAGCTCCTTCTCGACCGCTACCCCAAATTCCAGCCCGAGGCCCAAAAGGCCATCATCGAAACTCTCGCTACGCGCAAAGCTTACGCCGAAGCACTTCATCTCGCCCTGAAGAAAAAGCGAATCTCCCCCGAAGCGCTCCCCGCTTACGTCACGCGCTCGCTTTCCCTCCTTCTCGGGCCTGACTTCGCCAAGGAATTCAGCCTCAAAAAACTACCCTCCGACAAGGAAGCCGAAATCGCGAAATACAAAGCACTCGCCACCTCGTCTGCCCTCGACAAAGCCAACGCTTCATCCGGTCGAAAAATTTACCAGGCCCTCTGCTCGGCCTGCCATGTCATGTATGGCGAGGGCGGCAAAATTGGCCCCGAACTCACCGGCTCCAACCGAGGCGACTTAAACTACCTCCTCCTCAACATTCTCTATCCCAGCGACGATATCGCCGACAGTTACAAGATGGTCACCATCGCCACCAAGGACGGCCGCTCCCTCTCCGGAAACATCAGTCAGGAAGACGGACAAAAAGTCGTCCTCAACATGGTTGGCCAAAAAACCACCATCCCCAAGAGTGACATCAAATCCCGCACCGTCTCCGACTTTTCAATGATGCCCGCCGGCCTTCTGCTGGCCCTCAAAAATGAAGAGGTCGTCGCTCTCTTCAAATACATGCAGAGCAACCAACAAGTCCCACTCTCCAAGTAAATGAAAACGCTCACTCTATTTCTCTCTATCTCTGCCTTGGC
>JAQWZU010000184.1 GCA_029253285.1 Akkermansiaceae bacterium | reverse complement strand
AATTCACACCAATACGGCATCGGCGTCCCCTTGAACCGCCATCCCGACGGCCGGTTCCGCAAGTAACATCCACGAATAACATTCCCCTTGATGGCATATCCGTGCGTGTAGGCGCGGTAGTAGTGATTCTTCGAGCGAATCCGAAAGCTTCCGCGGGGCGTCGGCGCACTTGATCGCCCAACTGTCACCGGCATGACGAGAAGCGGCTTGCTCCCCTCCATGACATAGGCCATCTGGTTGTTTAGAGAAACTTTTACGCGAACCTTGGAAGGATCTGTCGGTAAAGTAGCAGGCCGGTTATAACTCTCGTAGGCTTGCATCGCCGCACTTTTCGAAGCTATCTCCGATTGGGGGATCGGACCACATGAGGTGAACAAAAAAGCTCCGGCACACGCCGCGAACGTAAAGGGGCGCAACGCGCAGAATTTAACCATTTTAACCATTGTATCAGGACTCTGAAACTAACGGCGCGAGTATGGAACCTATCTCTCGAAAGCGTCAAGGAACAAGACCCTAAGCGAGAATTCCAAAGCAGACTCTGGAAGTATGGGGATTTCCACACCATGATTCCGTATCTCCGAAACCCTAAAGGAACTGAAGAAGCGCCTCATCCAACCGGAACACCAAGCGCCTGCCCTTTTTACTTGTCTCCCCGTTTGAAGGGATGTCGGAGAAGTCGATCTCCCAAGGAGCGCCCTGGAGTTCCTCCCACGGGACCAGCGCGCCAGTTGAGGGGATCAACTCCAAAAGCGCTCGTGTTCATTCGTTCGAGCCCTTGGCCTCCTCCGCCTGCTCCTACGTCCCAAGGAAATCGATTCTGATAAATTGCCTCATCGACAATGGCGTATCGAATTTTTTCCCCCTTGGATGCCAAGGGACGATGGAGACGAAGAACGCCTTGTTTTGTGGAGAGAAGGTCATCAGGAATCCGAAAAACCTGAGTGTCATCAGGAACCACCACCGACCCGGTAGACTCGGGAATACAAATGAGGTAAGCATCAGGGAGAACAGTCGTGCCCTCGGGAAACAAGAATTGAGGCACCTTCTGACCAACAGTTCCTCCGCTCAGACCCCATGTTCGAGTAGGAGTATCAGGAAGCCAGAGGGAGAGCGGATCCTTGGACTGATTGTGGAGCTCGATATACTGAAATCCCTCCACATCCGGGTGATACATCACTTCGGAAATCAGCAAGGGAATGAAACTTGCTCCAAAATTTTTCAGGCCAAAACTCTCGGAGAATTCGGGCTGAAAATAATCAACACCCTCGGAGGTTCGAGACCGACCGAAGGACACGTTTTCATCACTCCCCTCAAAGCGAACACCATAGGAATAACCAGTAAGCTCTCCCTCGGGAGTTGCGGAAAAGAGATAACAGCGATCACCTTTTGAGCTGAGCGCCATCTCGCTGCCTGCCGCACAAAAATCAACCTCGTCTACGACCAGGTATCCTTTTGCCGGGACAACTGTATTTTCGGGGAACTTATGTTTATATGGTCGGCTTCTTTTATAACTGAGCCACCAACCGGTAATGCTTACCGCAGCTAAGGTGGGGTTATAGATCTCAACGCGGTCTACCAACTGCCCCGCAGACCGGGACCGAAATTCGCTAATGACGAGTGGTGGAATTTTAGGATCAACCTCCTCCTTACCGGGTGACCCAAGTCTCGCGGCGCTTGCACGCCACGTGCTGAAATGCTCTGGATCCGCTCCGGGTTCGAAGGACCTTCGAGCAAGCGAAAACCCCACCTTGGGCTTTCGCTTTTTAAAATAGCCATGATTATCAGGAACCGCGGGCCAAGGATAGTGCGTTTCGTAGCGCATCTGGGTCGCAATACCACCGTCGGGTCCAATGAGTGCAATTCTTCCTATTTGATTGTTGAATCTAGAAGCCATCCCGCCATGGAACGGGACGTCGGGGTATAGGCTTTGAAACTTATTCGCGTTGGCAGCAACAACAACAAACCCTCCCGGCGATACGACAGCGCCTGCAGGAAAAGTAAACTTGAGATAAGCATCAGTCCCCTCCTCGGTGAAATCTACAATTCGCAAGCCAGAGAGATTCAAGCCAACTTCTCCGGTATTCTTAAACTCAATGAACTCTTCATACTCGGACTCGGGAGGACCATTCGTAGGGTGAAACATGATTTCAGTGACAAGCAGTTTCGAAAAATCCTGGTCGGCAATAAAAGTCGCGGTTTTCAGTTCACTCCAATCTTCTCCTGATTTCACCCTGCACTGAACCACCATGGATCGGTTGGCAGAGAGAGGACCACCAAAGTCGTGAGATTCAAATGAGTCGGAGTATACCAGAACAGATGAACGAACGCTCCCATCCTCCCCTCGTGGATCGCTCCCGTCAGTAGTGTAGAAAATCGCCCCGGAAGGGTTTGGGTTCCTCAACTTCACCAGAGTTGGGGCCACAAGTTCACCGGATTCAGGAAAAACCCCTGGCGGTTCGAGAGCGGAAGAATGAATCGTGAAAGCAACAAAGCAGAGATTGACCAGAAAAAAGGGAGTCCAAAAGACTGCTACTTTCCTGAAGTGAACCATCCTCAAATATTAGAGTCCTACCGATACCTGTCAAGGTGGGCTAAATACCCGCGATCATAAGGACCGCCCCACTTCCTCGCCTTCGTCTCACTTCCTCTCTCCAAGCTCCGCCTTCGCTTCCATAATTAGCTTGGTTAACGCCATATCCAGGTCTCCCTTCACCTGGCTCACATGTCTGATCACTCCTTTGTGATCGATGATGTAGATTGTCGGCCAACCGGCGATGTCCCACTTGCTGGAGATCGGGCCACCCACTTTTTCGTCCCGGAAATTACGCCAGGTGATCGTGCCATTCTTAACATACTTCGAGAGCGTTTTCGGAGGATCGGTGTTAACCCCAACCAAGGCGAAGGGCTCGCCTTTCCACTTCTCAACGAGCGACCGCTCGAATGGAAGCATGCCACGGCATGGGCCTCACCACATTCCCCAAAATGGCAGGAGCACGACCTTGCCCCGATATTCACTCAGGGTGATTTTCTTCCCTTCAGAATCGACCCCTTCAATTTCGGGGGCTTCACATCCCACTACCAAATGAGTGATCTTATACTTCAAGTCCGCGACCCATTTCTCCACAAACTCATTCAACCCTTCTTCCCTCTCCAGCCTCTCTAGGATCTCCTTGGCCTCCTGATTTCTCGCCGCACGTTCGGCATCGTTCAGCGTTAAGTTCCGCTGTGCATCCTCAGCCACGGTCAAGGCAAGGCGAAATCTCGCTTCCTGATGAACCCTCCCTTTGGGCAACTTCCCAGTAACTTCCTCCAACTGCTCCTTCTCCCCATAGAAACTCAAAATCCGGACATACTTCAACATCAACTGATCATTCTTCGGGAGCTTCCAAATCACCTCTCCCACTCGCTTCCTCTCTTGAGCGAAGCCATTCTCAATCACCCAGCCGATGACCTCCTGCACTCCTTCCTCAGTCAAATCACTCTTCACCAGATCGAGCACCTTCATCACCTCCACATCCTCCCTCTTGGACTTACTGATCAATTCCCGTGCGTCCTTCACTCCTCCAAGGATCGACCCCATCGCCAAGCCCATAATCGCCATCGCCAATCTCGCTGTCATCTTCCAACCCTATCAGCCGCCTCCTGATAAAGAAACATCCAAGTCCACGAGTTGCATTTCTCATCATCGGAATACGCTCTCATCAAATCCGTCATCGATTCGCCGCCACTTCGCTCAGGGCTCATCCTCGCGACGCTCCTTCCCGGCCCTCATGACCGTGCAAAGCCCACA
>JAQWZU010000183.1 GCA_029253285.1 Akkermansiaceae bacterium | reverse complement strand
AAAATCACTGAAGCCGGACTCACACCACAACGCGAAGCATCCCATGAAACGCTCCTCAGACGTCTCTCCCTCGATCTCACCGGACTCCCTCCGACACTCGACGAGCAAAATACCTTCCTCAACGACACGTCTCCGGACGCCTACGAAAAACTCGTAGACCGACTTTTAGGCTCTCCCCGCTACGGCGAACGGATGGCGATGTGGTGGCTCGATGGCGCACGCTACGCCGACACCCACGGTTTCCAGGCCGACTGGGAACGCTACCAATGGCCTTGGCGCGACTGGGTCATCAGGTCCTTCAATCAGAACATGCCCTTCGACCAGTTCACCATTGAACAACTCGCCGGAGATATGCTTCCCAATGCCACAAATTCTCAAATCGTGGCTACCGGATTCAACCGCAATCACCGCATCAATACCGAAGGTGGATCACTCGCCGCCGAATGGCATGTCGAGAACGTCATCGACCGCGTCGAAACCACCGGTTCCGTCTGGATGGGACTCACCTTCAACTGCTGTCGTTGCCACGACCACAAATACGACCCCATTTCGCAAAAGGAATTCTACCAGTTCTATTCATTTTTCAACAACGTCCCGGAAAAAGGGGTTGAACGAGGAACCCCCAAGAACTTCGAACCCACCATCAAAGTTGAAAATCCCGAAGCCGAAAATCAAGTCGTTCAGCTAAAAACGCAAATCGCTGAGATCGGAAAAAACCTCTCCTCCGCAAAAGAAAAAGCCGCAGCAAACCTCAACGGAAACATCCTGAGGAAGCTCAAAAATCCTTGGACCACCCAAAAGCCTGCCAAAATCACTTCAAAAGGGAAAACCACCTTCAAGTTACAAGCTGACGGCTCCTATCTTGCCACCGGAGCGAAGACCGCCACCGATCTTCGCACCATCATCCTAAATCCAAGTCTGAAAAACCTCAGCTCCTTCCAAATCGAGGCACTTTCCGATCCATCATTCCCAAACAAGGGTTACGCGCGTGGGCACAATGGCAATTTCGTCCTTTCCAGCATAAACGCTCACGTCATCCAAAATGGCAAGAAGGACATCCCTGTCAAAATTGCCAAGGCCCGCGCCAGTTACGAACAGAAAGGCTATCCGATTTCAAACAGCCTTGACGCCAAAGCCAATACCGGGTGGGCCGTCGACGGAAACACCAAACGGGAACCCCGACAGGCCGTCTTCGATCTCGCAAAACCGATCACCCTCAAACTGGGCCAGCAGCTGAAAATCACACTCAACTTCGGAGCCTTCCCCAATCACTCCATTGATCGCTTTCGACTGTCCGCAACCGATGTCAAATCTCCACCACTCTCTCCAGCCACCCTTGATCAAGCGACAATCCTCGCCATCAAAACGCCTCATCAGAAGCGTTCACCCAAACAGCTGAAACTTCTTGCGGCCTATCTTAGTCAACACCCTACGCCAAACCTCAGCGAGCACCTGACGAAGATCAATCAACTCAAAGCCGAGATTGCCAAGCTACAAGGCAGTGCTCCCTCGGTCATGGTGATGAAGGAACTTCCCAATCCTCGCAAAGCCCACATTCTTGACCGTGGCGAATACGACCAACCCAAGGAAGAAGTCACTGCCGGACTCCCTTCCATCTTGCCTCCCATTCCAAAGGGAGAAAAAATGAACCGCCTCGGTTTGGCCCGATGGCTCGTTGATAAAAAACATCCCCTCACCGCCCGCGTGCAAGTCAATCGCATCTGGGAGAACCTCTTCGGAACCGGCCTGGTCGAATCGAGCGAAAACTTCGGCACCCAGGCCGACTACCCCAGTCATCCTCAACTTCTCGATTGGTTGGCTGTCGATTTCGTCGAAAACAATTGGGACCTCAAAGACCTCATCAAAACCATGGTCATGAGCGCGACGTATCGACAGAGCAGCAAGCTCGATTCCATTCGTCGGGAGAAAGATCCCCAAAATCGCCTCCTCAGTCGCGGCCCCCGCTTCCGCCTGCAGGCAGAAATGATCCGGGATCAGGCCCTTACCGTCTCCGGACTCATCAACGACAAGATCGGCGGCCCCAGTGTTCGACCCTACCAACCTGCCGGAATTTGGAGCGAATTCAATTTCTACGGTAACCTGCGCAACTACAAACACGATACCAACGGCAACCAATATCGCCGGAGCCTCTACACTATTTGGAAACGCACTGCCGCACCCCCGGCCATGACTTTATTCGACATGGGCTCACGCGAGGTTTGCACCGTCAAACGCGCCAAAACCAACACGCCCCTTCAGGCCCTCGCGCTCATGAACGACGTAACGTATGTCGAATCAGCCAAAGCACTCGC
>JAQWZU010000174.1 GCA_029253285.1 Akkermansiaceae bacterium | reverse complement strand
AGGTTTCTATTTTGAGCAAGGGAGGGAGTCTTGATCGAGTCAAGCTACGGACCTTGGTTTTTGAAAATCCTGACCTTCG
Source organism: Akkermansiaceae bacterium (assembly GCA_029253285.1). Lineage (GTDB taxonomy): Bacteria > Verrucomicrobiota > Verrucomicrobiia > Verrucomicrobiales > Akkermansiaceae > SW10. The sequence goes on along the minus strand of JAQWZU010000174.1, from coordinate 4,122 downwards.
TCAAAAATTGGAAGGAGTGATTCATCCGAAGCTTCGAAAGGAATGTCTTGAGAAAGTTGCAGAATGCCGTAGAAATCGACGCACGACGCTGTTTGTCGCCGATGTTCCGCTTCTTTTTGAGAGTGGATTTGACTTTGGCCAGGAGTTTAATCTGGTCGTGGCCACCTCGGAGGTCACGCAACGTGCCCGCCTCAAGGCCCGAAGTCACTTCGATGACAGGATGATTTCATCAATCTTCTCGGCGCAGCTTCCCATCATGGAAAAAGCTGCCAGGGCGGACGTCGTTTTTTGGAACGAAGGTAGGCGGGTTGCTCTTCAGCGACAGGTGTGCCGGTTCCTCGATTTTACATTGAATTCATGACTGACGAGCAAGAGCCCACCGAGTCCACTCCCAAGGAGTCCCTCGAATCCCAAGCCCCCAAGGCCAAGAAAGCTGCCAAAAAAGCAGCAAAAAAAACTGCCAAAAAGGCCACTAAAAAAGCGGCTAAGAAGGCTGTAAAGAAAGTGTCCAAAAAAGCGGCTAAGAAGGTTGGCAAAGAGGCTGCCAAGAAGGCCGCGAAAAAGCTGGTGGAAAAAGAAGTCGTTGGGGAACATGAGCTTGAGCGTCCACTGGAGGGGGATTCAGTGAAGGAAATCGAATCAGTTGAGAAGGTTACCAAGGAAGTCGTCACTTCCGGGGCAGAGGAATCAGCGAAAGCTCCCGAGGAGCAAAAAGAGCAAATTACGGTAGTTGATGAAGGAAGTCTGGAGGAGGCTGAAGCCCCCGAACCTAAGCGAGAGCCAAAGAAGGAAAAGGCGCCCCCGCCACCTCCGCCTGCGGTCCCTGATGAGATTGATTTGAACGAATTTCGAGACGAGCCTTTGGCTGATCTTTACGATGAGTTGGCCCGCCTGCCGGTGCGGATTCCGAATCAGCCTACAAGAGCCCAGCTGGTTTACACCATCTTGTCGTGCTATGCGACCCATGGCACCCGGATTGTGGCCAAAGGAATTCTTGATATGGCAAAGGGGAATTTTGGAATGATCCGTGATGAAAACCGGAGTTTTAAAGTTTCGGCTGACGATCTTTATCTTGGAGCAGATTTTCTACGGGATCATGACCTGCGGGAAGGGCAGAGTCTCAAAGTGGTGGTAGGCGCTCCCCGGGGGAGGGATAAATTCATGTCAGTGAGTGAGGTGCTTGAGATAGATGGGACACCAGTTGCTGAATATGCTTCCCGGGCTCATTTCGATTCCCTGACTTCTTTGTTTCCGGAAGAGCGGTATGTTCTTGAAAGTGAGGATGACTCGGCTCTTTCGGTTAGAGTGGTGGATTTGGTAGCTCCGCTCGGGAAAGGGCAGCGGGGTCTCATTGTGGCTCCTCCTCGTGGAGGAAAAACGATTCTTCTGAAGCAGATTGCGAAAGCGATTCAGGAAAATCACCCGGAATCAGAGCTTGTTGTCTTACTTTTGGACGAACGGCCGGAAGAGGTGACGGATTTCGAGGAGATGGTTGGTCGAAATGTCTTTGCTTCGACATTCGACGAGCCTTCGAAACGTCATGCCGAGGTTGCTAATCTCGTGCTCGAGCGATCGAGGCGACTGGTGGAGCAGGGGAAGGATGTCGTCATCTTGCTCGATAGTTTGACCCGCCTTGCCCGTGGCTATAATAATGCCATTAGTGGAGGGCCGATTGGTTCGGGAGGGATTAGCCCCAAAGCGATCACCGAGTGTCGAAAGTTTTTTGGAGCGGCGCGGAATTTGGAAGAAGGGGGGAGTTTGACGATTTTGGCGACTTGTCTGATCGAAACCGAAAGCCGGATGGATGATGTGATTTTCGAGGAGCTAAAAGGAACTGGGAACATGGAAGTGAGATTGGACCAGCAATTGGCCGAGCAGCGGATTTATCCGGCGATCCATATTCCTCAAAGTGGCACTAGAAATGATGATCGTCTTTATCATGCCGAAGAGCTTCCCAGAGTGCTCGAAATCCGGCGTCATTTGGCGAGTTTGCCTATTGGAGAGGCGATAGGGACCCTTTTACGCAATTTAGCCCGAACCAAGACAAATACGGAGCTTCTTTTACAGGGAATGCGGTGATTTTACGCTTGTCGCTTTGATCGTCGCCCCGCTAGTCTGTTCCAACGTTAAGACACACATTCACAATTATTTTGGTAGCGCTTCCATCGTAAGATGGTGAGTTTTTTCTTGCTTTGAAAGCGATTACCATGTAAATGCATTGCAAACACCTCCGAATATGAATCTCGCAAAATATACCGCGGCCCTGATGGGGGCATTTTCTCTTTCAGCTTCCCCTGTCCAAGGGCAGTTGGTTTCCTTCCTTAGCTTCTCGGATGTCAAGAGATACAAGCAAGTTGGACCTGAGGATTTCGATTTTGAAGGTGGGGAGTGGAATATTCAGGTGTTGGATGGGACCGTGACTATCGTTGGTTGTTTGGGAAATGGAGCTCCTTTCCCGACATTCCCTAATCCACTCTGTCCATTGGGAACAACCTCGTTGATCGATGCTGGTGATTTGGACTTTGACGGTGTCAGAGACGGTGGACTTTTTTATTCGGTTAGCGGTATCATTCCGGCGTCAATCTTCGCCCCTTTTCGTTCGGATTTGTTCAGCCTTGAGGCCGGGCCCCCCTCCAAGTTGCCTCGCCCCATCGGGGGGACTAATTTCCGGGATGACAGTATCGTATTGTTCTATGATTACATCAACGCTCCCCAGTCACTGGATCGCTATGAGATTACCAATTATGTTTCTAGCCGGGAGTATGCTCCCGCCGATTTCAACGATCAGGTGGAAGAAATTGTTCCGGGAGTCTACCAATTTCGATTAGCCCGTCAGGGAGTTGATTTCAATGACCCCTCGCAAAACAAGTATGTGTATGTGAGCCATACCCACCTCGAGATGCTCGAAGCCTACCCAGGACTCAGTTTTGTGCCGGTTGGAAATGAATTTAGGGTTACAATGGATGACCTTTGGCGCGATGGCGCGATCGAATTTGATCCCCGCTTGTCGTTGGATTTCTTTTGGGAGGGATTCAATGGGCAAACTGTCTTGGGCTCTGATACGGCTTTGTTCTCCATTAAGGAACAGGGGACTGACTTCACAGTATTCCCCCCGTATTTTAGGGGGATTGATCCGTTTACTGGAGAGCCTTTGGTTCCGGAAAGCCAGCGCTTTCCTCAAGAAGTCCCGCCTTTGACCAATGCCCTCACGCTGGGGCCATTTTTCTTCGTCCCGGGTGAGCAACTTTACGCTGAAGTTGAGTTTCAAAGAAATTTTCAGGGCACGGCTCTCACTATTGATCGGTCCCAGCGTTTCTTCCGATGGGACCTGAGGACTGTCGACTCATATGAGGGCTTTCGTATTTCGGACAACTTCCCCCCAAGGACTCTTGATGAGTTGACCGCAGCCAATGGGGATTTTGATGGTGATGGAATGACCAACCTGGAGGAATTTGCCCTCCAAACCGATCCTGCAGATCCCGCCTCGGTTTCCACTCCCACCCCGGTGATTGATCAATTCACAGGCCAGTGTGTGCTGACAATTCCAAAGCGTCCAAACATTGGGAATTCTCTTACTTACCGTGTTCAATATTCATCTGATCTTGTGAATTGGACGACGATTACCTCCGGTGATCCACTCTGGACAGCGACCGAAAACGACAACGAATACACTGTCATTAGTAATCTAAACAGCCCTCCAGCTAATTGCATCACTCGGGTGTTGATTACTACGAACTAAACTCAATTTTACCACATCTAACGCCTACGCTTGATATGAAAAAGTCCTCAATGACCCTTTTGTCGCTCCTCACCTGCACCGGTGTGGTGTGCGCCGAACCGACTGCTGTCGCAGGCCCCATTCAACAGGGGATTTATCAGTTTGCGCAAAGCGACCAACTTCGCGAATACAAGTTGTGCACTTATGAAGTGTGCCAACTGACATCAGAAGGAGCTCATGTAACAAAGAGAACGTCTGTAGTCACAGTCCAGGGCGCGATTGCTTTGGCCTCGGATACCGACGCTGAAAATTATATGGTATTTTATCCTCCGGGAAAAGAGGGGGATGAGAATGCGCGTCGTATCCTACGCAAGCGTTATTTGGTTGAGTTGAAGCCAGGTGCA
>JAQWZU010000171.1 GCA_029253285.1 Akkermansiaceae bacterium | reverse complement strand
TAACAAAGGGCCTTCGAGACCAGCGAAGCTTTTGCGCTCCTCGACTTTGAGAATGCGAACATCATCGGACCAACGCACCGTAAAGCGCGACTGCCCCAAATCCGATTTCGGGGCATACTGCGTTTCCTTCAGCAACTCAAAGGTCTTCGTCGTTGGATCGACCCCGTAGATATTGCCCGTCGCTCCATCGAGTTCCCCTTGAGACCAAGCCGACAGCGTAAGAACAGCAGAGAGAAAAGTAATGAGGCACTTCATGAGCAAGTTCCTGAGAAGTAATCGGCCTCACTCTCTCCTGAAAGCAGAAAAAACTCTTGTAACTTCGCCATGGCTTTTCCCGCCACGAGATCAACACAACGGACAAATTCCCGCCGTTGTGTCCGCTGAAGGCGAGACAAGCGAGGAGGAATCTCCCCTCAGGCATTAATTTAACTAGAAGCCGGAACCCCTACTTTTCGACGCGGAAAAAGAGACGGGAATCGGTCGCGAGCCCAAAGTCATTCAAGTTGAAGATCGCGGTAGTCGTGTCACCCTCTTCCGCTGCGGGATAGCCATCATCGATGTCACTATCCCAGCTGATCATATCCTCCGAGTATTTGATGGCATAAGTCTCACCGGGCTTGGAATTCCAGGTCAGGGTGAGCAACCCATCGGCGGACGTGTAGTCAATCTCAGTAATGGTCGGTGGACCGGGACCTCCCACTTCAACAATCTGAAAACCGTTCATTGGAGCACGTTTCACATTGTCGCCGCCGCCGAGCTGGTCGGCAATGGATTGAATCTTAATATTGGGAGCGGTTAAGTCAGTGAGAATCACATAGTTTGAATCAAGCCCTTGGCCTTCCCCATCCGTCCCGTCACCGGTCGCCTGTTTGTAAGTGCCATCGAAGGTGGCGGTATCGTAACCATACTGTGCGGCAAGGACGTTCTCTCCGTTGTCCGTGTCCAAAATTTGATAGACTCCACCACGGTTACCATTACTGCCGCCATCGAAGTAGATATACACCTCGTAGTTGGCGTATGGGATCTCCGTGATCGTCCATCCCTGAGGTCCACCATTATTGTCCATGCCGCCATTCATCATGAGGCGATCGCCATCGGCGGCGGCGGGGGTGCCGTCGAGAATCACATTGCCGTTGGCCCATTGCGTTTGCACCGAGACCGTCGTCGCCAGCAAGGTTCCGCTGTCGTCTGTGACCTGTTGGTTTACCCAATTGCCCTGCATCACGTTGTTCCAGTTTGTTTGAGGAACAATGCCAGCCGTGCTGGTGGGTGGCACCACGTTGTTTTGCGCGTCTTCAGGAGAGCTCCCGTCGCCGGCATTACTTGGTCCGGTGTTCACGCCGATCGAGCTGGCCATCGCAGTGGTTGAAATGCTGGCCATAGCGGCGGCAAGGGCCAGAATACTTGAGATTTTAGTGAAACGGATCATTGATTTCTTTTGGCTGGATTTCGATGTTGAGGAGGGAAACGCTTGAAAGGTGACTCTGCAGTTGGTCTGTCCTTAATTTCCCCTCTCCAACTCGTCAAGCTGCACTAAAAACCCAACCTGTCCTAAAGAGGACAGGTTATTCAAAAGAGCGCCCTGTGAACACCACGCTCTCTTTTTACGGATCTATTTCCGCAAAGGCTTACCGGCCCGATAAAATTCCAGTTGTTTCTGTAGTTCAGTGGTATCCGTTGCGCCAGCCAGCTCAATCGCCTTATTTTGCCAGCGAATGGCATCATCAAACCGCCCCACCTCGGCATAAGCCGCCGCCAGAGTATCCAGGGTCGGGCCGATTTGGTAGTTCGACAGCTTGCAACAACGCTCCGCCAACTCGACCGCTTTGGCACCATTGCGCAATTCCGCGTCAGGATGGGTTGCCCGAATCCACGCTAGGTTATTCAAAGCCGGAGGAAGGTCCGGGCCGAGATTCAAGGCCCATTGATAATGCCGGGCCGCTTCCGGAATCGCACCTTGGTCGCGATACCCATTCCCAATCGCGGCATGCATTGTGGCATGATCGGGATGCCCGTTTTGCACCGTAAATGGTTGACCGAGAACTTCGCCGGCGAGGCCCTGGAGACTCAAGCCGAGGTTCTTATGCGTAGCTGTCCAGTTGGGTTCGCTGGCAAGCGCTTGATGGAAGTTCTCGAGCGCATCGGCGTATTTCTTTTGCCGGTGAAAGGTCACGCCCAGACTGTTATGGGCCGCGGCGTATCCAGGCTCCAACTGCAGCGACTTTCGGAAGTGCTTTACCGCTCGCTCCGTCTCCCCTTTTCCCAGCAAGGCAATTCCAAAGCTGTTATGCGCCAGAGCATAATCCGGCTTGATCCGAACAGCTTCTCCCAAATGCTTGATCGCATCCGCCTCCCGGCCCTCGTTGTGTCGAACCAAACCCAAATAATGGTGCGCGGAGGAGTTCTCGGGATCCAACTTCAACGCCTCCAAATAGAGTGGCACTGCTTGCTCCGGACGCCCGGAATTCTGCAAACCCAACCCATACTCCACCTGAAGCTCGACGGCCGATTTGACGGCGGCCCGCTCCACCTTCGGGTGACTCACAAGTTGTCCGGGAATTGGTGCCGCTTGCGCGATCCGCTCCGAGCGATCTCTCTCACTATGATCGGCATCCTCAATCAGGGTATCGACTGAAACTCCCCCTTTGTAGATCACCGACAACCGCCCTTTTCGGTCGATGAGGAAGCTCGACGGCAACGGCAGCTTCTCATGCAAGGAGATGTGGGTATTATGGAAAGATTGAAACGACGCCACCAAAGCTTCCGTCGCTTCGCCAATTTCAAATGGAAACTTCCCACTGTCCGCCAAAAGCTTTGCGTTGGTCCTGGTTGAAGGATCCTGGCCGAGACTATCTACCGAGAGAGCCAGAACATCGACCCCCTTCTTCTGTAACTCATCATGGCGCTGCGCAAACTCGCTCAGTTCAGAAAGACAAGGCGCACACCAACTGGCCCACAAGTTCACCAGCAACAAACGTCCATCCTCTGACTCCAACTCATACTCTTTGCCTTCGAAGTCGGTGAAGAGAGTTTTTGGGGCCGGCAACAATTCCACCAATGGAATTCTCGCGACCTGAGAGGAGGGCATTTTTTCCTGAATCGACGGGATGAGTTTCATCTTACGATCTTCAGTCGGGACCACTCGCGGTGTTCCTTTCCCTTGAGCCAAGTGATAACGATGATCTACTTCGAGTCCTGAAAACTCCTCGAGCTTTCCACCCGGCCACCGGACAATCACCTTCTCGATTACCTCGGCCCCGCCCAGTCCGAAGGAAAGCCACTTGCTGGACTGCGCGAGAAATCCTTCTCCCGCCCGGAGGGTCTTGATTGATCTCGGTTTGCCCGCCGCCGTATTCGCGATGATCACTTCGACCCGAGCACCAATGGCATCACGGTTGGTGGTTTTCCCGTCTCCCTCCAGGCGTAATGACAGAAAGTGATTTGTTCTCGGGCTGTCGTTTCGCATGAGACGAAGACGCGGAGCATTGCGATTTGAAATCCACAGGTCTTCGTCGCCATCGTGGTCCCAATCGACCAGAGCCACGGCCCTGGCATCGTCCGGGAAATCCAGTCCACTCACTGCGGAAACATTCGCAAACCGCCCCTTCGCCGCCGCAGCCTCCCCCGTATTTAGAAAGACACAATTCCGCTCATTCCCACTGAAAGAACGACCCTCCACAATCATCCGTCCCAACTCACGCCCTGCACGCCCAAGTTGACTGCCGGTTGCGGACCGATCATCGGCTCTTCCTTGCGACACGACCTGTCGCCACCAGAAACTTCACAAGTCTCCCGTATCATCCGTCGTGATATAACCATTCGAAACCACCAAGTCCTCCCAGCCGTCGTTATTGAAATCCACAAATTGAGACCCCCAGGCCCAGCGACCCATTTCAATTCCGGCCAAATCACTTTGATCTAAAAACACCCCATTGCCTTGATTCTTCAACAAGGTATTTCCCCGTGCCAATCGCTGGATCCGGCTGCGATGTTCCGCCGTGGATTCCTCCAGAAATTTGCTCTGAAATGCGATCCGATTTCCAGCCGATGACCACATGTTACTGACCAACGCGTCCATCCAACCATCGCGATCGTAGTCTCCCCAGGTCACCGACATTCCGGTGGCACTATCTTCGACCCGGGCATCTTCCGAAATATCGACAAACTTCCGTTCCGCTCCCAGGTCATTTCGATAGAAATAGTCCCGCCCATAATCATTGGCAACGTAGAGATCCTGATCACCATCATTGTCGAAATCGTCCCATGCCGCCGCGAGACTCCAGCGACTATTACTCTCACCCAAACCAGTCTCGGCAGTCACGTCGACGAACTTCCATCCATCCTCGGAGATCTCATTGCGAAACAAACTGTTGTTCCCGCCATTGTTCGCGTCATGCACGACGAAGCCTGCACTGGAGCCACCCAATCCACTGCTTTCACTCCCGGCCACCCTGCTTTGATTGTAACCACAAACAAACAGATCAAGTCGCCCGTCCAAATCGTAATCCACCGCACTCAGAGACATCGTGTCGACAGTCGAGGTGAGAACCTCCTTCAGATAAAAACGCCCCGCCCCATCATTCTCAGCCACTACGACTCCTCCGTGAATCGCCACCACTAAATCCTGATCGGCATCGTTATCGAGATCCACCAGGAGCGCGCTGCGGGACGACTGCAACCAGTCAACACCCCACGACGCGGATTGCTCGGTCGCAGTCCCATCAGCGTTTTGGACAAACAGGCGATTGGGCAAGCCTGACTCCTGGCAGACATACAAATCATCAAGCCCATCGCCATTGACATCACCCACCGCCAGTCCGGGATTGCCAAACAATTCCAGAGGACTGCGATCTTGGGTCCGTTGGAACCAATGATTCATTCCCAATAGAAACTGCTCCGCATATCCGCTATTCCCTCCCAGGGCCGATTCCGTACAATCAGAAAAGAGCGCGCCATTGGCTTGGCGTGACGAGGTCTCTTCAAATTCCACCACACGAAGTGAACGTATTCGGGGAGGCTCGCCGGTTGCCCCCCGCGTCCAAACAACATCCCAGGTCGCATGCTGCTCCATCGGACCCGTGCCAGCCCGACCGGAGATGGAAAAATACTGTCTCGTCGAAACGCCCTCCGGCACCACCGAAACCCGAAACACTTTGACTTCAAAACTTAGTTCATCTGCCTTCGCAAAGGGTCCAGTAAGTGCGCGCATGGCTTCGACAAGACCTCCCGCTCCCTGAAATGTCGCTCCTTCGGGTTCCGATGATAAGCGATCCACTCTCAAGTGCTGATCGTCGAGAACCGTGGCCAAATTCTCGGGCCGCAAAGCCCCGCATTCAAAGCCCGGGACAATCAACTCTCCCACGGAGGCCTCATCGAGTTCATCGGAAGACGTCAGCAGTCCGCCCAACTCCTTCAACTGCTTCATTGCCTTCCCGGTAAACACCTCGGTGTCCCAACCGTCCTTGGACGGATCATCAATCTCCTTCCACGATGCCCCTTCCTTAACTGGAATCCGGGCGCCCGGGACATCCACTGTGGGAATTTCCGGCAATCCATCGTCACCCTGATCATTGCTTTTCCCGCTCAAACTCTCCGATGGGTTCCACTGACTGACTCCGTAAACGCCTAACCCAAGCGCAATCAAGAGCGCCACGATTCGGCCCCGTCCACCGTGGCTCGTTGTTGAATTCCCCTTATTTGCCATCGAGTTCGTCGTTTCGTTTTCTTGTTAAAATCCCCGCAAAAATGCGTCTGCGGGATGTTCTTCACTTGGTCTGATTCCACAAGACCAATCCCGGCAGCTCCCCGCTCTCCCAAGCCCTCATTCTGGAAGGGGAAACTGCACTGGGCCCGCGAAGAAACGACCCAATGACGATGTCTTTGTCGCCATCACCATCCAGATCTCCGGTATCCATACACAACCACCTGCCATCCTTCACCCTGTCGATCGTGCTGGCATTAAACTGCATCTCCCCCTTGTTCTCCAGATAAACAAAACCCTCCTCAGGCCTCCCCTCAAAATCAGGAAACATCGAGATCACGGCAATATCCAGATCACCATCCAAATCAAAATCTTCCGCCAAAGCCTTGAAGGCTCCGTTTAGGGGAAAAAAGTAATGTTCTTCAAAAGCATTCTTCCCATCGTTCAGATAGATCCGCACTCCGTGATGCGGCTTCAAGACAGCCGGATAGTCGCCATTGTCACCATTGGTCGCCAGGACATCAAGAAAACCATCGCCATTGAAATCATAGAAGGCCACGTTGGAACTTCCGTAGTGCGGAGGAAGTGGTAAGGCATACGAGCTCGTGAAATTCCCCTCGCCCCTGTTGTAGTGAATGTGCACTCCTTCCCGGTTCTGCCCATGCACCACGGCAACATCAGGCAAGCCATCGTTATTAAAATCGTGAACATGGGAGGTCATGCTTCCGGGCTCCTTCATCAATTCGATCTTTTCATACGAGCCACCCTCGCCGGCCTGATAATACCTGAACGCACCCAGTTGATTTCCACTTTCAGAGACCAAAATATCGATCAGCCCGTCCTGATTCAGATCAGCATAAGAAGCAAAGGTTGGTCTCTGCAATCCGGTGAGCACTTTCTTCCCGCTGGTCGCATAATACCCGTCGTTCTCCTCCAAAACCACCAACTCACCGCCCGGAAAATCACTTGGGTTCACAAAGCGAATATTCGTCAGCCATAAATCATCATCCATGATCTGGAGATGCACCGGCGGGCTCCCCAATTCAATATGCTGGGAACGACTTAAGTCCGAATTCAAGACGGACAGCTTGGTCGTCACCATGTCCCCCACGAAAAGACGCTGACTCCCCTCATCAATATGAATCAGGGTCGTATTTGGATTTCCCTGCTTATACCCAAACTCCGCTTCTCGAAAGAGTGGGGAAGGCGCTTCAATCGTCACCTTACCGGCTGGCCCCTCCAGCTTTTCGGGCGCCCGCTCCATGTAGTAGGCCACCAGAACATTCCAGGCCTCCCGGGTCATCTCCGCAGCCGGAGGATAGACTCCGGCATCGATGATCATTTGCTTTTCAGCAGGATGCCTTCCCAGGTCAATGATCGGTTTCACCCCGGCGTGATGCATCCCCATGAACGCTCCCATCCGTGGAAAAATAAAATCCCGCCAAACAGATTTCGGAAGCGCTCCGGGCTCGACAAACAGATGACACCGCTGGCAATGCTGAATCGCCAAACGCCTTCCTTCGATACCTTCATCATCGCTGACAAAAGTTTGGTGATGGATCAGATCCATTGAAATCTCCACCCCGGCTGCCGCCTCTTCGACTTTTGGAGGATCAGGCTCGCCTTCTTTACACGCCGTGAGACCGGAAAATAGGAGCAGTGGAAAAACAAACAATCGCATACAGGTGCCGGGAAATAATTTTTGAAGCCAGTGATTGAATACCGCGAGAAATGAGAGGGTGACAAACCTTATCCTGACAAAAAAACCTCGTCGATCCTTTAGGACCAACGAGGCTT
>JAQWZU010000030.1 GCA_029253285.1 Akkermansiaceae bacterium | reverse complement strand
CTGCGTCTCGAAATGAAACGCCTTGCTCCCGGCGCCACCAACACCTGGTTCATCGAGATCCTCGGCACCGACGGCGGCGTCCGCTTCAGCACCGCCGAACCAAAAACGCTCCACCTTTTCGAACGAGGAAAAGAACAATACTGGAAACGAACCGACCTCGGCTTCGGCACTCCATTCAAAGCCGTCACCGGTGGAATTTTTGAACCGGGCTTCCCCGATGTAATCCAACAAATGTGGGCCGCCTTCCTCATGGAACGCGAAGGATTGTTAGAAGGTCGCTTCGGTTGCGCCACCCCCGAAGAAGCCGTCGCCACTCACGAGATCTTCGCCGCCGCTCTCGAATCCCAACAAAGCGGAACGGTCGTCTCACTCTAATCATGGACACCCAACGCCAGGGCATTCTCGCAGCAGGCAACTTCATCGTTGATCAGGTCAAGATCATCGACGCCTACCCCGAGCAAGACACCTTGGCAAACATCCTCAGCGAATCCAAATCCAACGGCGGCGGTCCTTACAACGTCCTCAAGGATCTCTCGTCCATGAGAGCTGGCTACCCTCTCGAAGCCTGTGGCCTTATTGGCGATGACGACTACGGCCGCTGGATTCTCGACGACTGCCGGGACAATGGCATCGACACCGCCCAACTCCACAGCACCTCCGAGCGCTCGACTTCCTACACCGACGCCATGTCGGTCCTCGGCACTGGACGACGCACCTTCTTCCACCAACGCGGAGCGAACAGCCTCTTCGACGTCGAACATCTCGACTTCACCAAAACAAAAGCCCGCATTCTCCACCTTGGTTACCTCACGCTCCTCGACGCGCTCGATTCCTTCGCTGGAAAGCAAACCCGCGCTGCTCTCGCCCTCCAAAAAGCCAAAGAACACGGCCTCGAAACAAGCGTCGATATGGTCAGCGGCGAACATCCACAATTTCGCAAAATCGCGCTCAGCGCCTTCCCTTTCACCGATCACTTCATCATCAACGAACTCGAAGCCTCCCACATTCTCGGGACAAGCCTCTCCGCTGACAATTCCCAAGCCCTCTTAAAAGGCGCACAGGAACTTCTCGAACTCGGCGTGCAAAAAACAGTCACCATCCACACCGAGCATGGAGCGGTTTGCGCGCTCAAAACCGGCGACACCTTCACTCAATCTTCCCTCAAACTCCCCGACAACTTCAGCAAAGGGGCCACCGGTGCCGGCGATGCCTTCGCCGCCGGACTCTTACACGGACTCCACAATAAGCTCCCCATCCCGGACCGCCTCCAACTCGCCGTTTGCACCGCCGCCGCCTCTCTAACAGATCCCAGCCCCTCCCAAGGCCTCATCCCCACAAGCCAATGCCTCGAACTCGCCCAAGAGTTCGGATTGGTAGACTTTTAAAATCAAGTAGCCGCGAAGCAAGGAGGGTGGTTCTCCAGAACCTCCATCTGCGGGGACCACATAGTTCCGCAAGCCCACACAACCGGACACTCAGAGAGTTGTCCTTCGCCTCCGCTCCAAAAGCAAAGCTATCGGCTACTATACCCTTGTTGAGTAGGGATAAAACAGCGTAACTCTCTCTCATGAGATTTGCATTCCTCGCCCTCGTATTCCTTCTTCAAGGCAACCCAGCCTTCGCCAAGAAACCGAACATCGTCGTCTTCCTCGTTGATGATATGGGATGGGGTGACTTGGCCTGCTACGGCAATAAGATCATCAAGTCACCCAACCTCGACAAATTTGCGACAGAGGGTGTAAAGTTCACGCAGTGTTACTCAGCCTGCGGAGTTTGTTCTCCATCACGTTCCGCCATCCTCACCGGACGCACTCCCTACCGCAACGGCGTCTGGCGTTGGATCCCGGGAGGACACACCACTCACCTTCGGGAAAGTGAAATCACTCTCCCCGAACTTCTCAAAGAAAATGGCTACGCCACCTGCCACGTCGGCAAGTGGCATCTCAACGGACATTTCAATAGCGACAAGCAACCGCAGCCCAACGACCACGGATACGACCACTGGATGGCGACTCAAAACAACGCTGCGCCCAACCACAAGAATCCCAAAAACTTCGTTCTCAATGGCAAGGAAATGGGGCTACTCGAAGGCTTCTCCGCTCCTCTTGTTGCGACAGAAGGAATTCGTTGGCTCAAGGAAGACCGCGACAAGGAAAAACCCTTTCTCCTCTCGGTTTGGACCCACGAGCCACACCTCCCCATCGAGTCAGCTGAAAAATACATGAAGCCCTACGCGCACATCGATGACGAAGGGATCCGCCAGCATCACGGCAATATCACTCAGCTCGACGACGCCTTCGGCATCGTGATGAAGGGCCTCGATGATCTTGGATTGCGCGACAACACCATCGTCTTCTTCACCTCTGACAACGGCCCCGAGGGCCGCAAACAAACCGGCCGCACTCAGGGCTCCACCGGAGGACTTCGCGGTCGAAAGCGCGACAGCCACGAGGGCGGCATCCGCGTCGCGGGCCTCGTGCGTTGGCCGGGCCAAATCACGCCCGGCACGGTAAGCAAAACTCCCGTCATCGGATCGGACATCTTCACCACCGTGCTCGGCATCGTGGGCATCGACACCCCGAAGGATCGCACCATCGACGGAACCGACATTCGCCCGGCCTTCAAAGGCGAAGCCGTGAAACGCAAAGTCCCGCTCTTCTGGCGCACTCACATTGCTCCCGAGAGAAGCCGCGCCGCGATGCGCATTGGTGATTGGAAAATCGTCGCCGACGAGACGCTCACCGAATTCCAGCTCTACGAAATCGAGAAGGACTGGCAGGAAACCACCAACCTTGCCAAGGAGAAGCCGCAGAAGCTGGCCGAAATGAAAAAGAAGTTCATGGAAGTTTGGAAAGGCATCGAAGCCGAAGGCCCTCGTGAATGGTGGGAAGGTCAACCCACCAAAACGAGCAGCAAAAAGCCCGAAAAATCGGCCAAGCTCGGCGAAGGCAAAGACAAATCCGGCGACTGGCCCATCGTCCTCGGCGGAACCGTCACCAAATCAGATTTCGGTTACCGCCTCACTTCAAAAGGCGAGGCCGTGGCCCTCCGGAAACTCGACAAGCCACTCTCCGGAACCGACCGCGCTGTCTTCAAAATCGACTACCAAACCGCCGTCGACGCCGTTACCAAAAACGCCTTCTTCTGCTTCGGAGACAAACCCGACAACAATAGCCTGATCAAAGTCGGCACCGCCATTGGCAAAGGGACCCACGAGATCTTCCAAGGTGGCTGGATCAATGTCGGACGCGGCACTGCGAAGAAAGCCAAGTTCGACACCAAACAAGAATTCACCGCCCATATCATCATCGACCTGGCCAAACGCGTCGTCATCCTGAAAGTCGAAAAAACACGTTTGGAACTAAGGCTCCCTGAAGCCATCGAGAAGGTAAACTACACTGGCCTCTACTCCAAAGCGACCAGCAGCGACTTTTCTGCAATCGAAGTCACCAAGTAGAGTCCATCCAGCAATCACCCGGGGGCCCATATTGGATGAATCGGAAGGCCCGAAGGCCCGATCTAATTCGGGTAATGCCAAAGCAGGGCGGGCGGCGGTCGACTCTCCCTCTGCCCTTCGCTACGATGGGCTGCCGCCTTTGGGGCGGAGAGAGCTGAATACCCGGCTTACGATAGAGATAAAAAACGGCGCTCCCCTCCCAGGAAACGCCGTTTGGAAATACTTTGCCGAGCGAAAAGCTTAGCTGATGAGATCAGGCCAGTCCTCGGTGTGGAAGAACTCACCTTCGGGCTTGTCGGTGCGCTCATAGGTGTGTGCTCCGAAGAAGTCACGCTGGGCTTGCAGCAAGTTCGCTGGGGTACGCTCGGCACGGTAGGCGTCGTAGTAGCTGAGTGAACCTCCGAAACTTGGAACCGGGATGCCATTGGTCGCGGCGAGAGCCACGACTTCGCGCCAGTCGCCTTGTCCTTCGTTGAGGATCTCAGTGAAGAATGGGCTGAGCATGAGGTTGGTTGGAGGAGTCTCGCTCTGGTAAGCCTCCGTAATGCGGTTGAGGAAGCGGGCACGGATGATACAACCGCCACGCCAGATCTTGGCGATCTCGCCAAGCTGAAGATCCCATCCTTTTTCAACACCGACCTTGGTGATGAGGTCGAGTCCCTGGGCGTAGGAAACAATCTTGGAAGCGTAGAGCGCGTTGCGCACTTTCTTCACAAGCTCTTCCTTACTCATCTCAAGATTGAAGTCCCAGTTACTTGGTCCCTGAAGGATTCCGGAAGCAACCTTACGCTGGTCGCGCATGGAGGAAAGAATACGCGCCTCGACCGAACCGGCGATGGTTGAGAAAGGCACGGCTTGCTCAACAGAGCCCATGACGGTCCAACGTCCGGTGCCTTTTTGGCCGGCTTTATCGACGACGAGGTCAACAATGTCTTTGCCAGTTTCAGGATCCTTCTGCTTAAAGATGTTGGCGGTGATTTCGATGAGGAAGGACTCGAGGTCTCCGTCGTTCCACTCGGCGAAAATATCGGCGAGTTCTTCGTTGGAGAAACCAGCTGCTTTAAAAATATTGTAGGCCTCACAGATGAGCTGCATGTCGCCATACTCGATGCCGTTATGCACCATCTTGACGAAGTGACCGGCGCCGCCTTCTCCGATGTGAACCACGCAAGGCTCGCCATCAACCTTGGCCGAGATGCTTTCGAAAATTGGCTTCATTACTTCCCAGGTAGAAGCAGGTCCGCCGGGCATGATGGAAGGTCCTTTAAGCGCCCCTTCCTCGCCACCGGAAACACCGGCTCCGATGAAACGCATTCCGGCTTCCGCGCAATACTTGTCGCGACGCTCGGTATCTGTGTAGAGGGAGTTTCCTCCGTCGATGATGATGTCACCCTGGTCGAGGAGAGGAATGAGTGAAGCGATGACCGCATCGACAGGACCACCGGCTTGCACCATGATCTGGATCTTGCGGGGAGAAGCGAGAGACTGAACGAAGTCCTCGAGGCTTTCGCATCCGACGAGGTTCTTGTCGGGATTTTCTTCGATGAACTTGGTCATCGTGGCGGTGGTCCGGTTATAAACCGAAACCTGAAAGCCGCGGCTTTCCACATTAAGCACAAGATTCTGGCCCATCACGGCCAAACCAATCAATCCGAAGTCACTTTTCTTTTCCATGGCAATATCCTGCTCTTGGCAGGAGCGATTGCCTTAGCGACACCTTCAGAAAAAGGCAATGGCAATCTATGAGACAAATTTTCGAGACACTAACATCCCTCATGGGCCCCGCTTATTGAAAACTCAACGTTTGGCTTCCTCGACATCGCGGGCAATTTGCTCCTTGAGGGCCTCAACTGACTCAAATTTCCTCTCCTCACGAATCTTCCGCAGAAAGGCCATTTCAAGAGTCCAACCATAGGCATCCGGCACTTGGTCGGAAAAGAGATTCACCTCCAATGACCGCGCCATGCTTTTGTCGACGGTTGGTCGCGTTCCGATATTTGCCACTCCTCTGATCCATTGACCCTCCCAGCGTCCTTGAACGACATAGACTCCATTCGGCGGAAGTTGCTCGTCTGAAACAGCGACATTGGCCGTCGGAAATCCAAGCTGGCGTCCGAGCTGGCGTCCTTGGACAACTTCACCCATCACGGAATAGGGGCGACCTAACATTTCCTCGGCAGCGATAAGGTTTTCGTCCCGCAAAGCCTGACGAATTCGCGTGCTACTAATGCGTTCCCCTTTTTGCATCACTGCTGACACCGCATGTACTGCGACCCCGGCTTCATCGCCCCATTCCGCCAGGTATTTCATATTTCCTTTGCGGCCTTTGCCGAAATTCCAATCTTCACCAGCAGCCAGACGCCTGACTCCGCTCGCCAACAATTCATCGGCAAAGACACGGGCTTCGCCCGAGGCAAACTCGCGAGAAAACTCGATGACAACCAGAAAATCAACGCCAAGCGTATCAAGGATTTGCATTTTGTGCTCCATCGTCGCGAGGATCCGGCGAGGTGCGCGATCCGGCGCGAGAACCTGCACGGGATGCGGTTCAAAAGTGAGCACTCCGGTGCGTCGACACCCCCGCGCGGCGTCAATCACGCTGCGGTGCCCCAGATGAACCCCATCGAATACTCCAAGAGCCAAACCGAAATCTGATTCGGCTGCTCCGAGTTCTGCGAGACTGTGATAAACCTGCACGAAGAGAATGAAGGCTCAATCCCGCCGAACTACAAGCCTAGCGATTTCGACGTTTCTTTCGAAGATAGGGCGGGACATCAAGATCCTCGCCTTCAATGACGTTAGGCTGCTCTCCTTCGAAGCGGCCTTTCGGCCCACCTTCGAGAAGAAGCTCAGCTTGCCCGGCACCCTTCTTGGGGTTCTCGACTTGGGGTTCCTCGACAACGGGCTCAGGTTCTTCCTCGGGAGTTTCTTCCACTTCCGCGGTGGCCTCAGGCTCCTCTTCCTCCACGACGCGGAGTTCCGGTGATTCAAAATCATGTCCCTCATCATCGAGTTCAGGAATTTCATCGTCCTCTTCAGCTTCGACAACATTCTCTTCCTCAACGATCTCGTCGTCCTCCACAATCTCCTCGTCCTCCAAACCTTCCGGCTCGGCATCGGAAACTTCTTCCTCAACCGACTCTTCCGCCAACTCCTCCTCGAGTCCTTCGATCTCAATCACCTCGACCTCTTCCGGTGCCGCGAATACTTGAGCCGACTGCAGTCGTTCCTCAGGCAGCGCACTAATGATCGTGACACTCAGAGCTTTCCCCATCGCCTTGTCCGTCGCGGCTCCGAACAACAAATGGGCATTGTCCGGGATGTGCTTGGTCAGACCTTCCATGAGAAGCTCGATTTCAAAAAGAGTCATATCCTCTCCCCCACAAATATGCACGAGAACCGTAGTGGCATCTTCGAGCAAGGATCCGCTGTCCAGGAGTGGGCTTCCCAACGCGGCCTTGAGCGCGATTTGCGCACGATTATCTCCACGCCCCAATCCGGAACCAAAGAGACAGCGTGAGCGGGTCGTCTTCAAAGCTGTCATCAGTTCATCAAGACCCACATTGATCAAACCTGGACGCAGGACCAGTCGCGCGACTGCAGTAATACTATCGGAAATCATTCGGTCGGCCGCAGAGAATGCTTCGTGAACACCCTGCTTCGGCAGCACCAGCTCACCCATGCGGGTATTGTCAAAAGTGACCAAGGCATTGGTCAGAACCGCCAGTTGATTCAATGACTCTTCAGCTTGAATACGTCGACGATTCCCCTCGAAGGCAAAAGGCATGGTCGCGAAGACTACCACAAAAGCCCCCGCTTCTCTGGCCAGGCGCACCGCAATCGGCGCCGCTCCAGATCCCGTTCCGCCGCCGAGGCCCACGCAGATGAAGACAATCTTGCGATCCCGCAATACGTCGCGAATCTCATCCTCGGACTCCAAAATCGCCTTTTCGCCAATCTCTGGATCACCACCGGCTCCGAGACCTTTCGTCAGATTGGGGCCCAACTGGATTTTTTCGCCTGCCACTGAACTCTTCAGGGTCCGCACATCGGTATTCAAGGCAAGCAGCTCAGCTCCTTCGATTCCGTCCAGTGCAATGCGATCGAGCATATTGGCTCCGGCACCTCCCAAACCGATAATTTTTACAGCACTTTCAGGGATGGTTTGTTGGCGATCTCTTGGGAATTCAATCATGGCAGGGAAAAACTTAAGACATCTTTACCAATTGCCTCCACCTGTCACCAGCGAAATCCGCAGAAAGAGGGGCTTAAAATCCTCCTTTTCCCGGTAATTTCGCCCAATTTCAAAAACGACCCAGATTCGAGCCCCAAAATCATTTCCACAAATTAAACTATTCCCTCTCAAACTACGGAAAAACCTAGCTCTTTGTGACGTTTTATAGAGAGCAATATCAGAAATTCCCGCTGGCAGGATCACCACATGTCTGCGAGTCTATCCGTGATAACGGCAGGTTAACTTCCTTCCCACCGAATTCCAATGTCCGAGACCTCTCCAACTGCCCCGCAGGCTCCCATTCCGGAGGAGCTTCAAAAACAGCTCGCTGAATTCCAAAGACGCCTCTGGAGAGTCAAAGTCACCGAAGCCGTTCTCGCCGGAATCTTCGGTCTCATCATCTCTTTCCTTGTCGTCTTCCTGCTGGAGCGGATCTTCCCAATCCCTCCCCTAGCTCGATTCAG
>JAQWZU010000155.1 GCA_029253285.1 Akkermansiaceae bacterium | reverse complement strand
ATGAGCGTTTGAATAAGCTTCTCGATCGCGGGCAGGCGACCAAGGCTTTTCACGAAGGTGCCTGCCAGTGATTCATACTTTTGAGCTTCCTCCGGGGAGGGTAAACGTTCGAATGTTTTCACGAAGAGTTCCTCGACCAAACCCTTCACGCCCTCGGCATCCGGAGCGCCAGCTGCCTCACGTTCCTTGCGAAACCCTTCCTCCCAATCTGCCATGCACTTTTCGATGATGACATTGAAGCGGTCTCCTTTCTGGCGGTGCTTATTGATCGTTTCGGAAATGATAGCCATCTCCGCGGCATCGCGTGGCTTGTAGACGTGCGGCTTGTTCCGATCGTAGTATTTGTGTTGCTCGATCTGCTGTCGCCACTCCTCCATGTAGTTCATCATAAAGGTGACCCGAGCCTGGATCTTGCGTTCGTTGTCGCCAAAATTGAACCACTCCCGCTGGCACTTATTGATGAGTTCTTCAAGGCTATCCCCCTCCTCTTCCAATCTCCTCATTGAGCGGAAGATCACCATCAGCTCCTCCCGTCCGGGATTTGCCGCGTGAAAGGGAGCTTTCTTAGCGCCCTCGGCTAGCACGATTTCCTTGGCCTCGACCGGGACGAACCTGGGAAGGAGAGCTTTATGTTGATCTCCGTAGAAATCTTTGAGAATCCGCTCGATATGGGTATTCAAAAACCCTCGCCGTGATTCGAGAATCTTTTCGTGATCCCACTCTTGCTTCATCAGGGCAGCCGCCGAGGGAAGGTAACGCTGATCGCGCCTCGTGAGATAGATCATGTTATCCGCCGCTTCTTTGGCGTTGGTGATCATGGTGAGGAGATGCCCGCCATCCAGAGTGGTATTGGCGTAATATCGCACGCCGGTATTAGTGGGCAGGAGGAAAGGGTTGGTAAGATTCACCCTGCGGTTGTTGTCGCCGATCACCGACTGTCTTTTCCCGTCAATGGTCTTATTGGAACTGTGATTGAGGAGCTTGTTAAATTTGGCATCGAAGATGAACTCGCTGATCAACCAACGACGATCCGGAGTGAAGGCCATCTGGTCGGCGTACTTTCCCGAGAATAATTTTTCGTGATCGATAAAGTTGCCATATTCCGGCTTGCGCAACTTGTCCTCCAGCTTGGAGGCGTTGTGCTTTGCCAACTCGGCGGACAACCACTTAATCATCTCGGCACGTTCGACTTCGGAGGGTTGCTTCTTGGCCTTCCGCGTGGGCATTTCCTCGATGAAGAGCTGCTCCTGCATCTTGTTGAGAATATCGAGGCGGGCCTGCGGTTTGAGCGTGTTGAGATTATCAAATTGCAGATCACCTTTCTGCTCCCATTCGTCATGGCACGAGAAACAATATTTCGCGACAAGCTCCGGCCCCTTCTCGGCCATCGCCGGAAGAGCAAGCATCCCCAGGGCAATCACCCCCCAGGGGAGCCTTGCAAAGATAGAAAAAACAATCAGCGGGGATTTTTTGGCAATCATAACGGGGCGTGGATCGTTGGGTGAGGGGCCGCGGCAAAAGCTACGACCGCCCACCAATTGCGAAAGTCATTTCCCGATCGAATTCCTGCTTCTTTTTAAGCAGGTAAACAGATTCCACACCAAGAAATCCCAATGGTCCGGCAAGTCACCGAAGAGATCCCGCTATGGATTTTCAGCCACCACAAAGAACTGCTTCTCATCCAGCGGCAGAAACTGGGTATTGAAGTTGACGATGAAGACGGTGGTAGATTCTCCCACCGCTGCGGGGACGTCATCATTTAATTCGGTCCAGCTCGTGAGAGGCAGGGACAAATCGTTAGTGGAAAAGACGGAATATGAGCGCCCTTCTTTCGA
>JAQWZU010000151.1 GCA_029253285.1 Akkermansiaceae bacterium | reverse complement strand
GAAGTCGGCTACCAAGCGATCATCGACGCCGCCGCGAGACGCCAAAAGTGGATCGATCAATCCCAATCGGTAAACCTCTTCCTGCCGAAGCCCGACATGAAGTCTCTCAGCCACATGTACCGCCACGCCTGGCACACCGGCCTCAAGACAACTTACTATCTCCGCACCCGCCAAGGCAGCGACATCGAGAAATCAACCGTCTCCAAGGCTGAGAAAAAGCAATACACCCCTGAAGAAGCGAAAGCTTGCAGTATCGAAGCCATGCTCAACGGCGAGGAGTGCGAAGCTTGCCAATAAGTAGCGTGGGTGTGGCCGTGACCGCCTCGCCACCTCGTTTCGTGCGTGGGGGATACGGCTAAAGCCGCCTCCCCCTTAAGCACAGGAATCTCGAAGCTCTTGGCTCAGTGGAATCACCGATGAGCAGCTTGGAAAAATTCTCCCGCGCTCATCACCATGCTAGGGAGAACGGCGCGCCCGGAGGAAAAGACGCTCGCCGTCCGACGGGTCGAGTTCAAAGGTGAGCGATGCCGAGGTGGCGGTCACCGGGTCTCCGGCCTGGATCCAAGTGGCAAGATCCGTGCTCGCCTCTTAGTGTGAGCTCCGTCGCAGAACGGGGAATTACCCGTTCGTTTGCACAGGCAACCCCCTTTCTCCTTCTTTCCGATCTCCTCAACAAGGTCCATAGAGACACCACGCAAAAAGCAAAATCCTAGCAGTTATTGGGATTATGCAGAGTTTTATTCTGTCCTGCGTAACCTAATTGGATAGGTGGTTAGAGACGTTCAACGTAGACAAAGTAAGCCCCGCCTCGTTCGCCCTTAGAGTTGTGAAAGTAGGTTAGTAACTCTGCATCTCCCGTTTCTAACTCCAGGTCAAACTGTACTTTAGTAGCGTCTTCTTCGATTGTCTCTTTCAAGGTTTGACCCGCTATCTGGATTTCAGCCTTAACCGCTTCGATGGGTGTCTCTACTTCTCTGGGGTAGCGACGTAGCGTTATCTGATACTTTCCGGCTTGATCGACATGCAGCATATAGGGGGCGCTTGCAGTGGGAAATTTTCTCAATTTGTTAGAGGGGTTTCCTACCTCTGTGTATTGGTCAACCACGCAAAGAGTGAGTGGGTTTTCAGCTTCGTTTCCGATATGAGTTCTGACTGGGCTGAGTCTGGGTGAAATATCATCCCACCAAGCTTCGTATGCTTTACGCAATTTCGCAACCACAGCTGGATACTGTAATGCAACATCGTTACTTTGTGATGGATCAGCTTCGATGTCAAAGAGCTTATCTCCATCAATCAAGCGCCATTGTTGAGTGAGAACTGCTGACTTCAACCATTTTTGAGGTTTAAAGGTGAAACCAGCCCCTCCGTGGTATTGAAGCACAAGTGTGCGTTCATTCCACTTGCTAGAGTTTTTTAATAGTGGAGCAAGAGAAACTCCGTCATGCTTGACTTTCTGAGGCTTCAGTTTGCACACATCAATCAGCGTAGGGAGGATGTCGTATCCAGCCACGATGGTTTCAATATCTCGTCCTCCTGTGAATTCACCTTGGGGCCAATGAATAAAGCAGGGGACTCGATGACCACCGTCGTAAACCGATGCCTTACGACCACGCATTCCAGCATTAAACTGGTTCTTCCCGCTGGGGATAGCGTCGATTTCCATTTCAACTCCCGCACTAGTGCCATTGTCCGTCATGAAGATGAAAATGGTATTTTCTGCAGCCCCGAGTGACTGCAACTTGGCTCGCAGCCTGCCTATATTTTCATCGAGGTTGGTGATCATCCCAAAGAAATCTTTCGCCTTACCTTTTTTCCATGTGGCGTCCTTAGCATAGGGGGCTGAGTATTTTTCATCTACAATGTAAGGCACGTGGGGGGCATTGGTAGCGATGTAGGCAAAAAAGGGCTTTTGCTGTTGTACTTGCTTTTCGATAAAATCGCTGGCTCCTTGGAACCAAGTATCGGTGCAATAGCCCTTAAAGCGCTTGTGGTCTCCATTGTGCTCATAGATATCGTCAAAATAATCGTTGCCCCAGTAGTCAGAAACCTGGCCAACACCACCGCAGCGATGCCATAAGACCTCGGTAAATCCACGATCTGCTGGCCGATGTGGATAGCTGTCTCCGAGGTGCCATTTGCCAAATAGCCCAGTGGCGTATCCACTCGATTTAAAAAAGTCAGCCATGGTAATCTCGTCAATGTGCATCACCGTCCTACCCGCACTAGTGCGGTAAGCTCCTGTGCGTGAGGCATATCGACCAGTCATAAGAGACGCCCTTGAAGGAGTGCAAAACGAATTCACGTGCATATCTGAAAAACGTATTGATTGCTCATGAAGTTTGTCCAAGTGGGGCGTTTTCACGATAGGGTTCCCGAGACAGGCCAGGTCACCGTAGCCTTGATCGTCGGTAAAGATAATGACGACGTTGGGTTGGGCTGCGAACAGAGCGCTGCTGGTGATTAGGTTGGCTGCAATGGTAAGGAGAAGGTTTTGCATAGTGTTAAATAGCTGAAGCACGAAGTTTCGTTATGGAACGGAGGCGGCATATTTTAGAACACATTCGGCAGAGGGAAAATAGTGAGTCTGCTTCTAAGCTCGAATAGAAAGGGGATCAAGGGGATACTCCAAATTGAAAAATGTAAGGGATTAGAACTTGTCGCTATTTAGAGGGACGCCACTTTTGCGAAAAGCAACCCTCTTTCGCCCTCTCTCCGATCTCCTCAACAAGGTCCATAGGGACCCCCGAAAAAAGTAAACTCCTGGCAGTTGAACTCCGAATGCTAGTGTGGGCTTTGCACGGTCATGAGGGCCGGGAAGGAGCGTCGCGAGGATGAGCCCTGAGCGAAGTGGCGGCGAATCGATGACGGATTTGATGAGAGCGTATTCCGATGATGAGAAATGCA
>JAQWZU010000134.1 GCA_029253285.1 Akkermansiaceae bacterium | reverse complement strand
AAGAAAAAAGACACGCTTCGGGAGCGGGTTTCGTTCCAGCGCGACTGGAAGGGCGCGATGAAGGTGGTGAAGCGGGAGCAGAAGTAGACGCTTTCGTTTACTTTATGGGGCTTGGCCTTGCTTTGCGGGGGGGGATTTTGTCATCTTCGAGTGATGCGAGCTTTTCTTTCTTTGCTCTTGGTGGGAATGGTATTGAACCTCCGGGGACAGGAGCCTGTGGAGCCCTTTCCGGCGAACCGGTTACGGGATTTTTATCGGAATGAGTCGCTTCGTTGGTTGGCTCACGAGGGAGAGCTGCCGAAAATCCTGCCGCAGTTTCCCGGATTGGATGGCGGGGTTTGGGGGCACTGGGGGCAGAATCCCGAGTCGGATAATTTTGACGGGCGGCTCAATGAAATGGATTTTGGCGGTTTGCTGATGCAGGTGACCAGTCATGAGGGTGGAGTGACACACAAGGCGGTGAATGTTCGGGTGGGGGAATACACGATGTTATTTGATCCGGAGCGATTGACCTACACGGCGGCGTGGAAGGGAGATCTCGTCCTCTGGGAGTCGCGACGATACGGGATCACCTCAGGGGTGAAGGCCAAGGGAGAGCCGATTGGTGATCTCTCAAAGTCGCGATGGGAGATTCCCGAGGGAATCAAAACGAAGTATCTTGGGTTTCACCGGGTGAAAGATCGGGTGGTTTTCGGGTATCAGATCGGAGAGGCCAAAGTTTGGGATACGCCGATGGTTCTGGATGGCCATCCCGTGCACGTTCTGAATATCGTTGGCGACTTGCCTGCGGGAGTGAAATTGGATTGCACGCTTTCTCGGCTTGATGACTTGGGGAAAGTGAATTTGGAATCAGCAGGGCCCGCCCGTTGGGCGGACCAAAGGGTGACGACAAAAGGGACACTTGGGAAAGAAACAGGGCCTTTTGTCATCGATACGTTGACCATTCCCTATCGTGACGCGAATCCCTTCAAGACTCCGATGAGAATTGGCGGGGTTGGCATTGTCGATGAAGACACCGTGGCCGTGTGCACTTTGATGGGTGACGTTTGGTTGGTTGATGGGGTGGATGGGGATTTGAATGAGTTGACCTGGCAGCGGATTGCCTCCGGACTGCACCAACCGCTTGGCTTGGTGGTTCACGAGGGTCGCGTGCACGTTATCGGTCGGGATCAACTGACGCGATTGGTGGATTTGAACGGAGATCGTGAGGCTGACTTTTACGAATGTCTCACCAATGAATTTCCAACCGCGAAAGGCAACAGCTTTGCGTTGACTTTGCACCGGGATGACAAGGGGCGATTTTATTGGTTCACGCGCTCCGAGCAGTTTGGGATGACGCGTTGGACCCCGGGCAAAAAGCCGGAAGTGATCGCCACGGGATTGCGGGGGACGAATGGCACCGGAGTGTCGCCGGACGGCGGGATTGTTTTTGCGATGCCGCAGGAAGGAAGCTGGCAACCGGCTTCGGGGATTTTTGAAGTAGGCGAGGGGAGCTACCACGGGTTCTTTGGGCCGAAGAAGGGTTTCGGTAAACATGGCTATGAGATGCCAATGTGTTTCATCCCGCGCGGAATCGAAAACTCTGCGGGCGATGTTGTTTTTCTTCCGAAGGATGATCGCCTCGGCCCGCTCTCAGGGCGGATGGTGGGGAGTTCGTTCGGATATTGTGAGCACTACCTTGTTTTGCGTGAAGAGATTGGCCATGGCGTTCAGGGAGGGGTGATGCCTTTGGCGGGTGATTTTCTTTCAGGTGCGCATCGTTCGCGGTTCAATAAATACGACGGTGCAGTTTACTTTGCGGGCTCTGATGGTTGGCAAAGTTATGCGAGAGAGAACGGCTCGTTGGAGCGCCTGCGTTACACGGGGAAGGGAGAGTCGCTCATCCTGCCACGTTCGGTTGAGACTCGGCGAAATGGTTTGATTCTCCACTTTGATGAGGCGATTGATCCAAAGTCTGTGACGGTAAAGAGGGCCTTCGCCGAGCAGTGGAACTATCTCTATAGCGGTGCTTATGGATCGGCGGAATATTCGGTAAAGCATCCGGGGTCGCAAGGGCATGACCGGGTAAAGATTCGTAGTCTGCAATTACTCAAGGACGGCAAGAGTGTGTTTGTTGAAATCCCGCAGTTACATCCGGTGATGCAGTTTCACCTATCTCTCGAATTGAAGACGGCGAAGGGACAAGCCTTTGCTCCGGATCTTTACTACTCTATTTTTCAACAAGGCGAACCGTTTACCGATTTCGAGGGCTACACCAAAATTAAGAAAAACGAGTGGAATGATTTTCCAATTCCGGGGGATAGTCCGGTCGATCCTCGACTCACCAAACAGGAAGGCTTGAGTAAGATCGTGGGGGATGAGGCTAAGTTGGCTGCCATTCAGCGATTGGAGATTAAGGCGGTATCGGGTCTGCAATTTTCCCCGAAGATTTTGAAAGCGAAAGCGGGTGCCCGGGTGGCGTTGACGGTAAGTAATGTTGATCCGAGTATGCCGCATAATTTTGTGCTCGTGACACCCGAGGCGCTGCAGCGGGTCGGGGAAGGGTCGATGAAGCTGGCCTCAAGTCCTGATGGATTGGCCAAACACTATGTGGTCGAGGATAAAGGAGTGCTGGCCTTTTCGCCCATCTTGCAGAGCGGAGGACGCTACATTGTTTATTTCGATGCGCCCAAGAAACCGGGGGAGTATCCCTACCTCTGCACCTTCCCGGGGCATTGGCAAATCACGCGCGGGGTTCTGGTAGTGGAAGAGTAGTCTTCGCCTACTCTTTCGCTGATTTTTGATAAACCCGCACGGAGTCGATGAGGTATTGGCAGGGGAAGATGGAGTCGTCGATTTTTCCTCCCCAGTTGCCTCCGAGGGCGAGATTGAGGATGAGGTAGTGTTTTTTGTGGAAGGGGTTTCCTTTTTCAGTATCAGCTTTGTTGACCCGGAAGCTGTGGTAGCGGGTGCCGTCGAAGGCGAAGTGAATCCAGTCGGAGTCCCATTCGATGGAGTAGGTGTGGAAATCGTTCCACGGTTCGTTTCCTTTCCGCTTCTTGTGGTCTGAGGAATGTTTCCCGTCGCGATGAAAATGAGCGTTGGCGTGGATGTGTTGGGGGTCCTTTCCGACGAATTCGAGAATGTCGATTTCGCCGCAGCGGGGCCAGCCGATGGTGCTTATGTTCTCTCCAAGAGTCCAGATGGCGGGCCAGACACCGAGGCCCTGGGGGACCTTGGCGCGGACTACGATTTTGCCGAACTTCCAACTGGCGAGTCCTTTGGTGTGGAGACTGGCCGAGGTGTAGTTGATTCTGGGGAGTTTTTTGGTTGGCTCGTTTTTGAGGGAATCGAGGGATGGTGATTCCTTGTGTCCCTCGATGATGAGGTGACCGTTTTCGAGGCGCGCGTTTTGGAGTCTCTTGGTGGTGTAGTATTGCTTTTCCTTGTTGCGGACAAAGCCACTTTCGTAGCCCCATTTTTCAGGGTCGGGATGCCCTTTGCCATCGAATTCATCGGACCAGACGAGCTTCCATTCGTTGGCGGTGAGTGATGAGCAGAGGAGCGCCGAGAACAGGAGGAAGAAATTCATAAGGACCTAAAGGAATAAGGTGATGTCGCCTATTTGCTTTCAAGATTTTGCCTGCAGATGAAATGGGTGCCGATCATTGGGTGATCTGTTCGAGGCCATTTTTGAAAGGAGGATGGGAATTGCTATTGCGACGCCACAGTAATGGATAGGGTCTTTTGAATTGGCCATGCGACCAGGGAATGCGTGGGAGGGAGGAAATTGTCCGAAAACTTTGAGGTTTGAAAATCGTTTCGGCCCGCTAGCTTGGCTTCAGACAAGTTACACGATTATGGGAAGAGCATTTGAAATCCGGAGAGGAGCCAAGGAGAAGCGTTGGGGAAAGATGTCGCGCATTTTCCCAAAATTGGCCAAGAGCATCACGATGGCCGCCAAGGAAGGTGGGCCAGATCCTGATTCCAATGCTTCGCTGCGCACGGCGATTCTCAATGCCAAGGCAGAGAATATGCCGAAGGACAATATTGATAAGGCGATCAAGCGGGCTGCTGGAAAGGATCTCGCCGACATCAGCCAGGTCAATTACGAGGGCAAGGGACCGCACGGGAGTCTTTTCTACGTGGAGTGTGCGACCGAAAACACCAATCGCTCGGTGACCAATGTGCGCACGATTTTCAACAAGAACGGTGGAGAGATGGTGAATTCCGGATCGCTGGAATTCATGTTCGATCGCAAAAGCGTGATCGAATTCAATCCGAAAGGGGTGAATCTTGAAGAGCTGGAACTGGAACTCATGGACGCCGGTCTCGAAGAGATGGAAGTCGAAGGCGACATGGGTCTCGTTTATGGTGAGTATTCCTCCTTTGGAAAATTGACCGAGACGATGGAGCGGCAAAAGGTCGAGGTGACCAAGGCGGCTCTGGAGCGGATTTCCAACAACCCTCAGCCGTTTACGGAAGAGCAGCTGGTCGAGATCGATGCTCTGGTGGACAAGCTGGAAGACGACGAAGACGTCCAGGCGGTGTTTATTAATGTTGAGCGTTAGTGGCTGATCAAGCTGGGCCCGGATTGGACGTGAAGTAGTTGGAGCTCCCTGGCTGTCTTGGGAGGGAAAGCTCGAGGGGTGGCGGACTGTTGCGACACGATCGTAACTGGCGACCTGGTCTGGCCTTCTTTTTCCCGGGCAAAGAGTTACCGGGTAACGGCTCATCGCCGCTCTCGCACCTCCTTGAGGTTTCTCGATTCCTTGCCGCGAGTTCCCTGAGTTGGACAGGGCTGGATCTTACTTTCCTCCGAAGTAGCCCATCATCTGGAGGACGCCGAAGAAGAAGATGGCGAAGACGATGAGGTGCAGAACAATGTAGAGCTTGGCACCTAGTTCGATGTGCTTGCGAGTGAGCATGGCGGGAAGATGCACTTCGGGGGGCGAACTGGTCAAGGAGATTGGGAATTACGACTGGTTTCACCTTCCCCAATTAATGGAATTCATCGCTCCGGTATTGCGGATTGGGCTTCGGGGTGGCAGAACGCAGCGTGAGCAATCCTTTCCGAGAAGACTTGGTTTCCCGCAATCGCCCCGATGCTTGCACCGTGGTGATCTTCGGAGCCACCGGTGATTTGACCCATCGTAAGCTGGTTCCGGCATTGTATAATTTAGCAGTTGATGGCGAGTTGCCCCCTGGCGTGCAGATTATCGGCTTTGCCCGGCGGGATTGGACCGATGAATTTTTCCGGGAGGGATTGGAAAAGCTCAACCGCAAGGTTTCCCGGACGGGGCACGACGAAGAACTCTGGAATTCGCTGGCTCCGAATATCAGCTATCACCAAAGTGAGTTTCAGGATGAGGATGGTTACGCTTCGCTGGCGGCCAAGCTCGATGCCGCCGATGAAGAGCGGGGAGCGAAAGGGAATCGCCTCTTTTATATCGCGAGTGCGCCTGAGTATTTCGACGACATTTTGCTTCATCTCAAAAAAGCCGGCTTGAGCGAAGAGAGGGAAGGATGTTGGTCGCGGGTGATTGTTGAGAAGCCCTTCGGCACGACCCTGGCGACGGCACAGCATTTAAATCAGGTCGTCAATGGCACCTTCGAGGAAAAGGACACTTATCGGATCGACCACTATCTCGGAAAAGAGACCGCGCAGAACATCATGGTGCTGCGCTTTGCCAACGCCATTTTCGAGCCACTTTGGAACAAGCAATACATCGATCATATTCAGATCACCTGTGCCGAGCATTTGGGGATGGAAGGTGGGCGCGGAGCATACTACGACGGAGCCGGAGCGCTGCGCGACATGGTGCAGAACCATTTGTTGCAACTTCTCAGTCTGGTGGCGATGGAGCCGCCGACTGGCCTCAGTGCCGATGGAGTGCGGGATGAAAAGGTGAAGGTGATTCGCTCGCTGCGTCAGTGGGATACCCCTGAGCTGGTGAAGGAGAATGTCGTGCGCGCGCAATACCTCTCAGGAAATATCAACGGAAACGAAGTTCCGGGGTATCATGAGGAAGATCGCGTGAATCCTGAATCGGAAACGGAAGCCTATGTAGCGCTGCGTTGCATGATCGACACCTGGCGCTGGAGCGGCGTGCCGTTTTACGTCCGGGTTGGAAAACGTCTACCCAAGAAGGCGACCGAAATTTCGGTGCACTTCAAGGAAACCCCGAGTGTTCTTTTCAATGCTGCTCCCGGCGGAGTGCCGGACGGAAATGTTCTCGTGATTCGCATTCAGCCGGATGAAGGGATTTCCCTGCGGATGAATTCGAAGCTTCCGGGCACCAGCTTGCGCATGGAGCCGGTGAAGATGGATTTTCATTACGCTTCGAGTTTCGGAAAGAGTAGTCCGGAGGCCTACGAGCGTCTTTTGCTCGATTGCATGGCGGGAGATGCCACCTTGTTTGCGCGTCGCGATGAAGTGGAAGAAGCGTGGAAGTTCGTCGATAATATCGAGAGGGCCTGGCACGAGAGTGAGAATCCACCGCCGATGGCCGAGTTCCCAGCCGGAGGGTGGGGACCGACCGAAGCCGACGAAATGTTGAGTGGTGAGGGACGGAAATGGAGGAGGCTCTAGCAATGAGTGTGGAATTATCCAGTGCCGGATTGGGCCGTGCGGTGGAGGTCGCGGCCATTGATGGCGAGTTGAAGAAACTTTGGGAGGCGGATGATGCGAGCACGAATGCCTCGCTGATGAATTTCCTCATCTACACCGAAGATCCTTCGCAACTGACGGCCAATTCGGAAACGATTTTGTCGCTGACTCAGGAAAATGCCTGCCGCGCGCTCCTGATTGCGATGGATCGCGAGGCGCCGGAGCCATCGATCGAGGCCTACATCACAGCGCATTGTCATTTGGCGCACGGGAAGAAGTCGATTTGTTCGGAGCAGGTTTCTTTTTTGCTGAAAGGTAAATCCCTGGGGCGCCTGAGGAATACCGTGTTTGCGCATCTGAATAGCGACCTGCCATTGGTTTTCTGGTGGCAGAATGAACTCTCGGATCTTTTTGAAGAAGGGCTCTACCGACTGGTGGATCGTTTGATTTTCGATAGTTCGACCTGGGCGGACCCGACTGTGGGATTTGAGCGTATCGTGGCCGCCCGGGAGGATACGGGGCAGTCGATGATCACTCAGGACTTATCGTGGACACGGAGCTATTTTTTCCGGCTTGCCACGGCGGGGCTCTTCGATGACCCGGCAGCGAAGAAATCTTTTTCGGCGATCAATAAAGTGAAGATCGTAGCTCAGAAAGAGCAGCGGACTGCGGCTCTTCTTCTCCTTGCCTGGGTCGTGGAGTTGTCAGGATGGAAATTACTTTTGAAAAACGGAGATTCCTTCGAACTGTCATCGGCAGGGGGCAATCTGATCGAAGCAAGTATTGAGTGGAATGAGGATGGAGCTCCTTTGAGCGAACTCAGTTTTTTCTCGCCGGAATGTGAGATCAAAATAACCCGAGAGAAGGGGAATCCGCACCTTTGTCAGTCGCTTTGTACGGATGGGCATTGTCTCTACTTCAGTGGTCCGGCTGATGCCGATGCGCCTGCTGATTTGGTAGCGAGTCAGCTTTCACGAGGTGGGAAGAATTCCCTCTTCCTGCGAGTGTTGCCGCAGTTTTTTGAGCTGCTATAGGGAACTTCTCGAGAAGTGTGGATGGCCTCGTGGGATAGCGGGGTAGGGCAATGGGATGCTTTGTTGAGTGATGGATTTCGACATGCCAATGGCATGGCCTTTCGATCGTATTTGGGACAATGGTGGTTCGATGCCAACTCGAAAGCCCCGAGAGAGCAGTATTGTGATCACACTGAGCCGGTAGGAGTTGATGGTGACTCTGAACGGTCGCAAGGATGAGACCTCTTGGTTTGCAATTTCGGTGAAGGTCTCTTGGTGCAAGCTCTTGGATCCTTGGGCTTTACCAACTCGATTGGTTTTTAGATGTAAATACATTGCGAATTCAAAATACACGGCTATTTTCCTATTCTGAATGGTTTTGCGCCTGAAATCGCTTCGTCTTTTGGTTCCGATTGCTCTGGTAATTGGGGTGTATGCCATCCTCTCGGAGGAGGACTCGCCTTCTGGTTCTGAGCCAGATGGGGTTCGTTCCACCGAACAGAATTTAGGCTCCGCGGATCCGGTATTTCGGGAATTACAATGGGAGAGGTTTTTAGAAGACCGCTCCGAATTGAGGGAATACCGAGACAATCTCATGAAGGTCGGGTCTCGTCTTCCTCTGAGTAAATTTGCCGGGATGTCGCCGGGGATGCAGATGAGATTAGCGAAGTTTGCGCGCCTGCGCGAGAATTCCCCACTTCCTCCTTTTTCGATGTGCTGGGCTCCCGGAGTTGCCCCTGAAGTGCTTGAGGCATTTCATGCCGTGGAGGACCAGATGGGAGATGTCCCCGGAGAACCTCAGGCCGCAACTCAATTCGACGAAACCGATCGGTGGGGGCGGACTGCGACCTACAATTCATTCTTTGAAGATAATGAACAAGGAAAGCCGACGACCCTTCGTTGGAGTTTTATCCCCGATGGAACAAGTATTTTTGGTTTCAATGATGAACCTACCTCGGACAGTGATCTCATCGAGTTTTTGGATGCTCGATACGGGGTGAGTGGTGGCGGCAGTGATCTTACCACGCGCCCTTGGTTTGCAGTTTTTCAGGCGGTGTTTGATAATATTTCTGAGTTGACTGGGGTGTCTTATATATACGAATCGAATGATGACGGAGCAGGATTCGCGCAATTCTCGCTTCCTTCAGGATCGATTGGAACCCGCGGCGACATTCGGATCGGGGGGCATTTTATCGACGGGGAATCCGGTTCAAACACCCTGGCGTATAACTTTTCTCCGAGTGCAGGTGACATGGTCATCGATACCGGGAATCCGGTATTTTATGGTAACACCTCGAGTAATTCCCTCAACCTGCGCAATGTGGTGGAACATGAACACGGACACGGCCTTGCGCTGGGCCATGTTTGCCCGATTAATCAAACCAAATTAATGGAGCCTTTCATCTCGCGTCAGTTCCGCGGATTACAGTTGGATGATATTTTTTCCCTGAACCGCCTTTACGGAGATTATTTTGAGAAGCACGATTCCAGTATCAGGAACAATGACTCTCCTGGAAACGCTGCCCCGCTCGTCCTCTCGGTGGGTGGCTCGTATTCGCGAGATTATCTCAGTATCGATGATAACAGCGATCAGGATTTTTATCTTCTGGAGGATGTTCCATCGGGATCATTGATCACCTATCGTGTTGTTCCGGTTGCGACTCCGGGTGGCTTTGTGGAAGGGCCGCAAAATTCCGATGGATCATGTTCGCCGGGTTCCTTGTATGATTTTACCAGTATTCATGATCTCGATATCGCCATCCTGTCATCGAATGGCGGTACGGTCCTGAGCCAGGCGACCTCGGAGCCGATTGGAGAGAGAGAGGAGATCGTTTCTTTTTCGGTGCCGTCGACAGGCGACTATTATTTGCGGGTGACGGGAGGGAGCGCCAATAGCGCGCAATTGTATACACTTGAAGTCGATCTTGCTCCGTCTCCAGGTCCTCCCCCTGCGGCGCCGAGTGGTTTGATTGCTGACCTGTCGATTTCGGGTGAAGTTTCTCTGAGCTGGAACGATAATAGTGATTCGGAGGACGGATTTGAGATCGAGCGAAAACTTGAGCGAGATGGAACCTGGGAGATTTATGATACCGCGGGGCCGGACTCGGAAAGCTACGTGGATATCGACCCGGCCCCGGGAATTAATTTATTCTATCGCGTGACAGCCCAGGGAGTGGGTGGCAAATCGGATCCATCGGGAGACGAAATCAAAATGGTGGTGGATCTCTCGGCTGAACGTTATGTTTACGACCTCGGGGGGACACAAAGTCCGGTTGCTTCCGGGGCCTTTCGGGTGTCCCGGCAGACGGACGGCGATGTGTCGTGGAGTGGGTCGGTGACCTCAAGGGACCGGGGCGGATCTGATCTGTCCAACCGGGATTACCTCTGGTCGAGCAGTGCGCGGACCTGGAGTCACCGGATTGCCAACGGAGTCTGGGAGGTGAGTGTCAGGCAGGGTGATGAAGATGATCCACGGGAGAATATGACGATTGCAGCAGAGGGAAACCTCGTAGCGAGTAATCTTGATACGGCCACCAACGAATTTTTGGAAACAACATTTTTGGTAGAGGTCGAGGATGGTTCTTTGGATCTTACTTTTGACGACACCGGAGGAGCTTCAGATCGGTGGGTGGTGAATCGGGTCGAGCTAAATTTGCAAACGCCTTATCAGAGTTGGGCTTTCTCGGAAGAGCTTCCGGGTGGTCAGAGCGGGCCGGAGCAGGATGCTGATGGCGATGGAATTGCTAATGTGCAGGAGTACTATTTTGGCCTTTCGCCATTGATTGAAGATGACGCCATCGTGATTGAGTCAGCACCGGCGGCAGACGCTAGTAAGTTTGAGTTCATTTTCGTGCGAGATCCGGAGGCGCAGGTTGGTGAGGTGGTTTTTGAAACCAGTGATGATCTCGTGGAGTGGAATGAATTCGATCCCTCGCCTGAAGAAATCGATATCTCACCGCAGGGGAGCCTCGAGAGAGTGACTTTGACGCTCTCAAGTGCGGATGATCAAAGGTATATTCGGATAGGGCTTTCAATTGACTAGGCTGAATCCATCCAGAAGACTTGTGATCTTTGAGGGTTGGGAGAAAGCGGCGCAGTAGGGATTTCAGTGCCGATTGTATTTTCTCAGGCGGGCGTCCTTGGTGAGGAGATCGAGAAAGTCGCCGGGGTCACGGCCTGAGAGGGCAGCGGGATTGAACTTGAGATCGTTTTCGCTCACGGAGTGCAGGCTGAGGGATTCCTTTTCGCGGCCCAGAGTGTCGAGGGGTGTGATGATGCCATTGGTGACGAAATCGCCGGTGGGAGGATGGGCGTAGGACTTTTCGGGAATAACGGTGTTGAAGGCCTGAGCCTGAAGAAGCAGGACGAAAAAGAGGAAGGTCTTCATGGGAACCTAGTTGATGATCGCCTTGTAGATGATCGGCTTGAGAGTGCTTTCCATATTTGAATTGTAGGGAAGGGTTTGCTCCATCGTGACGATGACCAGTTCGTCTTTGGGCGAGACCCAATAATGAGTTGAAGCCATGCCGCCCCAGCCAAACTCCCCGAGGCGGGCGTCCTTGTCCCAGCGATTGTCGATTACAGTGCGGACCGAGAATCCCAAACCGAATCCGGTGCCGTGTCTTTGTTGTCCGAGAATGATTGCCGGAATTTCTTTGGGAAGTTGGTTGGTGGTCATCAATTTGACGGTGTCCTTTTTGAGGTAAGTCTTTCCCTGGAAGTTCCCTCCGTTGGTGATCATTTGGAGAAATCGTCCGTAGTCGGTGATGGTGGAAACGAGTCCACCTCCGCCTGATTGGTGGGCAGGGGATTTTAGGAAGAGCGATCCTTTTGCGGGTTCGGCAGTGA
This sequence comes from Akkermansiaceae bacterium, assembly GCA_029253285.1. Classification (GTDB taxonomy): domain Bacteria; phylum Verrucomicrobiota; class Verrucomicrobiia; order Verrucomicrobiales; family Akkermansiaceae; genus SW10. Next base: position 7,388 of record JAQWZU010000134.1, on the reverse strand, counting down.
CGAGGACTCCGGCTTTACCGGCATAGACATCGGCGAGTCGATCGGCTTTTTCGGCAGGAACATGGAATCCAGTGTCTGGCATGCCGAGTGGGGTGAAGAAGCGTTCTTCGAGGAAGGTGGAGAATTTCTTGCCGGAGGCGGCTTCCACCACGCGGGCGAGGACATCGGTGTTGATTCCGTAGACCCACTTTTTTCCGGGCTGGTAGAGGAGTGGCACGTCGGCGACGGCCTGGGTCATTTCGGAGAGAGTTTTGTTACGGTCGAGTGGTTTGAATTTCTGATAAAGCCGATCGACGGGTGTTCCTCCCCAGCCGTAGGAAAATCCGGCGGTATGACGGAGGAGGTCACGGACGGTGGGAGCGGGTGAAGCTTTGATAGGCTCGCCGCCGCCCTTCCAAACAGTGAGGCTTTCGAATTCTGGAAGATGTTTGGAAATTGGATCGTCAAGTTTGAGCCTCCCTTCGTCGTGGAGCATGAGAGCGGCCGCAGAGGTGATCGCTTTGGTCATGGAATAAATTCTAAAGATGGTGTCTTTAACCAGAGGTTTCTTAGCGGCGCGGCTGGCGAATCCGAATTGTTTTTGGTAGACGATTTTTCCTTGGCGAAGGACTAGGACTGATCCGCCGGCGAGTTTCTTTTGCTTGATGAGCTTTTCAACGGCTGGGTCAATCTTAGCCAGCGCTTCAGAGGACATGCCGACATCCTCCGGTTTGGCGGTAGGGAGCTCCTTGGCCAGAATTGGAAGAGCGAGAAGGAAGAAGAGAAATTTCATCTTAGGGTGATACGCTGATGTCATCCTGAGAGTTACAGCTTTTTATAGCGGTCTGTGGTTTGGGAGTTGTCACTTTCCGTAACCGTTCTTGATCGCGAAAGGCGGCCGGTTTGCCTTTGCCTTTGTAGTATTTGAATTGAGGCATGACGGCATCGAGGCAGAATCCTTGGCCCCCGGGCTGGAGCCTCGGTGGATTGCCATTCAAGGCTCGATAGCTTTGAGCTAGAGTTCGGCGAGTTCCTCGTTGAAGCCAGCTGAGAGGATGGGAAAACGACACCAGGTTTTGGGGTCGAGATTTTGGTCGTCGACATGGAAGGAGACGGCGTAGCGTTCGCGTTTCCATTGGTTGCGGCACCAGAGTTTGAAGAACTTGATGGTCCACTCCTTGAGTTTTTCGTTGGAAAATTCCGGGTAGGCAATCAGAACGACTTTTAGGACATCCTTGGGGCCTTTTTTATCACGGATGGCGGCCCGCTCCATGGTGTCGAGAACGGGATAAGGCATCAGGTCTTCCTCGTCTGTTTGCTTATTCGATTGCGGTCGAAGTTCGGCGGTGGGGCTCTGCTCGTTGATGTGGGAGAGTGCGGAGATAGGGCTGGACTCGGGAAGTCCTGTGGTCTCCATCCAGCGGAGCCATTCGCGGAGGTAGTGTTTGTCGATGCCGGCGATCGGGCTGAGGCCGCCGGAGGTGTCGCCGTCCATGGTGGCATAGCCGACGGCGGCTTCCGAGCGGTTGCTGGTGGCGAGGAGAAGAGAGTTTCGAATGTTGGCCATCATCCAAATGCCCGGTGCCCGGACGCGGGCCTGGATGTTCTGGCGGGTAATGTCGTCTTGTTCCCAGCTGAGGGAGCGGCCAATGACGGATTCGATGGTGCTTTCGTATCCTTCGGCGAATTGATCGACTTCCCATTCGGCGTAGTCGCAGCCGATGGCTTCTGCCACGGCGCGGGCGGCATTGCGGGTGACGTCACCGCTATTCTTGGTTCCCTGATAGGCGCAGAAGAGGAGGGTCTTCATCCAATCTTCGGTTTTCTCGGGGAGGTCGAGGTGCGGGAGACGGGCCCGGAGCCTTCCTTCGCCCAGCTCAGCGAGGGCGAGGTCAAGCATGACGCGGGCGAGGCAGGAAACGGCGGCGGAGTCGGCACCGCCACTGAGAGAAACGACGAAGCCGCCGGACCAGCTTTTGCGGAGGTAGTCAAAGTAAGCCAAGGCCATCGCGCGAGTGAACTCTTCGTCTTTTGAGATGGGAGGGACGGGTTGTTGGCCGTCCCACTTGGTGACTTCGGGCCAGATGAAATCGTATTCGATTTCGGAGAGCCCCTGAACGTCGATTTGGCGACTGACAGTGCGGGCCTGGTGGAGGCGGTTGCGCTCGATGTCGACGGCGCTGACAGCGAGAGTGGTTTCCTCGAAAGAAAGGCGTGGGCCTTCGGCGACCACTTTTCCTGTAGAAGCGATGAGTCCGCCTCCGTCGTAGATGGCGCGGCCGGCTTCGTTGCCGAGGAGATTGGCGTAGATGTAGACGGCGCCGAAGGCGCGTGAGCCTTCGATGACGAATTGCTCGCGGACTTCTTGTTTTCCGAAGGCGAAGTGACTGGCGCTTGGGTTCAAGATGACGTCGACTCCGCTGCCGGCGAAGAGGCGGCCGGGGCGATCGGCGACCCAGGCGTCCTCGCAAACTTCGAGGCCGATACGAATACCGCCGATTTTAAAAATGGGATCTCCGATGGGGAGAAATTGGCCGCCAAATTCGTCTTCGACAATGACGCCTTCAGGCCAGGCGTGGAACCAGCGGGGTTCGTAGTGGAGTCCGTCGCCGGCGAGATTTTTCTTGGCGACAAGTCCGGCGATTTGTCCGTCGGCGATGAGGGCGACGGCATTGTAGACGGCATTTTTGACCCAGACGGGAAGGCCAACGGCGACGACGAGGCCTTCGGTTTCGGGAACGATTTGAAGGAGGCTGTCCCAGGCGCGCTCGGCGACTTCGTGGGAGAGAAATTGGTCCTCGCACCCATAGCCTGTGATGGCGAGTTCAGGGAGGCAAAGGATGGAGACTTCGGCGTCGCGGGCCTTTTGAATCGCCTCCAGAATACGGCGGCGGTTCCCGGACCAGTCCATGGGAATTTGATTCAGGCAGCCTGCGCCTACTCGAATGGTGTCAGCCATGGGGAGACTCTATCGTAGGGAGAGAGGAAAGCAAAGGCGGGGAATTACCGATCGGGATAGGCTTTGAGCGGGCTGAACTATGAAGGGTTTGGGGGCTTTGTTGGCCTGGCGGCTGGAATACCCATTCCGGGCTCTTTGGCCGTCGCCACGGGGTTACTCTCCGGTGCCGCCGGTCCAGTTGTTGGTCTGGAAGGGGGAGGCGGGGAGGCCGGCTTTGTTGATGAGATTGGGATTGGCGGAGCGGTGCCAGCCGAATTGGACGTGTTTGGGGGAAGAGACTTCCTTGGCGCTCACGAGAATGTTTGTGCCGCTGACCTTGGCTTGGGCGTCGACGAAGTTTCCGTCGGCTCCGGCGATTTTGAATTCGTTGAGATCTTTGCCGTCGCGGGATTTGAGGCCTTTGCCATGGGCGAAGGTGAGGCGGATTTTTGAGCCCTCGATCTTCATCGATTTGTAGAGTGGTCCGGAGTAGGCGAGGTCTTTCACGTCGTAATTTTTGACGAGGGCCCAGCGGGCGAGACGGTCGCCCACGTCGTGTTTGTTTCGGGGATGGATGTCACCGATGTTGTGGACGATGTCGGTGGTCACGGCCATGCCGGTATGAGGAAGTTTGAGCGTGGCGACCTGTGCTTCCCAGAGAGCGGGGAGCTGGCCGTCTGCGTATCGCTTGTTTCCCCAGGGGGCGATTTGGACGTAGTAGAAGGGCATAGTTGGATTGCGGAAGACCTTGCGCCACCCTTCGATGAGGTCCTTCATTTTATCCGTGTAAGCGAGGCCGTTTTTCTGGATGACGTTGGTTTCGCCCTGATACCAAATCGTTCCTTTGACCGAGAAGTTGGTGATGGGGGCGATCATGCCGTTGTACATTTTTCCGGAGCCTTTGCCGGTGACGATCCAGGGTTCGATGGGCGAGCCACCCCAGGAACTATTGATGAGACCCATGGGGATCTTGGTTTTCTTTTGAATGTCTTTTCCGAAGTGGTAGAGGACCGCAGAGAAGCGTGGGATGTTCTCGGGCGTGCAGTTTTTCCAGGCCGCCTTGACGTTGGTCTGCGGGGTGTTTTGCTGAACCTTGGGAATGTGGAAGAGGCGGACCTTGGGGTGCTTGGCCTTCTTAATGAATTCCTCTTTTTGTTCTGACTGGGTGAGGTTCCATTCCATGTTGGATTGTCCGGATCCGATCCAGACATCGCCGATGAGGACGTCGGTGAGGGTGATCTCGTTGTTTCCCTTGACGGAAAGTTTGTGGGATTTGTTGTCGAGTTTTGGAGCGGGAAGTTCGGCGAGCCAGGTTCCGTCGGGAGAGGCTTTGGCGGTGGCTTTTTTACCGTTGAATGAAACGGTAATGGCTTCATTGGCATCAGCGGTTCCCCAGACGCGGAGCGGGGCATCACGTTGGACTACCATCCCGTTTCCGAAGATGGCGGGGAGGGTGACGTCGGCAGTGAGAGGAAGGGTGGGCAGAAAGAGGGCAAATGCGAATCTCATGGGAGGACGATGGCAGAGTGGGGAGGGGGTGGCAAGGTGGCGGAAGCGGGGAAGAGAGAAAAGCATCGGCCGGGCGGCTGGTATAGGCATCCCGGGCTCTTTGGCCGTCGCTACGTCTGGGCCAGTTTGTTGGTGTTGCCGCAGGCAATGCCAGGGCGTTCGGAGATGTTGCGGCCGTGAATTGTTTCGATACTTGAAGTAATCAGAGTGAGATGAGTAGAGGTGGAAAAATCTCATTGTCCGATACAGGTTCCGGGAAAATTTGTATGGGAATATGGTTTGTTAAAGTTGTCAGGCAGAGGGAAATGTGGAACTTTTTCAAACCATGCACACACAATCAACAAAATGGTTGAACGCTCTCTTGCTCGCGGGAGGGATTTTGGCTGCGCCGATGCTCCCGGCGAAAGTTTGGATTTTGGAATTTGTTGCGGCCAATGATGGGTCGGTAGTGGACGAGGACGGGGATGATGAGGATTGGATTGAAATCTATAATGACTCGAACGCGACAGTTGATTTGAGTGGCTGGAGTTTGAGTGATGATGCGGCGGATTTGCAAAAGTGGATTTTCCCTCCGGGGACTTCGTTGGACGCGAAGAAGTTTCTTACCGTTTTTGCCTCGGGGAAAAACCGTCGCGTAGTGGGCGATGAATTTCATACTAATTTTAAACTGAGCAGCGGAGGCGAGTATCTTGGATTGATGAAAGCTGATGGAAGCACGGTGGAGCATGAGTTCGCTCCGACTTATCCGGCGCAGGTAGAAGGTGCGAGTTACGGCGTGGGGCAGGGCAGCGGAGCATCCACGATGATTGAGACTGGAGCTTCCGGGCAGGCCGCAGTGCCGGTTGATCAAGCTGATTTTAATGCGAATTACCTCAATTGGAATGACGCACCTGGATCGACTTTTACAGGATCGACTTGGAGGGCGGTGACGACTGGAGTGGGCTTCGATAATGGAGCTGGCTACGACGGATGGTTGAGTGAAAGCGGAGATTTTATTAACGAGATGTTCGGGGGGAATCCCTCGGTGTTTATTCGGCTGCCTTTCGATCTAGCCGATTCCAATGCCGTGAATGGGATGACGTTGAGAATGCGATACGATGATGGATTTATCGCATACATCAATGGTGTGCAAGTGGCTGCGGATAGAGAAGATGCAACGCCCAATTGGAATTCTCTTGCTTCGGCCTCGCGGAGTGATGCTTTGAACTCGGAGTGGGAGGTCTTTGCGATCAATCTCGAAAATGTGGATTTGGTGACCGGGACGAATGTTCTCGCGATTCATGGCATGAATCGGAGTTTAGGTAATAGCGATATGCTCATCCTGCCCGAACTCGATGTCGCGATTACCGGCGGAGTGACTGACACTCCGGGGTATTTTTCAGAGCCGTCATTTGGATCGGCAAACGAAGGCATTGCCGACGAAGTGGCTCCAGTGATCAAGAATGTCAGCGACACTCCCGACCGTCCGGTGGGTGGGGGCGGGAGTGCCCCTCTGCTCATCACCGCGGAAGTTTCAGACGGAACGGGCTCGGTTGATGAAGTGAGGTTGTATAGCCGGATCATGTTCGGATCTGAAAATATGATTCTCATGAATGATGGAGGAACCGCCGGAGATGAGACTGTCGGAGACGGAATCTACTCGGCTCTCCTGGCTACGACTTCCCTGGATGGTGGTGAGATGATTCGTTGGCGGGTTGAGGCTGAAGACGATGATAATGCGGTAGCGTTGTCTCCACCGTATTCTGACCCCTTGGATTCCGACAGATACTACGGAACGGTAGCATTTAACCCTGATCATAATTCCTCCCAGCTCCCGATTATCGAAACCTTTGTTCAGAATCAGGCGGCTGTTGATACCGTATCGGGCACAAGAACATCGTTGTATTATCTGGGTCAGTTTTATGACAATATTCAAATGGACCGCCATGGTCAATCGACGGGTGGATTCCCCAAGAAGAGTTATGATGTGGATTTTAACAAGGGGAATCGCTTTGAGTGGCGGGAGGGGGAGCGTCGGGTCAAGGACATCAATTTGCTTACCAACTGGGCAGACAAAAGTAAGGTAAGGAATACTCTAACCTACGAATATTTGAATCGGACGGGAGCCAAGGGGCATTACGCCTTCACGGTGAGGATGGATCGAAATGGTGAGTTCTTCTCGACGACTGATATGGTGGAAGACGGGGATGAGCGCTATTTGGACCGGGTCGGATTGGATGAAGAGGGAACACTTTATAAAATGTACGATAGGCTGGCCTCAACCAGTGGCGGTAGCAAGAAGACTCCCAAGGATGGGGACAAGTCTGATCTACAGGTCTTAATTACAGCTCTGGCTTCCACTTCGGTCGCCAATAAGCGTCGCTACGCCTATGATAACATCGATGTGGCTGCCACGATCAATCAATTGGCGGCATACGCGACGGCAGGAATTACGGACAGTGGACACAAAAATTACTATATGTATCGCGACACCCATGGGACCGGGGAGTGGCGGCCGCTTCCCTGGGATGTGGATTTGTCCTTTGGGCGAAAGTGGACAGGAACACTCAAGTACTACGATGATAATATGGTGACCAATTTTGAGATTCCAGAGACGATTAATCCGCTATGGGCCCTCATGCAAACGACTCCCGAATTTCGGGAGATGATGGTTCGGCGTATTGACACCTTGAGAGATGACCTCTTCCTTTCGGGTGCCAATGCGGCAGCCAATAGCGATTGGATCAAGGACTCGATCATTGCGATCCGGAACCAGATTGGAACCGACGCCGACCTGGACTATGCAAAGTGGGGATCCTGGGGAAACAACTTCAATATGCTTCAGGGGTCGGATCGAATTATCGACACATTTCTGCCCGCGCGTCGGAGCTTTATCTTCAATAACGGGTTCGAGGTCAATAATGCACAGATTGCTTCGACCGAACCGACAACTCCCGCTGTCGATATCGAAAGCGTGGACTTC
>JAQWZU010000124.1 GCA_029253285.1 Akkermansiaceae bacterium | reverse complement strand
TGGCACCTCGTCGATCAACGTCGATGTCGCAATTACATCTCGCCTTGCTGCAGCGGATGGGGCTTCGCGTGGAGGAATTTGGGGAGACGAGAACTCCTCTCGAGGGGCTTTCGGTTTAAGCCACTCACGGAGGACAGCGGACGGCAGCACCGATGGAAGTGAGTGCGCCGCGGAGTTGGTGTTTTAGCGGTGAAGATGGCATGGCGGAGTCGTAGAGCTTGAGCCAGGCGAACCTGTTTGTGGGAGCGTGAAAGAAGACGATCAAGCCATCGACGGTTTTATTTTTCTGGAGTAGTGCCGGAAGTTTTTGTGCCCTGGGTGTTGATCCTAGCTCTTAGATCGAGACTTTTCCGAATTTGCTTTCCCATTCCTCGATGGTTGCCTTGAGAGAATCGAGGGCTTTTTGCAGGGTGGCGCCCTGCCGGTCTTTCTTTGCGCAGCGGGTTTCCAGGTTGGGCTGGATTCTTTTCATACTGGCGATGAATGGGCGGCCTTCTTCTCCCAGTTGAGTTGCGGCTTTGGCCAGGCCGATGTTTCCCCAGCGGGCGCCAATGATGGTCCAACTCGCGGGGAGGGCTTCCATGGACGGATAGGTGCGCTCGATTGACGGAAGAAAGGGAATGGCATTTTCCGGATGCTTCTTCATGTCGATGTAGCGAAGTGTTTCGAAAATGTTGTTCAGGTCGATCGGTTGCTTGAATCCCTCGCGGAGTTCGAGCTTGTTGACTGACTTGGCCATCCCGGCGACGAGTGGTTCTTTGAGCTCCGGGTTTTTGGCGATGGCCGTTTTGAAAAGAGTGGTCGCGCCCCAGCGACGACTTGGGAGGTTGCTGTCGGCATCGTAGCTCTTTAGCATCGCGGGCAGGGCGGAGAGGAAGGCCTCGGTTTCAGGGATGAGAGGTTGCAAGGCGGTAAAGGCCGCGGCGCGAAGCCACCATTCCTGATTTCTGAGATAGGGGGTGATGGTATCGAGATACGCTGTGATGGTTGCGGCATCAGCGCAACTCAAGGCCATCAAGGCATGCCGCTTTTCCCACATCGGAGCCTTGGGGTCTTTGAGAGGCTTGAGAATCTCCGGCAGGAAGTTTTCCTTAATCATCTCCGGAGTGATGTTGGAGTTCGTCTTGCCGATGCCCCAGCCGGTAGCGCAGCTGATGGCATCGAGTCCGGCAACGCGGAGTCGTCCGTCATTGCTGGCTAGGGCTTTTTTGATTTCCGGGATTGCTGGCTCACCTTGGAAGCCTAATCCGTGAGCCGCCCAGTCGCGGACGGTGGGAGAATAATGGCGCATCATTTTGGCATACCACTCGACGGGCATTTGTTTCTTTCCTTTGGTGTTGATGGAGGCCTTGGACTTGGTCGATTTGATTGAGCCGTCTTTGTTGTAGATCGTTTGGAAGACGGCGGCGATTTCGTGCGGGTGTTCTTCGATTTCCACACCATCGATAAAATCGACGCGGTGGAAGTCATCGGTCTCCAGGGAAAGTTCAACGGCGGTGGGCTTGTGCGGGACGCTGAATTCGGTGCGCGGCTTGCCGCAGATCCGGAGCTTGCGGAGATAGGAAGTATAAGTCATCGCGATCAGGCCGGTTTGGTAGAGCGGAGCTTTTCCGATTGTGCCATGACCGGGATGCCATGGCGTCCGGAATCCGCCGCCGGGCATGCGGGATAATTCGTAGAACCAGACCATCTTGTCCTTATGTCGCCAATAGGAATCGAGGTGCTCGGCAGGGACGAGAGCATCGACGATGTTGCGCCACGTTTGGTTGCCAAAGCAGGAACCGTGTCCTCCTTCGCATCCGAAATAGGTGTCGGTTTCACTGAGGGCGAGCAATTGCGCACCTGCTTGAAATTTCTTGTCCGGCAACAAGGTCAGGGCCGAAGCAAGTCCGCCGTTCTTGCCATTCGAGGACCACCAAAGTTCCGGGTGATGATCTCCGTAAGGCACGCCGCCGCGACCAGCGAAGCGGAAGAAGAAACGCAACGCGTCATCGTAGGTTTTCTGGTTTACCTCCACGCCACATTCGCGGGCCAGAATCAAAGTCGTCAGAGCCTGGTCGCCCGCGGCATTGAGTAATCCACCGGTGACATAACCCGGTCCGCAGTGGGAGGCTCCGTGCCCCCAGCCTCCGAAATACTGGCCGGAGCTAAGTGTGTCACAGCGTTCCTTGAGTGCAGGCAGGACCCGCTTGTCGCCGGTGGCGAGGTAGTATTCGCCCAGAAAGATGCCGCTATATCCAATTCCCCAGATGCTGGTTCCGGCTTTCTTTTCGGCCAGAGCGACGGCGTATTCCTCGACTGCGGGAAGGTATTTCTTTTCACCGGTGGAGAGAAGAAATAAGGCTTCAAGATTTCCGTTGATTCCTCCGCCCGGTCCACCGTGTTTCAGGATGAAGGCGGCGGTTTCGTCCACGAGTTTTTGCGACTTGGGGCATTCGACCGGGTAAGTCGAACCGTAGCTGCCGATTGGATCGAGTTGGACGACCGCGGTTTGTTTGGCTCCGCCTCGGTTGATCGAGAATTTCATTTTTCCGTCGCGTCCCTCGGCCGCGTTGATTGCGAATCCGAGCGGATGTCGAGGGTCTTGAATCTCCAGAGACTTGCCGTCGACTTTCAGGAGGACATCACCTTGCTCGAGAGAGCCAGCAGCTGGGGTATCCGGAGTGATTTTCGTGACCTGAAGATCGCCGTCTTTAAGAGCAACGAACATTCCGGTCACGCCGACCATGATGTCTTCGGTGTCCTTACCGACGGGCAAGGTGTTGGCGACTGCGGTAATGACGAGCAGTTGGAACGCGACGAGGAATCGGATTTTCATGATTTGAAGAATTTGCAACCTTTCCGATACGGACAGCTGTGCCTCATTCTTCGTCTTTTTTCGGCGCGGCTTCGAGCCTCGAGAAAATCAAATTCACCTTGGTGCCCACCTTAGGGACCAGCTTCTCATTGATCTCAATTCCCAGCCGCTTTCCTTCGTAGGGATTGCCGTTCTCGATTCCATATTGAATCACGGTGCTGGGGTCGGGCCAGATGCCGACGATGATCCCGCTGAGGTTTGCGGCGTAGATGGGCTTCTTTGATTTCTCATTCTGGTGGAGGAAGGAGCCGGCAAACACCCAGGCATCCTCGATTTTTTTCGCAGGAGCATTCTCCTCGTCGATGTCTTCGCGACTCTGCAGCATCTTGATGAGATTGATTCGTTTTGTGGCTTCGCCTTCCTTCCACTCCACTTCGATTTTGACTCGAGAGGCCTGCTGTTTCAACGCTCTTCCCCACCAGAGAGCGGGAGAGTTTCTGGGAAGAGGGGTGGGCTTGATGCCGCTGAGCAAAAGCGCGGCATGGATGAGTTCCGGCTTGGCCGTGGTTGTGAAAATAGCTTCGTGTTCGAAAGTGCCCGGTTTGCACACGACGTATTCGAGAATTCCTTGTTG
>JAQWZU010000122.1 GCA_029253285.1 Akkermansiaceae bacterium | reverse complement strand
CATTTTGACCATTAAGCCGGTCCAAAATGAACGCCCAATTCCCGGCTGATTGCCTCGAGGCGTTTCTGCTCTCGGGGATCGATGAGGACAAGAGACATTCCCTTCTTTCCAGCGCGTGCGGTGCGGCCGCTGCGGTGGGTGTACATTTCCACTTGTTCGGGAAGCTGGTGATGGACCACGAAGGAAAGGCCTTCGACATCAATGCCGCGGGCGGCGACGTCGGTGGCGATGAGAAACTGGGTGCGTTCTTTTTTGAAGGCGCGCATGACCTTGTCGCGTTCCGGTTGGGTGAGATCGCCCTGGAGGACATCGACGGAGAAGTCGCGCTTCGCGAGTTGCTTGCCGAGGATGCTGCAGCCGTCTTTGGTACGGCAAAAAATGAGGCCGCGCTTTTCGCCCTGGCGTTCGAGGAAGTCGCTGATGAAGTCGGTTTTGTCTTCTTTGACGCAGACCGCATAGCGATGGTCGATGTCGCGATTTACCACGCGGGTGGAGTCAATTTTCACCGTTTTGGGTTCCGGAGCCATGCAGCCTTTGACGAGCTCTTTGAGGACCGGCGGAAAGGTGGCGGAGAACAGCCAGGTCGCCTTGCGGTTGGCGGTGAGTTCGATGGCGCTACGAATTTGTTGTTTGAAGCCCATGCTGAGCATTTCGTCCGCTTCATCGAGGATGAGATACTGCACGTGATTGATAGAAAGAGCCTTGCGCTTGAGGAGATCGAAGAGGCGGCCGGGAGTGGCGACGACAATTTGCGTGGGTCGTTGCAGTCTGGATACCTGAAGGTCGATTTTGTCACCGCCGGCGACTACTTCCACGAAAGTTTTTTCGTTGGCGTACTTGGTGAATTTGAAAAGAGCCTTTCCGATTTGCTTGGCGAGCTCGCGGGTCGGAGAGAGGATGAGGGCCTGAATGTGTTTCTTGTCCCCGGAGACTTTGGTGAGGAGAGGGAGTCCAAAGGCGGCGGTCTTTCCGGTGCCGGTCTGAGCCTGTCCTACGAAGTCATGTCCCTTTTCCAAAAGGTAGGGAATGGATTGCGCCTGAACCGGGGTGGGCTTGTGGATGCCCATTTCATCCAGACTCTTGATGAGGTCGGCGGGAATGCCAAGTGACTTGAAGTTGCTCACGATGGCTTCGGTCTACTCCTGTCTTCGAGGAATGTAAAGGATACCGAACCCAGTGCGGACTTACTCGATGGTGATGTCGTCGAGGTGGAATTCGACCGGTGCTCCGTTGGCGCTGGTGGTGAAGTAGAGCGCGGTTTTGATTCGAGTGAGGTCTTTGCCGGAGAGATCGATCGTGAAATTCTGCCACTGCTTGGTCAGAGTGAGATCCAGTTTTTGGCTTACAGTATCGTGATAGGGCTTTTCCTCGTTGATAAGACCGATCCCAACAGTGACTTTTTCTCCGCCGGATTTTCCACGAGCCCAGAGTGAAAGCTTTTTCGCGCCGGTGAGGTTGAAGCCGCCGGGGGCGTCGCCCCAATCGCCTGCGGGGTGCTGCCAGACCACGCCGGCCCATCCGGCATCGGCATTGAAGTTGACCTTGGCGCATTCGCTGCCGACTTTGGGATTGTCGGTGGAGGCTTCGTCGAGCTTGAGCTTGGCGGTGTCGCCCATCCAGCCACTGGGAGCCCAGGGACCATTCTTGGCGGAGCCGGCGATGACGATGGGTGTCGCTAATTTTTTGGCGGGGACGGGTTTACGATCTCCCTTGATCTTAATCGAGATATTACCGGTGGCTGCGGAGCCCTTGCCGTCGCGGATGAAGGCGTAGATGCGATAGGTGCCGCCCCCTTCCGGGAGTTTGATTTTGGCGGTGGAGTTAGTTGACTCGGGAAGAATGGCTTTCGGGTATTGCGGTGGTGCGGCGCGGTGGTCGCCACCTTCAGCGACTTCCTTCCAGTCTTCGGTGAGGATCCACTGGACTTCAAGTGGGTCGCTTTCGGGGTCGGAGGCTTTGAGCTTGATGGTGATGGTGGCACCGGGATCAAATTCTTTGTTGGGCCCAACAAGCTCGATGGAGTCGATGACGGGGCAAAGGTTGGCGGGAGATTTTCCGGTCCAGAGTTTCGAGAGTTCATCGACGGCAGCCAGTTTCTCGCCGGTTGATAAGAGCATACCGAACCAAGTGGCAGAGGCTTCTTGTTTCGTGCCCCACATAAAGGCGAAACTGCCGAGGCAGAGAGGATCGTTTTTGAATGCTTCGAAGGAGTTGCGATAATCGGCGGCCTTTGCGGTGCTGGTGGCTTCATTGGGCATGCCCCATTTGTTGGGAGGGCGTTCCCAGGTGCCGGCTGGTCCGAACTCGGTGATGAGGTAGGGTTTGACGCCGCCCCCTTCGCGGTATCGCTTGGGGATGGAAGGGCCGCCCCCGTATGAATTGATCCCGTGAATGTCGACGCTGGGACAGAAGCGGTTGAGTCCTTCGATTTGCTTTTTACCAATCTCGGCGGTGACCGTCATGACGGGATGATTCGGGTCGAGCTCTTTGACCGCGCGGGCGAGGTATTCGATCTGAGTGTAGATGGCGGGATTGGAGGATTTTTCGAAACCTTCCATTTCGTTACCAAGTCCCCAGAGAAGGAGGGCCGGATGATCTTTGTATTTTTTGACGGCCGCGAAAAGGGTCTCGGCCTGGTTGAGGTTGGAATCCCAATCAGTGTAGCTGAAGCCATGACGTTCGTGGCCGAGCCAGAAGCCGAGGGCGACCTTGATTCCCTTGGAGTGGGCATCGTCGAGAATGGCCTGAGTATTTTCATCGATACCCCAGGTTCTCATAGCATTGCCTCCGTTGTTCTTGAGAGCTTCCAAGCTTCCGCCGCCGCCAACCCCATGGACTTCGAAGGGTTTTCCGTCGACCAGCAAGGTGGCTTTTTCCCCTTCCTTCTGAACGGTAACCTTTGCGCTCAAAAGCGGAATGGAAAGTAAGAAGGAGCAGATGAGCAGGGAAAATACTTTCATAGGAGATGCATAAAATTGCATGAACCGATCAGGCGGTCAAATGATTATCGTGAGCCCCCTGAATAGCAGGGTTTTCCTGATGAGGGGAGAGAATTCAAAAACGGTGAACGGCGCAATCGTGATCGAGTCTACAGAGAGAGTAATTTGGTTTCCCTGCTTTCGCAAACCACACAACTGACTCTATTTCGCCTTCAGGGAGGCGAGGTATTCGATGAGGTCGCGGACCTCTCGTTTGGTGAGGATGAGGCCGATGGGAGGCATGGTGGAAATAACCTCGCTACGCTCTTTGACGTCGCTGGCTTTGACTTTGGTGGCCTTGTTG
>JAQWZU010000114.1 GCA_029253285.1 Akkermansiaceae bacterium | reverse complement strand
CGAGGAAGGGGTGCGTGAGCACGATGGAGGGGGATGATGGAGGTATAGGAGAAGGGACAGCGCAGCGTCCCTCTCCCCGGGTTGACAGGTAGATACCAAACCACCCCACCACTTTTCTTTCTATAGGTGGGGTGGTGGTTTTAGCAGGGCTTATGGATTCTGCTTAAAATGAAAATCAATGTAAGCAGTTTCAATAATCTTCACTAAATCGGCTAGTTGAACGAATGCCTTTTCTACAAAATCATCGGATACTGGATTATTAGGGTCAAAAGAAGACGAAACCATCTCACTAATTACTTTTTTGATCTGATCTGGAATATCTCTGTTTATTCTGTGGATAAACCGATTTCTCATTTCTCTAATGGCGTCGAGCCCCTTCCAAATCGATTTATCGATGTCAATTTCAATTCCACATCCTCGCACGAGCCACATAATGTATTTATTAAGATAAGGAATCGGCCGCTGGTCTAAATCCACCTTTTTCCCTAAATCTTTTGCGATATCGTCAGCTAGAGTTCCAAGTAGGTTTTCGACCAGAGATAGAGCAATTGCAATAGTTGAAAGCTTATTAAATTCTGGCATATACTCTTTATCGGAGAGAAGGATATCGTCACGAATATCATGAAATTCCGCAGACCCATCGCCTTTTGCTGAATCCACCAGAGAAGTGTGCCGATTGTGATAATCCTTACCGAGATTCCAGTATCTTTGAAGACTGTTTAAGCGAGCAGCAAATTCCCAAAAAGGCTCGAAAAAATATGCCTCTGGTTCATAGACATTTTCCACCGAGGATAATAGGTTGTTGAGATAATTATCAGATTCGGTCATCGTTTTATTCGTTTCATTGTAAATTTCGAAACCGATAAGCGCAGAAGAACACAGCGAGTCCAAGCTTCAAATACCTACCACCCCAGACCTTACTTCAACCATAGAGAGTATTAGAATCCCCTCTCAATCAGCCTAAAGAACTTCTTTTGTTTATGTTCATTCGGCTTCTTGAACTCCTCGACCAATCCATCCTTGATCAGAGCCTTAAGATTACGCCTAGCGGTCTCTTCAGGAAGCTCTAGGTCCGCATAAGAGATCCCTTCGCTACCTTTTTGCTCAAGCATTTCAAGGACCTCGGTGCGATGGCCGTTTTTATCGCCCTTTGATGACTTTCCGACCACTTCAGTTGTTAGTTGATAATTGTTGAAGTCGAATTCCACGATGGGGCTCTCTTTAGGCGCCGGCCAGTCTCGTAACACCATATCAACAACCACCCTTCGATCCTCTTTATCGGGTCTAAGGAAGAACATGGAGTCAAAGAATCCAGCCTTGGCACTGGCTCCTCTGGCAGCATCAACAACCTGTTTATCTTTTCCTCCTCCCTTGGCGGTGTGGTCGACAATCATGATGGCCGCCCCAGTCTCCTCAGCGAGGCCCTGGAGATCTCCGAGCTCCTTTGAGGTGCTATCGTTGGAGTTCTCTTCGGAAAGCCATCCGGTGCGATACAGAGAATCAATCACGACGAACTTGTAATTATTGTTGTTAATCAATTCCTTAATCTCATCGATTCGGGGCAATCTTTTGGTCCCTCTTAAACACTGGAAATCGAGGTTCTGAGGAGTGTCCGGTGCCACAATCGACAGACGCTTCCTGAATGAATTCAACTTCAACTCGTAGTCGAGGTAACACACAGGGACATTCAAGACGTCCTTACCGATGAAGGAGTTCCCATTAGCGACCGCATAGGCCATCGCCAATGAGAACCACGTCTTGTAGGTCTTGGCACCACCGATAACACTAACCACCTCCCCTTCTCGAAGCATCCCATCAATAATAGTGGGAGCATCAAGGGCTCTGATTGAATCGGCATCAGGTAACCAGACATCGCTACCGTGAAGAATTCTCCAAGCGAATGGCACCTTCTCTTTCTTCTTAGGTTCAACTAGTGTGCTCATCGGTATTGTTAATGTTGAAGTGATCACAGCGTTGGTTCTCTTGTTCTTTGATCCACAGAAGAGCATCATGATCACCAAACCCTTTGGCCATTTTAACGAAGTCAAAGACATCTCCGTGCTCTTCTGTGCCGTGGTCTTTCCATCGGCGTCCTCCATCAAACACTGAGAAGCTTGGAGTAACGTCGTCTCTAAATGGACTCTGACAGGACTCCATGGGCTCCCCGGGTAGTTCAAGGTCGTCCCAGGCATCATGAATCCGATAAACTTCTTTAAGATCAGCGAAGTCATTTTGGATGGGAGCCTTAGGCTTTGTTGTTATTGGCCTTTCCGCCTTGGTAACGCTCTTAGGCTTTGCCCGGTTCTCCTGAGCGAGCGTTGGGGTGTTACACCAATCTTGGGGCCACTTGATCTCCCCAAAAGGAATCTCAAGAGGCTTAGCAGCGACTACAGTCTGGTATTCGACCCCATTGGGATGTTTTCCACTGATGATCGTATAGCTTCGGTCAGAGCGCCACTCCCCTATATTGTTACCACTAGCGTCCTTGAGGTGAGTTAAGGATGGGATGTTACCAGTGATAGCCACCCATAGGTTTGCTCCTCGTCGTCCTTTAGTTCTCAGAGTCTCCTCCAAAAAGGGGTTCACACGAAGGAATACGCTCATCGCTTCTTCACAGTCGAAATCAATCGAACAGATCCCCCCTGAGGGAGCCCCAAGCGACACTGCGATCGCTGGAGCTCCTTTAAGGAGGTTTTGGTAGGATGAGGTTTGGGCGTCTTCGAATGTCTTCTCTGGCCACCCTTTGACCATGGTTGCTTTTGAGCCTTCTCTGATCGGCAGCAAAACTGCTTTTCGACCAAGAGCCTGAAGAATGGTTTGTGGATCCTTCTTCATTCCTTGTTGGATGTTGTTATTGAAGCAGAGATCAACTCATCGAGTGACTCCCGGCTTATCAGGCGGACTCCTCGGGATTTCCCAGGAGATGATACAGAAGAAGCTGTGACCTGATCCTCACGGATCAGCTCAAAGACCTTACTTCTTGAGAGCCCATAAAGGGCTTGGACTTGCGCAACTCGGAGCCACTGTTGGCTAACGGTTGACTTATGGTTCATTGCTTCTTCGAGGAAGCTCATCGGGCTGTTCATATTTAAGACGCCACAAAATTTGCGCTCACTCGAATACCAGCGAAATAACAACCCGAAACCCTGTTGCAGTTTGTTATCTACCCCCTACCTATCATAAGGATACCCCCTAGCTATTTGGCTTTAACCCCCACCAATTTAGCGATTCCCTCTAGCTATTTGATGGGCTCTTTTTGCCTCGCTTTGTTGGATTCAAACCAAGACCCCTTTGCGCCAAATTACCCCAAGATCCCGTGGGGAAGTCCAGCGGTTTGAATTCTTTTTGTCTCATCCACCATGCAACCAGTGCTGCGCCCTCGTGAGAATGATACTCCGGAACAAGCCTCTTCGTCTTAATCCTTTTTAACTCCTTTTCAACCTCGTCAGAAGTTCGAGGCTTTTCGCCTGATGGGTTGTCCCTTAAGTATCTTTTAAAATGCCTCTCTAAGCTATCAGTGTCACTCAATGGGATCGATAAACGGAGAAACGGTGTTAATTCTAAGTTCTTCCTATCAGACCCATCGTCATTCTTTGGCCATAGAGCAAGCCTGAATTCCGTCCCAACCTGCGAGAGATTTCCTTCAATCTCCTCACGAGAACAACAAGTTTCCTCACGGATTTTCTTATCAGCGGCACTCCAAATTTCGTGTGCTTTATCGATGGCTTGTTGGGCGTCGCCTTTGGCCATGAAGCCGCCAAGAGCTGCCATTAACGCAAGGACATCTGGCGATGGATTACTCTTTTTTAAATCTAACCGAGCCTCAATTTGATCCCTCCACCAGGCTAGTTGAATAAAGCAATCTTGTTCTGCAAAGGTGCTCGTATCGCCTAGCAAAGCCATATTCTCTACTTCAACAGCACTCCTAAATAGAGCCGCGATATCCTTTGCGCTCATTTCTGCACTCTTAGCCATTCGCAAAGCCATACAACCGACAGCTTAGATGTCATCACGAAAGCTCATGAAACTTCCTCAAACCTTAAAAATTGCTAGCAAATTGCTCGCTTTCCACGGGAAGGAGGGAAAGAAAAACCCGCTTATCCATTAGGATTAAGCGGGTTAAAAAAGAAGTACGCAGACTGGGACTCGAACCCAGGACCAATTGGTTAAAAGCCAACTGCTCTACCAACTGAGCTATCTGCGCCTTTGGTATTTGAATGCCCCTTCCGAGCGAAGGTGCGGCGGAGCTTTATGACCTGCAGACCTTATTGACAAGTAATTCCTACTATTTTTCTCAAAAAAAATCGCAGACTCTACTCCCCTTTCAGATACTGGGCCATTTCGCGATTAAGAACAAAGGACATCGTTCCCTTGGCTTTGGGCTTCCCGCCATTCTCAACCTGATACTCGAGTGGTTTCAGCGGTTTCTTCCCGTCCACCTCGGACATGAGATAAAGACGGATCGTCAACACCGCTTTGGGGTCTCCTCCGGGAATATCTTTGACGGTGTATTGCAGAGTATTTTGACCATCTCTCACTCCCCCGACAAGGATTTCAGCTCCTTGGGTGTTTTGAAACAAATGACTGGAGATACCGTTGTTGCCCGTCACTCGAACCTCACGTCCTGGACAGAAAACATACACCTTTGCGATATACTTGGCCATCCCAGTAATTGCGATGGGCAGTTTGGGCACGATCCCATCTGGAATGAAGTCCTTGGAATCGACAAATTTGTAATCTCCCTTGGCAATTTCCTCCCGAACTTTGGGGAGAAGATTCAAGTTCACAAACTCTCCCCCATCGTATTTCCACCCGGCTTTCTCCTTAAGGTATGACACAACAAAAACATTATCCGTTGGCTGACCACCGACGCCAAAATCCACCTTGCCGTAATAAACTGACTTGGCGGTATTCTTATTCACCCGGACTCGCAGCGCTTTTAAATTCTGAATATTCGGAGGAGAGACAGGCGCATTGAAAACACCTTGCGGAAATGCACGACGTTCGCTCCACAGACGATTGCGAACATTGGTCTGCCGCAGCTGAGAGGTGTATTTCTGCCAGTTGTTGGGATTTTTAGTGATCATGGAATTCCTCCAGGCGTTGTAGACCTGCTTCAAATGCACCACCAATTTGGCGTCGTCGTTTGCCCGGGCAGTCGCTGGAACGAGCACGACGGCACAAAAGATCACTAAAATCGCACGTTTCATGGAGAAACTATGGACAATTGTGCGCACTTTTGAACAAGCTTTTCTCCCGACAGTAAAAAAGTCGGTCCACACACACCTATGAACGTCATTCCGAAGTCGCCCATGATCGGCGAAGCACGCAATAAAGAGCTTCTCTCCGCAGCGACCACCTACATTTACAATCAGACGGAATACGGCGATCTCCTGGCCCACTTTTTCTTCCCGCCAAATTTCAATTACGAAACTGACCGGTGCCCGGCCATCGTCTTTTTCCACGGTGGCCTCTGGGATATTTCCGCCGCCACTCAATTCATCCCACACTGTCATCACTTCGCTTCCCGGGGGATGGTCGCAATCACGGTGGAGTATCGCAACAAGGCGGTCTTCAACGGCTCACCCGAGGATGCCATCATGGACGCCAAGGCGGCCCTCTCGTTTTTCAAACTCCATGCCGATCAACTGGGACTGGATGCCGAACGTATCGTGGCAGCCGGAGCAAGTGCGGGAGCCAACGCGATCCTGGGTGCGACGCTTCATCCTCACGCCAACGAAGAACTACCCAATCCCAAACCCGCAGCCCTCGTCCTCTTCTGCCCCATCACCGACACCTCGCCCCGAGGCGTGGGCAACGGCCTCTTTAGCACGCCGAAAATTGGCAAGGCCCTCAGCCCGGGGAAAAACCTTCCTCAAAAAGCACTCCCTCCCTGCATTATTTTCCACGGAGAAGCAGACCGCGTCGTCCCCTACGAACAATCAGTGAAATTTGCGAAGCGCTACCGCCGCAAGCGTAATAAATGCGAGGTCATGGAATTCCGCAATGCCGGACACACCTTCTTCAATTTCAATTCCGACGAGCGAAACTACAACCTCACCTTGCGAGCAGCCGACCACTTCCTGGTTGACCTCGGCATCATCGAGCCCGATCCCTTCGCGGATCTCCTCGATTAATTCACCGTCCCGGCAACGCCCTGCCCTTGCGTAGCTCCTGATGTGCTGCCATGCTCCGCCGAAATGAGCTCACTGGAATTTTCTCCCATCGACGAAATCGTCACCGACCTCAAGGCCGGCAGGATGGTCATCGTGGCCGACGACCCGGGACGGGAAAATGAAGCCGACCTCATCGGGGCCGCCTCCCTCGCCACGCCCGAAATGATCGCCTTCATGGCCAATCATGGCCGGGGCTTGATTTGCGCTCCTATTCTCGCCGAGAAAGCCGAGAAACTCGACCTCCCGCCGATGGCGCAAAAGAACCGCGAGGCCCACAAAACGGCCTTCACCATTTCCATCGACGCCGCCGAGGGCATCACCACCGGCATTTCCGCCGCCGACCGGGCTCACACCTTGCGCCTTCTCGCGTCCAACGACGCCAAGGCCAGCGACTTCGTACAACCTGGACACATCTTCCCTCTGCAAGCCATGGAGGCCGGCGTCCTCCGCCGCGCCGGGCACACCGAAGCGGCAGTTGACCTGGCCCGCCTGTCCGGACTACCTCCTGCCGGAGTCATTTGCGAAATCATGCACGAGGACGGCACGATGGGACGGGTTGGTGATCTCGGTGATTACCAAAAACAGCACCAGCTCAAATCCTGCACCATCGCCCAACTCATCGAATATCGTCGCAGATCGGAGCGTTTGGTGACCTGTGAGGAAATCATCGAAATGCCAACCGATTTTGGTGACTTCAACTGCCACCTCTATCGCGTAAGCACCGACGACAGCGAACATCTCGCCCTCGTCCGCGGCGAAATCGATCACGAAAAACCAGTTGCGGTTCGAGTTCATTCCGAATGCCTCACCGGCGATGTTTTTGGATCCCAGCGATGCGACTGTGGAGGCCAACTCCACACCGCTCTTGGACATATTTCCAGAGAAGGAGGGGTCCTTCTCTACCTCCGGCAGGAAGGCCGTGGCATCGGACTCGCCGCCAAAATCCAAGCCTACAAACTTCAGGAACAAGGACTCGACACCATCGAAGCCAACGAAAAACTGGGCTATGCCTCCGATCTCCGGGACTACGGCATGGGAGCCCAAATGCTTTACGATCTGGGAGTGCGAAAAATCCGCCTTTTGACCAACAATCCCAAGAAAGTCATTGGCTTGGAAGGTTACGGACTGGAAATCGTGGAGCAGGTCCCGGTAAGACTTCCCTCGAATCCCCACAACGAGAAATACCTTGAAACCAAGCGGACAAGAATGGGACATCACCTCTAATTGACAAATCCCCCTCTCCCGATCATACCAACCCCCGCATGTCGGCCATCATTCCACCAAAACCGCGGACCCTCACCGGGAGCAAGATACGGATCGCAATTGTAGCGGCCAAATTTAATGCCGAATTCACCGACGCTCTCGTCGAAAATGCTGTTCAGCAAATTCAACTTTATTCCACTTCTCCTCGAGTCGATCTTATCCGCGTTCCCGGCGCTTTTGAAATCCCCATCATTGCCAAGACTCTCCTCGAAGAAGAGAAACCCGACTGCATCATTGCGCTCGGATGCATCATTCGGGGGGGAACCGGACATGCCGACCTAGTCGCCAAATCGGTCACCAACGGCTTGCAGCAACTCGCTCTGGAATTTTCCACTCCCGTCATCCACGAAGTTCTTCTCGTCGAGGACGAAAAGCAGGCATACGCCCGTTGTATCGGCACCAAACTAAATCGCGGTCGGGAAGCTGCGCGCAGTGCACTCGATATCATCGAGGTTGTTACCGAAGTTCGCCGCGCCAACCAATCCATGCGTCTCCACCCAAGCAATGGCTAGTCGCCGGCATATCCGCGAAGCTGCGGTCCAACTTCTCTACGCACGTGAAAGCTCCCCCACCGACCAAGGTGGCTCGGATCTTTGGGATCTCATCAATGATCGTTCCGGTCTGACCTTTGACAAGGCCCGCGTCAAAATGCTGGCCCACCTCATGCAAGGACGCCCGGCTATCGCCAAGAAGCTCTACAATATGCTGACAGATTGTCAGGCTGCGATTCATGCCGCTGATCCTCTGAGGAAACTGGCCAAGCAATTCGCCACTCTCTCTACTGAGGAAGAACAACACGCCGAGACCTCAAAAAATCTTCTCAGCCTGACCAAAGCCGATCTCGGCGGCTGGCGGGGCGACCTTGTCAAATTTCTCCTGAAATCCGCCGACCTCAAAAAGAAACGCGCGGAGCTGCTCCCTGCCATCGACGGATTCCCTCCCCAGCAATCGAGCGACCTTAAAAAAATCTTCGCCCGCCTCGACGACTACGACAACCGGGCCCACATGGTTCAGTTCCCCGAACACTTCCCGGAACAACGTGATCTCGACCACCTCCACCGTCTCCTCAAAGAAATGAAGGCCCTGGAACAGGAAGTCGAATCTCAGGTCAACGCCGTCGAAAAAAAACAACAAGAGCTCGATCAGCTGATCAACGAGGCTTCGACAAACTTCGACATTTCCCGACTTTCCAAAGTCGATCTCGCGATCTTGCGCCTCGCCACCTGGGAGATAAAATCCCTGCCGGACCTCGATTCTGCGATCTCGATTAACGAGGCGATTGAGCTGGCCCGCTCCTTCTCAGGCGACGAATCAGCGACCTTTGTAAACGGTCTTCTCGACACCATCGCCAAGGGTTAGCTCCCCCGATGACAAAAGCCGGAGGAATTTATACTTCCCGCCATCCCCGATGAGGGGCAACCTGTCCGGCGTGGATCAAGAACCCTCTTTCCCCAGCCAGTTCCAAAAGAAGACCCTCTGGAAAGCCGTCACCGGTCTGGCCATTCTTGTCATCGGAGCTCTCCTCGTCGGCCTCATTTGGCTGACCAGTTCCGTTCTTGGATACCTCCAGCCGGTTCTCATTCCTCTCGCGGTTTCAGGAATCGTCGCCTACCTCCTCGATCCGGTGGTGCAGTGGCTGCAAGGCAAGGGCCTCTCCCGCATAAAAGGAATTGTCATCGTCTTTTCCACCTTTGCCCTATTCTTTGGGCTCCTTTTCTCGATTGTCGGAATCAAACTTTCCGGTCAAATCAAAAACGTCCTTAATAAAGATTCGGGAAGCTCCATGGGCTGGATGGAAGTCGACACCTTGAAAGAGTCGAAAGAAAACAGTCTCTATGGCTGGATCATGCAGACCTCATTTCAAAAAGATCCCGAAGCAGTCCAGAAGCGCCTGCAGAACGGAGGTTCACTCACCGGCCCCCAGAAATCCAAGTGGCAACTCGACGCCAACACGGGAAAACTCATCAACGATGATGGGAAAAACCCATCCCCTCAATTGTCGGAACTCTTCGATTCCAACTGGAACAACAGAATCGAACTCCCGGGCGAAACAAACGCCCAAGAGCTGATCGCTTTAGAAAACTTTGGCGTTACCAAGGGAGGACAATGGCTCTCCAATTTGGGTGAAAAATCGCTCGGTTGGCTTTCCAATAGCTCGGGAAAGATTCTAGGCTTCTTCGGGCTCATCATTGGCTTCGCCATGATCCCCGTCTACCTCTACTACTTTCTCAAGGAGAGCCAGGGCATTAAAGATGGTTGGACCGACTATGTTCCGTTAAGAGCATCTCACTTTAAAGACGAAGTCGTGAAAACCCTCCGGGAAATCAATGGCTACCTGATCTCATTCTTCCGCGGGCAAGTCCTCGTCGCTTTCATTGACGGGATTCTCGTCGGAATTGCGCTCACCGTCTTCGGACTTCCTTACGGATTACTCATCGGAGTCTTCATGGCCTTCCTGGGCATCATCCCATACATCGGAAACATCCTATGCCTGATCCCGGCCTGTATCATCGCCTACTTCCACGGGGGCTCTGAACCCTTCGGCCTACCCCAATGGGGGTATGTCACAGGAGTGCTCGCCATCTTTATTGTCGTGCAGCAGATCAACTCGCTTATGACGGCACCGAAAATCGTCGGAGATTCGGTTGGGCTCCATCCCATGACCGTCATTTTCTCCATGCTCTTCTGGTCGCTCATCCTCGGAGGATTTCTCGGAGCCCTCCTCGCAGTCCCGATGACGGCTGCGGTCAAAGTTCTCTTCCGGCGTTACGTTTGGGATCGCCAAACACCGGAGACCGCTGGGTGAAAAAAGGGAAGGTGTTTTCGCAACACCTCCCCTTACACTTCTACCACTCGATGGTGGCGCCGACGGAAACCGCACGACCGGCTCCTTCCAACTGCGTGCCGAAAATGTCCGAGATGAGATAATCCTCATCGAACAAGTTCTCCACCCGGGCGTGTAACTTTAGGTATTCGTTCACCTGATACTCACCGTAGAGACGCGCTACCGTGCGTTCATCGGTCGGGATAAAGTTAAGTGGATCCGCACCATAACTCGCCCCGGCCACATGGGACACTCCGGCTCCCACCAGCCAATCACCGCCATCGTAGCTGAGATCCAAACTAATCATGCGATCCGGCACATCAATCACCTCTTCCTTACCTTGCTCCGTCCAAGCGAGCCGGTAACGCAACTCCTCACGAATCAGCTCACCGCTCAAGGCCAACTCGACACCACTCACCCGCGAGGTTCCCGGGAGATTTTGCCGTTGAGTCGTGCTTGGAAACCCCGCCGCAATCGTGCGGGTCGCAATGGCGTTTTTCAGCTCTTGCTGAAAACAACCTAACTCTAGTTGATGATCTCCAAAGTCATGATCAATCCCAATTTCAAACCCAAGAATTTCTTCCGATACGAGATCAGAATTAGCAATCTGAGTGGAAAACGCACCTGCAAAGCGAGCTGAATCCAGACGCGAGGGAGTCCGGTAAGCCTGGGAAACACGCGTCCGAACTCGAGTGCCGGAACCACCTAATTCATAGGACCCACCAAAATCCCAGGCCGTATCACCATCGAATTCACTATGCTCATCGTATCGCACTCCACCTTCAATCAAGAAACCACCTATCGGTTTCCAGTTTCCGTGCAGATAAACACCCGCAATGTGGTAATCCGTTTGACGGCCCGATGAATTCTTAAAATTGCTATCGGAGTATTCCAGACCGGTAAGAAGTTCGAATTGTTCATTCAACTGAATCTGCTGATTCCAATTCACGGTGAGCCGGCCAAAGTCCGTGCCAAAAACACTGGGGCCGAAACTCCCATCGAAATTTCCAAGATAGGATTCATCATAATATCCCAGCGTTAGCTTGCTCTGCCAATCTGGATTGACCTCATATTCCGCATTAAAAGCCACCAGGTGAGTCTTGGTTTCGATATCGCTATATGAGATAAACAGCGGACTGATCGACGTCGTTCCCAGTTGATTTTCACTTCCGCGATAACTGAATTTCAACAACACGTCTCCCCTCGCCCGCCATTGTAAAGCCAACGAGGCTTGATCTTGTTCGTAGTCGTGTCGCGGTAGAGTGGTGAAGGTATCATTTTCGGTTTCAAATCGACCCAGCTCGATGCCATACTGCAATATCCCCAACTGCCCTTGCGAGCTGAAGGTCGAACGATAGGAATCAAAGGAACCTCCCTCACCGAAGAACCGATAGGTGGGCTCTCCATCCCCCACTGCTGTCTCGTATCCGATCACCCCACCGGCAGCGCCCGTTCCATAAAGAACACTCTGCGGGCCCCGCAGAATCTCAAGCTGCGAAAGACCACCGACATGGCCTCCCGCGAGAAAATTCCCCAGGCCATTGGTAGCATCGGTAATACGGACACCATCGACCACTACCTGGGTGTAGGGAGTTGGAAGCCCGCGGAAGATCGCTCCACCGGTATTTCCAACCAAGCCGGCCGTCGAGAGACCTTGCACGCCCGGAATGATGTTGAGCGCATCAAGGGTGCGATCCAGCTGCATTCTCACCAAATCCGCCGCTCCCACCACTCCGACTGCCGCAGCGGTGTCTTTGCGATCCGCTTCGAATTTCTTCGCAAGCACGGTCACTGGTTCCAATTCTTCAACCTTCTCCTGGGCGGATGCACCACCGAGGAGGCCAACAAGTGCGAGCCCGGTTTGGGCCCTGTGTTTTGTCATTCTATTTTTGTTTCTTCAAAGACCCCGAACTCCGCAAGGTCGTGTTGATGATCATCTTCAGGCTGGCGATCTGACTTATCCGGCATCTCTACCAGACTCACAGTGGCGGGACCGTTCCGTATTACAGCGCCGAAGCACCTTCACCGGATTCCCCATCTATTTCCTGCCCGTGCGACGAGCTTCCCGAAAATCACCCGGGTTTCCCCGGACACCGGAGTCCTAGAGAATTTCCCTCAGAAAATCAACCTCCTCCTTGTGCAAACTATCGCATCCTGGCTCACTGCCCGACATCGGCCTCACGGAAACCCTCAATATCACCCGAGGCGTTCAAGGCGACTTCATACGCGCGCGGAGGGATTAAGAGTTGTGATCATAAAAAGCCCCGCTCGCTTTTGCGAACGGGGCTTTGAAGTTTTTTGGCTGGTCAGCGTTTAGCTCACTTCACCTCGGGCCATTCCTTTTTCCTCGAGGGCAGCTTGCGCGAGGGCAAGACGGGCGACGGGAATGCGGAATGGTGAACAAGACACGTAGTTGAGTCCGGTGCGGTGGAAGAACTTCACCGAATCAGGATCTCCGCCGTGCTCGCCGCAGATACCGATCTTGAGTTTCTTCTTGGTGGTGCGTCCACCTTTGACACCCATTTCAACAAGTTTGCCCACACCTTCCTGGTCGAGACCGGCGAACGGGTTATTGTTGAGAACTTCCGCATCCTGGTAGGTTGGGAGGAAGCTGGAGGAGTCGTCACGGGAGAGACCAAGTCCGGTCTGAGTGAGGTCGTTGGTTCCGAAGGAAAAGAACTCAGCGTGCTTGGCCACTTCTTCAGCGGTGATGGCAGCGCGAGGAATCTCGATCATGGTTCCGACGGTATACTTCAGCTCGCTCTTCTTGAGACCAAGCTTCTTGCGAACCTCAGCGGCGGTGGTGTCGATGACGTCCTTCTGGAGTTCAAGCTCACGGGCGTAGGCCACGAGTGGGACCATGATCTCAGGGAGAACCTTGGTGCCCTTCTTCTGGACGTCCGCAGCAGCCTCGAGGATGGCTTCAACCTGCATTGCGGTGACAGCCGGGTAGCTGATGCCAAGACGGCAACCACGGTGACCCAGCATTGGGTTCTCCTCGTGGAGAGCATGGATACGCTTGGTGATGGCAGGAGCGCTCATGCCGATCTTCTTGGAGAGATCCTTCTTCTGAGCAGCGTCCATGGTGCCGATGAATTCGTGAAGAGGTGGATCCAGAAGACGGATGGTCGCGGGGCGTCCTTCAAGTGACTTGAAGATGCCGATGAAATCTTTCTTCATGAAGACCTTGATCTTCTTGAGTGCCTTGGCACGACCGGCGTCGTCGTCAGCGAGAATCATCTCACGAACGGCGTCGATGCGGTTACCTTCGAAGAACATGTGCTCGGCGCGAGTGAGGCCGATGCCTTCAGCACCGAACTTGATGGCCTGCTGCACCTGCTCCGGGGTGTCGGAGTTGGTGCGGACACCAAGCTTACGAAGCTTGTCCGTCCAGCTCATGAGTTCCATAAACTTCTTGTAAGTGTCGGACTTCTTGGCAGCGGCTTTGTTCTCGATGAGTCCCTGGATAACCTGGGAAGGAGAAGACTTAATGCCACCTTTATAAACGGCTCCAACGAATCCGTTCAGAGAAAGCTCATCGCCTTCCTTAAGAGTCACGCCGTTACCGGAGAGAGTCTTCTTGGTGTAGTCGATGCTCATTCCGTGAGCTCCGCAAACGCAAACCTTACCCATTTGACGGGCAACGAGAGCAGCGTGTGAGGAAGCTCCACCTTCAGTGGTGAGAATTCCGTCAGCAGCGATCATGCCGCGGAGGTCTTCCGGAGAGGTGGCCTGACGAACAAGGATGACTTTTTCTCCTTTTTCAGCAGCTTTAACCGAGTCTTCCCAGTTGAAGTAAATCTTACCGGAAGCAGCACCAGGACCAGCAGGAAGTCCGCTACCAACTTTCTTGGCAGCCTTCTCAGCCTTGGCGTCGAAGATTGGAGCTAGGAGGTGACCGAGGTCATCAGCAGGAATGCGAAGGATCGCCTCTTCCTTTTTGATGAGGCGCTCTTTCACCATGTCGAGAGCGATATTGACGGCAGCGAAACCAGTGCGCTTTCCGTTACGGGTCTGCAACATCCAGAGCTTGCCTTCTTCAATCGTGAACTCAACGTCCTGAACGTCACGGAAGTGCTTCTCAAGCTTCTTACGAATAACGAGAAGTTCTTTGTGCGACTTGGGAAGGTCCTTAGCCATCTTGGCGATGGGCTTCGGTGTACGAACACCAGCAACAACGTCCTCACCCTGTGCATCGATGAGATACTCACCGTAGAATACATTTTCGCCGGTAGCCGGGTCACGGGTGAAAGCCACGCCAGTTCCGGAGGTCTTACCGGTGTTACCGAAGACCATGGCCTGCACGTTAACCGCGGTCCCCCAAGCGGCGGGGATCCCATACTTCTGGCGGTAAACGATCGCGCGATCGTTCTGCCATGAGTTGAAGACGGCATTAACGGCTCCTTTGAGCTGCTCGCGTGGGTCCTCAGGGAAGTTCTTACCGGAACGCTTTTTGATCAGCGCTTTGAAAGCGGCGACCACTTCGCGGAGGTCTTTCTCTTTCAAACCGGAGTCGTCCTTCACCTTGGCCTTGGCCTTGGCTTTATCGAGAATGACTTCGTAAGGATCGTGGTGCTCACCGGCTTCGGCTTCCACTTCCATCACAACACTTCCATACATCTGGAGGAAACGACGGTAGGAATCCCAGGCAAACTTGGGATTGCCGGTCTTCTTGGCGAGAGCTTCAACAACCTCGTCGTTGATGCCAAGGTTAAGGATCGTGTCCATCATTCCAGGCATCGACTCACGAGCACCGGAACGAACGGAAAGAAGAAGTGGGTTTTCAAGGTCACCGAACTTCTTGCCCATGGCTTTTTCAACCTTGGTGATGTTCTCTTCAACTTCTGCGTCGAGAGTCTTGGGATACTTCTTAGCATTGTCGTAGTAGTGAGTGCAAACTTCGGTGGTGATGGTGAAGCCAGCAGGAACGGGAACACCGATGCTGCTCATTTCGGCGAGGTTAGCGCCTTTGCCCCCGAGGAGGGCTTTCATTGAGCCGTCTCCGTCGCACTTTCCAGCTCCGAAGTAATAAACGTTTTTGGTTTTCTTGGCGGCCTTTTTTGCAGCCTTGGTTTTGGTAGCCATGGGTCTTTTGTTTTTGCTTCTGTATTGTGTCAGAACTCCGAACCAGGAGACGCAATTTTACGCCCCTCGCCGGAAAGGCGCGGACTTTAGCAATCAATCGCACCCTGTCAACTCGTGATCCGAGGTCGAAAAAAGGCCTGCAAATCAGATTTTCCGGGAATAAGCTCCCCCGACCAAGCGTCTTAGAACTGCAAATCATGAAAATCGCTGCACTTATTATTACCGTCGGAGCTCTCATCGGGCTTTCCTCTTGCGCCAACGAGCCATCTCCTCCGCCAGCTGGTTGCTGACCTGGCACCGCCCAATAATCATCCGTGCGATGATTCATTAATTTTATCGAAGGAGCCGAAGATCATCCGATTTTCGGCTTTTTTGCCCTTCTCAACCATCCCACGCCAATCCCGATCCGGCAAAAATGCTCGTCATCCTCGAAAAAACAGTTGCATTCACAGTCCGATTCCAATAGGTCCTGCGCCCCGTCAACCGCCTACCGACACGACCATGAATATCATCAACAAAATCGAAAAAGAGCAAATGAAGTCCGATACCGTAGACTTCAGCGTCGGTGACACCGTCAAGGTCCACAATCGCGTGGTCGAAGGCGGTAAAGAGCGGATCCAGATGTTTCAGGGCATCGTGCTTGCCATCGGCGGCTCCGGAATCAACCAGGCCTTCACTGTTCGCAAGATTTCCTACGGCACCGGAGTGGAGCGTGTTTACTCTTTCCACAGCCCACGCATCGCCAAGGTCGAGGTTGTTTCTAAAGGCAAAGTGCGTCGCGCCAAGCTCCACTATCTCCGCGACCGCGTTGGCAAGAAGGCCATCCAGGTCAAAAACGCCGACTAATCCTTTTTCAGGAAAAGAAAATTTCCGAGCCGTTTGGATTCATTCCAAGCGGCTCTTTTTTTTGCACTTCACCTATGGCCCGCGAACACACAATCTAAGAGCGCGTGCGAATTCACTGGTCCATCTCCCTCCTCGCTTCCCTGGGGGTAATCTTTCTAACCTGGTATTTCAGGACGAAGGACCTTGATTTCATGACTCCCGGCAACACCCTGCTGCCCCACGAGGACTTTGGAGAAGACCTCGCGGTGGGAGTTTCCATCCTCCAACCCAAACTGGAAGAAGCCCCCGAAATTCTCGAGCCCCTGGAAATCAATCCGATTAACCCAGAGGAACCGGAAGTCAGACCGATTACCGGCACCGAACTCGGAGATCTCGAGGCCGCCCCCGGTCTGAATGCCTATCGTGAATTTGCCCAAAACAATTCCGCCGAACGCCTCCTCGAACTCTCCTCCGTTCTGAGAACGATGGGACAATTCCAACGCTCACTTCTCGCTCTGGAACGAATCATCGACACCACCAAATCCTCCCCCGCCGAACTCCAGGAAGCCGGACAGGGAATAGGAGCCCTGGAACCCTCGCTCCCCCCCTGGAATATTGATTCTGCAGGCGCATACAATCTCACCTTCAATGTGGGGACGGCCGGAGACGCCAGCCCGGAGCTGAAAATTGCCGCTCTCAACATTGCCACGATGATCAAAAAGCATTCAGGCAACTTAATCGATCTCTCCCCCAAAATCACCCGGGGTGAACCCGGGGAAATCATTCCCAATAGCCCGATCACCCTCTCGATCTCTGCGACCGCCGACCCAAGAAAACCCACCCCCGTCCTTTCGGTCAAACCACCCGAAACACCGGACCAACTCGCAGACAAACTGATCTTGATGACCTTTCACTCCATCCGGAACCAGCTGGAGAAAGCGGACTATCCTCTGCCGCTCCCAATCGACGAAGCACCAAAAACACTTCTTTCCACCCAGATTACCCGCTTAATGTGGCGGGACTTCGCTGAATCGCTCAGTCCCGCGAAATCAGCCCTCCCTCTCAACCCCACCGAAGCCCCGGAGCTTCGGAGCCCGGAGTGAATTAATTCTAAGATTATCATCTCCCCTCACGTTACAAACTGCCTAAGTCATGCACCACCTAGCTACTCTCACTTTCCTTGCGATCGCTCTTGTCGGGCCTATTTTGCAGGCCCAGGACCCGGTGCCAGCACCACCCCAGCCCGCGATAAAAAAGATTAACGACGCCGAATATAAAATCGGCAAGGTGCACCTCAATAAAGCCACCCGCGAAATCAGCTTCGGCGCCGGAGTCAATCTCACCGAAGGTCTTCTCGAGTTCATCATCGTCAACCAAAAGGGCAAGATTCACGAAAGCCTTTTCATCTCCGACATCTCCCCGCTCAATCTCAACATCGCCCTCAAGCTTCTTGGGATCAAAGAATCACCCGAGCTCTTTGAAATCGTGGATGAAGACTACCGTCCCACCGGACAATACCCGGAGGTAGCCCCCAAAACCAAAGCCGCAGCTCGCATGGATATTTTCGTCGAATGGGGGAAGGATAAAAAACGGGTCACCCTCAATGAGCTCATTTTAAACAATGTGACCGAGAAGACCATGGACCCCGGCCCCTGGCTCAATACGGGCTCCTACATCCACGAGGGAAAATTCAAAGCAGATGTCACCGGCGATCTCATTGCCGTCTTCACCTCCCAACCCGCAATGATTAATTACCCCGGAAAAGATCGTCAGAACGACGATATCTGGATTACCAATACCAAGCGGGCGCCCAAAGAAGGGACCGTTGTCAAAATCATTATTAAACCTCACCAACCATGAAGTCTCTGATTACCGCCGCCATTCTGTCCCTCTCCCTTCTGCATGCCCAGGACAACCAAGGTCACCTTTCCATCAAGCTGGAGATGCAGGAGACCATCAAAAAAGGGAACGCTTATCTCCGCTCGAAACAGCATAAGGATGGCTATTGGGGCGAACCCTCCCTGCCCGCTTTCACCGCCTATGCACTTCGTGCTCAGCTTTCCGATCCTTCACTTAATCTCAAAAAGCCACTTCCCGCCAATCTCAGCAAGAGTCTCGACTGGCTTGCTGCCCAACAAAAGAAAGACGGCGGCATCTACAGCACCGGGCTTGCCACCTACAATACCTCTTCGGCTATTATGGCTCTCTACATCGCCGACCCGGTGAAATACAAAGAGGCCATCGTGAAAGCCCGTGGCTTCCTCATCGGACAACAAACCGATTGGGGCGTCAAAAACGAAAGTGACGACTCCTTCGATGGCGGCATTGGCTATGGCGGAAGTTACGAGCACTCGGACCTTTCGAATACCCACCTGGCACTCGAAGCCCTCTACCACACACGCTCACTCGCCACCGACACCGGCGAAAAGAAAGTCACCGAACTCGACTGGGGCGCCGCCCTTGAATTCGTGAGCCGCTGCCAAAACCTGCAGGCAACCAACGACACCGAAAATGCCGGTAACGACGGAGGCTTCGTCTACTTTCCCGGCAACTCCAAAGCCGGCGAAGAACTCGATGAAAGCGGAAAAACAGCCCTCCGTTCTTACGGCTCCATGTCCTACGCGGGCCTCCTTTCCCTCGTCTACGCCGACCTCGACGCCGAAGATCCACGGGTCAAGGCGGTCATTAAGTGGCTCTCCAACAATTACACCCTCAAGGAAAACCCCGGCTTGGATCAACAAGGGCTCTACTACTACTATCACGTTATGGCTAAAACCCTCGCTGCGGCCAATATTCCTGCCCTAGAGACCAAAACTGGCAAAAAAGTCGATTGGCGCGCCGAACTCTCCACCAAAGTCATCAATACCCAGCGTGAGGACGGATCATGGATCAACAAAACCGCTCGCTGGATGGAAAATGACCCGATTTTGGTCAGCTCCTACGCCGTGATGACTCTGGAGCAGATCCACGCAACCCTGCGATAAGAGCAATTCGGCGGGATTTGAG
This sequence comes from Akkermansiaceae bacterium, assembly GCA_029253285.1. Classification (GTDB taxonomy): domain Bacteria; phylum Verrucomicrobiota; class Verrucomicrobiia; order Verrucomicrobiales; family Akkermansiaceae; genus SW10. The sequence continues at coordinate 1,264 of JAQWZU010000114.1, read as the reverse complement.
AAGATCGGGAAGCGAGGTTGATAATTCCTTGACTCTCCCTCACCAAACTCCTATTCCCCGCCCTCCAACGAACCTTTTCCAACAAGATCATGGCACTTACCGAAGTTATTCTCCGCGAAAAAATCAACTCTCTTGGCGCTGAAGCCGACGTAGTGAAAGTCAAAGCCGGCTATGCCCGCAATTTCCTGATCCCTTCAGGAAAGGCCTACGAAGCAACGAAAGGCAACCTTCGCCAGATTGAAAACCTCCAGAAAGCCCGCGTTCAGCGCGAAGCCGAGGAGCTTGTTGAGGCTCAGGAGCTTTCCGGCAAGATTGCCCGCATGAAGCCCAAGTTCACCCTTTCCATCGGCGCCAACGGCAAGGCATTCGGTTCCGTCACCTCTCTCGACATCCACAAGGCTCTCGAAGACAAAGGCGTTTCCATCGACCGCACCGCGATCCACCTCGGCAAGCCTATCAAGTCGACCGGCAAGACCGACGTTGAGATCAAGCTTCACGCTGAAGTGACCACCTCCGTGACCGTGACCGTGGAAGCCGAAGAAGCTGCCGCTGCCGAATAAGCAAGGACACTCGATATTTCCAAGGAGCCCGGCTGATTTCAGTCGGGCTTTTTTATTGCCCTCATCCCCAAGCTCTCCAAGGTCACCCTGTGATTGGAATGATCGATTCCGGTGTCGGGGGCCTCTCGGTCCTTCGGGAAATTCACGCCCTCCTTCCCGACACTTCCATTCAATACATCGCCGACACCGCCTGGTGCCCCTATGGAGTTCGCTCTGCGGAAGAAATCCGCAACCGGACCTCCGCCCTCACCAAGCTCCTCATCGAGCAAGGGGCCGAACTCATCGTCATCGCCTGCAACTCTGCCACCATCGCCGCGATCGAAGCCCTGCGCGCTCAGTTCCCCGTCCCCTTCATCGGCATGGAGCCCGGCGTCAAACCCGCAGCCGCTCTCACCAAGACCAACACCATCGGCGTTCTCGCCACCGAACTCTCGCTCAAAGGAGACAAATTCCTCCACCTCGTCTCCACACACGCCCGCGACCTCCGCGTCATCACCCAACCCTGCCCGAAGTTCGTCGAACTGGTCGAAGCTGGCACCCTCGAAGGAGAACTGGTCGAATCTGCTATCATCGAATATACTCACGACATGATGGCAGCCAGTGCAGACGTCCTCATTCTGGGATGCTCCCATTACCCCTTTCTCCGGCCGGCCTTGGAAACCTCTCTCCCCGATCACATTCAACTCATCGACACCGGTAGCGCC
>JAQWZU010000112.1 GCA_029253285.1 Akkermansiaceae bacterium | reverse complement strand
GCCCTCCAGCATTGAGGGGTCCATCCCAACAAGCCCGGCTCCAAAGAGGGAACTCACAACCCCGATAAAAACCCACCATCCATTCTTCTTGCGGTAGTCCTCCCCCCGCTTGAACCGTGTCAGTAAATTTTTCTCCAAGGCATCACTCGCTCTCGCAAAAGTTTCTCCGTAGAGCTCTCGACCGCTTGCCCCTAAAGTAAAGGTTCCATGCGACGTAGTAGGATCTGCGCTCCGCTTGTGAAAAAGAGCATGATACACAATCTCCTCATCTGCTTGTAGCTCCACTCCCTCCCGTCCCTGGTCGTGAAGCAAAAAGGTAGTTCCATTTTTCTCAATGGCTAAAGCTCCCTTTGCTGCCAAGCCAATGACCGATGCCGTAAACGCTCCATCGTCATACCCGACCGGGCAATCCTCGATACTCCAGAGATAACGCAGGGCGGCAGGGGAATACCCAGTCGGGGGTTCTTGTTTCGAGCGTCCGCTCGCCTTGTGCCTCTCCCTCCCAACCAGCCACCAGGACACAAAGTAGTAGATCACAGTGCCAAGGAGAATTACCTCGCCGATCACGAGGGGAGATCGCTCTCCCCAGAGATCCTCAATACCCAACGTCGTGAGAGCCCAAGGGAAATCCATAAGGTGTTCCGTTAAGAGGGCAGTAGTAGACGAAGACACGGAACTTAAAGTCAAAGAGAACACCATTTTCTTCTGAACGTATTGAGCCGACATTACAAGGGCCAAGCAAAGCCAGCCATTACAAAAATGTGCTTCCATTGTAGTGGTCTCACCAAGAGGCATTTGGCACTACAAGCAATTTCCTTTTGGCGGGAAAGAGTTGAAGTCGCATTTGGGCCAAAGGATAACAAACCAATCTAGGTCGCACCCATATTAGAGAGCAAAAAGTCTCTCACCGTATTATATAGAGTGACTGACTGCCAGGAATTTGCTTTTGGCGGAAAGGTCGTGGAAACCGGAGATTGGCGGAACCCATGGGGATGAAAAGGGGCTGATTTCGACACAAAAGGTCAATCAAGCCGAAAAAAGAGCTCATTTTTCCAATGGCGCTAATCGTCGAGAGGGAGTCCCGATGCCAGCATAAGTGCTTCTTGAACGATAAGATCGTGTTCGGAATTCCAGCCAAGTGATTTTTCTCCCTTCACGATTTTGGCCAGGTCACGAAACTCCCCGTGGTAGCGGCCTTCGGTTTTCGGCATGGGAATTTGTTGTGTGCCTCGTTTTAGTTTGCCTCGGTCTTTGGTAAGCGCGAGTGATACCTTGGGTGGCTCAAGAGGTTGGATAGCCAGGGTGCCCTCTGTCCCAACAACAGTGAATTGCCGTCGAGGTCCACCGAAGGGATCATTATGATTACTCCCGATGGTAGCGAGAGCACGGTCGAACTGAAAGGTTGCGATTTGGTTATCCTTGAAAGCATCTCCTTGTGTTTTCACATGCACGCCGTGGACATTATTTGGTTTCCCAAGAATGGTGACAAGGGCATCGATGAGGTGGCAGGCCAATTCAAACAACCCACCGCCTGGATATTGGGAAAGCTCTTTGCGTAATCCTGGAGAAGCTTTTTTCCCCATATGCCCGTGAATTTCAGTAATTTCGCCAAGCCAACCTTCCTTGACGATTTTAAAGAGGAACTCGAAGGCAGGGTTATACCGGAGCATGTAGCCCATCTGGATAGTGAGCCCACGTCGATCAGCCTCGTGATGCATCTCTTTGCAAGGTGCCAATTTTTGTCCGGCGGGCTTATCAAGATGAATATGTTTTCCGGCTTTTAAGCATCGCAAGGCAGTAGGAACGAGATTGTCGATATCGGTCTCAACAGCGACAAGCATGACTTCAGGATCACCAAGGATCTGATCTTCGGTGAGCCAAGTGGATGATTGATACGAGCGGCGGGTAGAAACACGTTCGCGTTGCGTGTTGTCTTCTTCACAAAGCCCTACCACTTCGAAAATATCATCCAGATCAAGCATGGTGGTAAACTTTCCTTCCGCGTGAGGATGCTTCGTGCCGATTTGAGCGGCCTTGATGCGTTTGGAGTTGGTCGCCTGGCCCAGGGTTTGAGCGGCGAAAAGCGTGGCCCCGGAGGTGTTTAGAAAATGGCGGCGGGAAACGAACGACATGACCACATGTTAGACACCGGAGCGCATCCTGAAAACAGGAAAGCTGCCGGGTTTTTGTTTCATCCTGCCACTGCTCGGAATTCGCTTTTGGCGGAAACTAGGGAAGGCCTTCTTCGGCAAGGTCGGGTCAAGGCTGCCTTAGCACCTTTAGATCACGGGCGCTAGAAGGAAAGTGGGATTTCACCCTCAGTATTTTGTTGGACAAACCAATGGCATCGGTGTGCTACCTTCCCTTGATCCAAGATTTCCTTTTGTCTTTGCAACCCGAAACGATCAAGGAGGTTAGCAATAATCGTTGATTTTTGGTTTTTGTAATCCGTCCCTGCTGATCTTGCAGAAAAGAAATAATTTTGAAATTCTTCGTGACTAGGACGAACCTGCCAATTAGGCTCTAACAGCTATGGAAACCGGTACTAATATTATACAACTCGAAGGGGCTTCTACGCCAGATGTGGTTCTCAATAAGGGCGAAGAACATTTATTAGATCTGCGTCAAGGTGTCCGCGACCTTGGTATTATGGGTATGATTTTATCCCATAAAGGTCGACTGATCGCGACGAACAAAAGAATTATTTATTTCAAAAAGAAAACTAAAGATTTTGAAATCCAGCAGATGAATATACGTCATTCTGGATTTGTATCCCTTGGTTATAAACTAAACGGTATAGCAGCTTTAGTTGGAACTCTCGCCGTGCTGCTTGGAGGAGCGGTGATTTTACAGGGCGAGGTTTTAATGGGTCTCCTGTTTTTCTTGCTTGGTGTCCTTGTTTTACTCTTTTCAAGGCAAAGGTCGCTCGTTGTTTCAGGCTCGGGAGGACAGATAATTTTCGCTAGTAAATCGGTCAACTCTTCTGAATTAGCAAAAGTAGCGCTAGTGGTTTCGGCGAATTCATGAATCTTGCTTCTTTAAAACGAGGTGTTGTTTTTGCAACAGCATCATTTTGCCTGTTGCTTTTCATTAGCGTCTTGCTTTATGTCTTCAACGGGTCCGTTCCAGAAATTTTCTATCGACTAATGGGTTTTTCTCTGGGGATAGGAGTGCTGTTTTTCATTCATTTTTGGAGTGATCGGGAGAATCAGACTGAGCCATTTGGGATGATGCTTTTCACTCTGTTAAAGTTTGAATTGGTATTTTCTCTAATCTCCTTTGTCTTTCTTGTTTTTGGAGCGTTCGATTGGTGGAAGGTGCTGCTCGTTTTTTTATCAGCTCAGTTGATTCATCTGATGATCTATCTCTCAAATATGTTTCTTTTTGATGAGAGGAGTAGTGGTCGAATTAACAAAAGCAGTAGGGAAATTCTGTCTAGCTCTATACAAAAAGGAGTCTACCCCGAACACCAAGGTTCCGATTCGCCCGACGAGTAATGGTCCTTTGAGCGGGATAGAAGCTGAACGAGATGCTAAATTTACCGTTGCGCAAATTCGCGCGATGTCAGCGGACCCAAGAGTAGGACTCCATGCCGAAACGTAACTTAGCCAGCCGTTAAGCTAATTGCGGGCGATCGGGACAACTACTAGGAAATTGCTTTTGGCGGGAAGATCGCGGAAATCAGGGTTGGCGGAACGATGGGCAAGTTTGATCTCTCTTTGCCTAATTACGGCCCACTCGCCATGGTCAGTGAGCTCCTCTCCAAGAGAAAATAACTGCACACAATCCCATGGATTCCCAAAATTACTCCCGTCGCCAAGTTCTGCGACTGACGATCCCAGCACTTGGTGGGGCTTTTTTGTCGGACAAGCTCCTCGCACAACCTGCCGCCATCGAGAGCCCTTTATTTTCATTTGGCCTTCTTGGTGATCCGCAATACGCTGATGTTAATCCGGCGGGCAGCAGGCACTTCCGCGCTTCCTTGGGCAAGCTGAAAGCCTGCATCACCCACCTCAATCAAGAGGACCTCGAATTTGTCGTGACCGTCGGTGACATCATCGATCGCGACTTCGCAAGCATCGCCCCGATCATGAAAATCTATGAAGGTCTGAAGGCGGAACATCGCAGCCTCTTGGGCAATCACGATTTTTCCGTAGATGACAAATTCAAGGCCAAGGTCCCCGCAGCGCTGGGAATGAAAGCCCGATATCTGTCCGATACCCGGAAAGGTTGGAGATTCATCCGACTCGATGCCACCGAGTTGGCTAGCTATGCTCACTCCAAGGGAAGCGCTCCGTTTGAAGAAGCACAGAAGAACCTTCAGAAGCTAAAAACCTCTGGTGGTGACAAAACAAAATCCTACAGCCACGGCATTGGCGACCAGCAAATGGCCTGGCTACGCAAGGAGCTTGTGGACTCTGCTGCGCAAGGTCAGAGAGCTTTGATCTTTAATCACTTTCCCGCAATGCGTAATGGAATTGCCGTTCGATCATGGAATTCCAGAGCGCTCGTCGATTTGCTTGAACAGCACAAGCATGTGGTGGCCTACTTCAATGGCCATCACCACGCCGGCCGTTACCATGAACATCATGGAATCCACTACCTCAATGTCAAAGGGATGGTTGAGACAGCCAAGGATACCGCCTACTCGATCGTTAAGGTGTATTCCGATCGGTTGGAGATCCATGGATTTGGTAAAGAGCCGAAACGTAACTTAGCCAGCCGTTAAGCTAATTGCGCGCGATCGGGATAACTACTAGGAATTTACTTCTGGCAAAAAGATCGCGAAAATCAGGGTTTGGCGGAATACATGGGGGAGAAAGGGGGTTAATTCACAGGCATCTCGATTCGATGGCGCGGGGTCTGCAACTTTCCAGAAAAGAGATCCAGCAACGTGCGCTCTCGTTTCAACCTTTGTTCGAAAAGCATCGGCCGGTTCTTCCCCGTCGAAGTCGTCGCGCCAGATGATGAGGTCAATACCCATGGTGGCAATCCCGATACACCTGGCGGCTGCCCCTGTCCACTTGCTAGACGAGGATCTGATTGGTGCTTGACCGAAATCTGCTGATCGCGTCATGCTTAAGGGGGTCTATTCCCCCAAGCCACCTAACCCTCCTCATGAAACGATCTCTCCTTACCCTCACGATTCTCGCCGCTGCTCTTTCCTCCTATTCCCGAGCTGATCTGATCGGCTACTGGGATTTTGAAGGCAATTTTGATGACTCTTCCGGAAATGGGAACAACGGGACCCTGATGGGTGGGGCTTCCTATGTGGCCGATGCCCCTGCTACGGTCTCCGGCACGATGTCGGTGGCTTTTGACGGGCAACCAGGAACCTACGGGATCATCAACCCGGCTCCCGGCACTGGGATGGGAATTACCGATCTGCCAGATTTCACGGTGTCGATGTGGGTCAATGGCGACGGCACAGCAAATTTGGACGACCGCATTTTCTCCGAGTCGCAGGGCCTCAATGAGGCGCCACTGTTTAATATAGGCACGCACAACACCGGCGCCGATGCGCGGCTCGATGTCTATATCCGAAATGGCGCCGGGGCTGCGACCGTTGGGCACACCTACTCCAACGGGAATGCCTTCGATTCTACCTGGCGCCACGTGGTCTTCACCGGGGGTTCCGATCGTAATCTCGATATCTACATCGACGGGGTGTTCGACCGTTCGGTGGATTACAACGCAGTTCCAACCTTCACCCCGGATATCACAACCATCGGCGGGATCCTGCGGGCGGGAAACTGCTGCAACTTCCTCGGCAGTATCGATGATGTGGCTGTCTGGAACCAGGAGCTGCTCGCCTCGGATATCGCAATGCTCACCGCTGGCACGGTCACGCCCCTGACACTGGTGCCGATGCCGAGCGACGTCGACATGGACGGGATGCGCGACGAATACGAGCAACAAATCATCGATGCTGATCCCGATGACGCGATCGCGGCGCTTGCAGATGTGCTGCCTGACGACGACTTCGACTCCGATGGCTCGACCAACGCGAACGAGGAGATTGTCGGCACTGATCCGCTCGATCCAGATACCGACAACGATGGGGCCAACGACGGATCGGAAACGGACACCGGGGTTTGGGTCAGTGTGACCGACCGCGGGACGGATCCCTTCAGCCCGGACACTGATGGTGACGACCTGCTCGACGGGGTCGAGAATCCGGATCTCGACTACGTTGACAAAGATCAGCCCGGCACGAGCCCGCACCTGATCGACACGGACATGGACGGCTTCGCTGACGAAATCGAGATCACCAACGGCACGGATCCGACCGACCCTGAAGATCCCGGGTCGCTGCCGAGGTTTTCCATCGACTTCAACTCAACCACTCAGGACGGGGCAGCGAACCCGGTCGGCCCCCCATACCAGAACTACGACGCGGCGCACGAGGTGGTCGATGACTTCGTCCGCATGGAATACGAGGCGTTCGGCACCATGGTCGGGCTCACCCCGAGCTGGCCTGCCACGGATAGGGTGAACACCACCTACCAGATGATCGATCGCGGGGCGGGGAATGATGCCGACTGGTTAGGGACCCAGCTTCAGCTGGTCACCGACTGGATCGGGGTAGATACCCGCACAACAGTCGGCGGTCTCGGGAACTACGATGGGGAGAACGGTGATCCGACTCCGATTTTGTTGGCGCTCGATGGCGTCCCGGGCGGCACCTACTCTTGGACTTCTTACCACCACGACACCGAGAACATCCACTCGCCGTTCACCGTCGAAATCTCAATCGATGGTGGGACGACTTACGAAGATGTCGGCGAGTTCCAGATGACCTCGAGTAACACGGGTGGCAGTCCCGCCAACCCCGCGATCGAGACCGGACCTGATCCGGCCTCGCTCTCCTCGACTGTCCGCCATGATTTCGCGACGGATGGGCTCGCCGACGTGGTGTTCCGGTTCATCCCTCTCGCGGAGGTCGGGGTGCACCGGCAGTTCATGGCGATCAACGGGTTCGACTTGATTCAGACCTCTTCGGATTTCCCCAAACTCGCCATCACCAACATCGACTATGATCCGGACACGGACAGAATGTCGATCACCTGGCCATCAACCCCAGGTCAGGTGTTCTCGATCGATATTTCGGCCGACATGAACTTGTGGGATGGTGATCTGGAGGACAGCCTGCCGGCTGCTGCGGGCGATGCCGAGGAAACCACCTTCACATTCGGGGTCGCCGACCGGGATCTGGGTGATCGCTACTTCATCCGTGTGCGGGTAGTGAATTAGGCGGGAAACGCCGCTTTTCTATTTTGACCTTGTTCAAGCTGTTTTTGCTGGGTATCTCCTTACTTCTCGATTTTTTTTCGGTCTTTGCCGATCCAGATCCCCAACATTCAGACAAAAGCCCATGAAAAAGCACACCCTCGCAGGCGCCCTGACGTTTTCCTTGCTCACTGCCGCCTCTCAGGCTGCCCTCTCGATTGATTTCGGCAACGGAGCCGTGGAGGCAGGTTACACTGCCTTTGCAACTCCTCATGAGACGGCAGGCACTGGTGCTCTCCAGACAATTTCAACGTCTTTCGTGAACACCGGAGCTGCAAACGTAGATCTCTCGGCTGCTTGGCCGAACACCACTTCTCTCGCTGTCCGGAACTCCATCGTTCGCGGTGCTGGCAACAATGCCTCTTGGACTGATACGACCGGTATTGGCCTTGTGCAGGATTGGCTTGGCTCCGACACCCGCGCTGGCAACGGCAACTGGGACGGTGCTGTTGGAACTTCGACTTACTTGAATCTCACCCTCGGTGGGCTCCCAGCGGGAACCTACAGCTGGACTTCTTACCACCACGACACCGAGAACATCCACACGGCTTTCAGTGTCTCTCTGGATACTGGTTCGGGTTCTTCGGCACTCGCTGATGGATACGGAACCGACGGCAGCGCTGGTGGAAGCCCTGACTCTGAGACTGACGGTTCTCCGGGTCGCGCGTTCACCTTCGCTGACATGGATGCAAAAGGTTCGATCTACACCACTACCTTTACGGCTGATGGAACGAACGATGTGACCTTCCAATTCGCACCATACTCTGGAGCAATTGCGCCTGCAGTTCACAACCAGTTCTTCTTTATCAACGGCTTCGAACTCGAGCAGATTCCTGAGCCTAGCACTGGCCTCCTCGGACTAATCAGTGCTGCCCTCTTCGGCCTGCGCCGCCGCCGCTAGTCTGGAGACAAACTCTTGAGGAAGGCCGGATCGTCTCGTGTGTCCCGGCCTTTTTCGTGTCCCGGAAGCCCTTGTCGCTTCGGCATCCTTGCGCTACTTTATTCACAACATCCCATTGTCCCGCCATGTTCCGATCCTGTTTTCTGATTTCGATGGGAGCGCTCTGTTCGAGTTTCTGCTTTCCATTTTTTGCCAATGCCCAGCTGCTGGTCGACTTCAACTCGACCAGCCAGGATGGTGGCCCTCACAACCAGTCTGGCTACGAGCCCTACAATGCGGGGCACGAGAGCGCCTCCGACTTTGTCGCCCCGCGCAACTACCCGGCCTTCGGCACGACGGTCTCGCTGACGGTCGATTTTCCGGACTCGAGCGCGAACACGGTGCAGCAGATGATCGATCGCGGCTCGGGCAACGATGCGAACTGGAATGGCCAGAAGCTCGATCTGCTGACGGATTGGATTGGCGTCGACACCCGTCCAGTCGCCGGGCTGCCGCGCATCACATTCACTCTCGATAGTCTGCCTGCGGGAACCTACCAGTGGCTCTCTTATCACCACGATACTGAGAACGTTTGGGGCTCATTCGATTTAGAGGTCTCTACCGACGGGGGCAGCAGCTACACGCCGATCGCTGGGCCCGAAGCCGGGGGGAGTTTTACGGGGACGGATAGCTCGCCCGGAGGAAACCCGACTAGCCCGCAGGCCTACAGTGGTGCGGGAAATCAGGATCCGGCGACGCTGCCATCGACGGTGACTTTTAGTTTTGATGCGGTGGGCGGCAGCAATGTGGTGGTGAGCTTCACCCCGCTCGCAGGGGCGGCAGTGCATACGCAGCTGATTACGATCAATGGCCTCGAGATCACCTCGACGTCTCCTCCGACCGCACCGACCGACATCGCGCTTTCTGGCAGTACGATCGCAGCGACCGCGACGATCGGGACCTCGGTCGGCACGCTGAGCACGACGGACCCGACACCGGGCGATACATTCACCTACGCTCTCGTCGGCGGCAGCGGATCAACCAACAACGCGGACTTCGCGATCGTCGGGGACCAGTTGCAGACCGATCGCGACCTGAGCGGGCAGCCCGGCGGGACGATGCTCTCGGTGCGCATCCGCACGACCGACATGGACAGTGATTCTTTCGAGAAAGTTTTCCTCATTGAGGTGGTCAACGACAGCGACGGTGATGGGCTCGACGACACCTGGGAGCTGACGTATTTCAATACGCTCGGGGATGCCACCGGCACCGGGGACAACGAACCCGACGGCCTGAACAATCTCGGCGAGCAAGCGGCTGGCACCAACCCAACCATCGCCGACAGCGATGGCGACAGCCTCACTGACGGCGCGGAGGTCAACACCCACAATACCGACCCGCTGGTCGCGGACAGCGATGGCGACGGCATCGATGACGGTGACGAATTGAGTGCATCCAACGGCTACATCACCGACCCGAACCTGTTCGACACCGACGGCGACGGTTTCAACGACGGCCTCGAGATCGCCGAGGGCAACGACCCTACCAACGCGGCAGATTTTCCCAACACCCTCCTGCCTCTGCGCCTCAACGAGATCCTGGCGCGCAACGACACCGATATCAGCGACGGCGACGGCGACCGGCACGACTGGATCGAGATCTACAACCCGAACACCGTGGCGGTGAACCTCGACGGCTTCTACCTCACGGACGACGAGTTCCTGCTCACGCAGTGGAACTTCCCCAACGTGACCATCGCCGCTAACGGCTACCTTGTGGTCTTCGCTTCCGGTAAAGACATCGTCGATGGAGGTGGCAACCCGCACACGAATTTCCAGCTCGGCAGCAACGGCGAGTATCTGGCCATCGTCCGGCCGAATGGCACGACCATCGACGATAGCTTCGCGCCGGGATACCCTGAGCAGGTCACCGATGTTTCCTACGGGCTCCAGTCCGGGACGAACAACCTGGTCTTCTTCCAAGACAGCACCCCCGGCGCGGTTAACAACACGACTGCTTTCCCGGGTGTCGTGAAGGACACGAATTTCTCGATTGATCGTGGCTTCCACGACACGGCTTTCCAGCTGGCGATCACCAGCGCGACCGCTGGCGCCACGATCCGCTACACCACGGACGGTTCCTGGCCGAGCACCACGTCCGGCACGGTCTACTCCGGTCCGATCACGGTGCCCACGACCACGTCAGTCAGGGCGATCGCCTACCAGAGCGGCTGGCTCTCCACCAACGTCGATACGCACACCTACATCTTCGTCAACGATGTCGCCCAGCAACCCTCCAACCCCGCTGGCTGGCCATCGGATTGGGGTAGCCACGACGGGTTCAACCCGATCCCCTCCGACTACGAGATGGACCCGCGCGTTGTCAACGACACGAACGGGTTCGGGGTGCACACGATCCAAGAAGCCCTGCTCGACATCCCAACGGTGTCGATCGCGATGAACCCGGACGACTTTATGTCCGACGCGAGCGGTATTTACGCCAACCCGCAGAACCGCACGGAGCGGACCTGCTCGGTCGAATACATCCTGCCGGACGGCTCCTCCGGGTTCCAGGAGAATTGCAAGATCGAGACCCACGGCAACGCCAGCCGCCGCCCGGCGCGGATGCACAAGCACTCGCTGCGCCTCACTTTCAGCTCGGAAGTCGGCGTCCCAAAACTGCGCTACCCGCTCTTCCCGCAAACGGACGTCGAGGAATTTAACAAGCTGGTCCTGCGTGCCTGTTTCACCGACTCATGGGCGCTCTGCTCGTGGTCGACCTCACGCTACCGCCCGAACGATTCGATGTACATGCGCGACGTGTGGATGAAGGACTCGATGGCCGCGATGGGCAACAAATCCGGCAACGGCGACTTCGTCCACCTCTACGTGAACGGACTCTACTGGGGGCTGCACGACTTGACGGAGCGGCTCGAAGACGACTGGTATGCTGATCACCACGGCGGTGAGGTCGAAGACTGGGAAGTCAATGCCGACATGAGTTCGCCCGGCACCCTGTGGAGCCAGATGATGGGTGTCTTGAACGGCAACATCACGGACAACAGTGTCTACGAGCAGGCGAAGACCAAGATCGATATCGACAACTACATCGACTACATCTTCCTGCACTTCTACGCCGATGCCGAGGATTGGCCGAACAAGAACGGTTACGCGGCTGCGAATGCCGCCAGCGGCGACGGGCGCTACCGCTTCCAAGTCTGGGACCAGGAGATCTCTCTCGACAAATTCACATGGAACCGCTACGGCAGCAGCGGTGGCTCGATGGCGCCGTTCGCCCGGCTCAAGCTGAGTGAAGAGTTCCGTCTAGATTTTGCCGACCGTGTGGCCAAGCACATGCTCAACGGTGGGGCGCTGACGCTGGCAAATTCCACCGGCCGCTTCCAGGCCATCTGCGATGAGATCGATAAGGCGATCATGGCAGAATCAGCGCGCTGGGGCGATGTGCAGGACAGCGTCTATTACGCAACGACGCCGGGGACTTCGACCAACCCGTTTGCCGACAATTATCCGCCGACGATCAACAATCCGATCTACTTCACGCGCGAACAGCATTGGTTGGTGGAGCGCGATCACGTGATCGGTGCCCACATCCCGATTATCCACGACGCGAATGACTCCAGGGGGATTATCAACGAACTGCGCGGCCAGAACCTCTACCCGTCGATTGACCCGCCGGTTTACTCGCAGCATGGCGGGCCGGTGCCGACCAATTTCGAACTCGGGATGTCTGCTGGCGTGGGGAATATTTACTACACGACCGACGGGAGTGATCCGCGCCTTCCCGATGGCGGGATCAGCACGACCGCGACCATGATCCTCGGCGGGGTGATCGAGGACGATTTTATCAATTTCGAAGCGGTGGGCTGGACCTACCTGGACACCGGAGTCGCCCAGAGCAATAGCGATGTGGTGGTCGGGCATGCCAGCTACGGGACTGGCGACTGGAAGCATCCGAATTTCAACGACAGCCTGTGGGGGACGGGGCAGGCGATGCTCGGTTACGGCGGAATTACTGGCGCGACGATAAACAAGGAGATCGACTACGGCCCACAGACGAACAGCAAGTATCCGACGACCTATTTCCGGAAGGAGTTTAGCGTTTCGAACGCTGCTGACTACACCGAAATGTTGATCGGCGTGAAGCGAGATGATGGGGCGATCGTCTACTTGAACGGGCGGGAGATCGCACGCACCGGGATGAATCCGGGAATCGTATACGCCTACGCTGACCTCGCTGCTGGCACCGCTGGCAATGCGGATGAGAGCGCCGTCAACCCATTCACTTACTCGTTGAACGCGGGCGATCTTCTCGAAGGTACGAACGTGATTGCGGTTGAGGTGCACCAGGGGACCGCTGGGAGCAGCGATCTGGGGATCGATGTTTCGATCAGCGCGGTCAAGCCGAACGGCGGCGGCGCAAGCGGTGCGACCCTGACCCAGACCGGGCCGGTGCTTGCCAGGGCGCTGAATTCTGGCGAGTGGTCGGCGCTGACCGAGGCGTCATTCATCGTCGGCACGCCTGCCAGTAGCGCGAATCTCGTGGTGTCTGAAATTTACTACAACCCGCCCGGCAGCCTCGAGACCACCGAGTTTATCGAGCTGATGAACTCGAGCTCAACAGACGCCATCGATCTCACAGGTGTCACCCTTACGGGCGTGATTTATGCTTTCCCGGAAGGGTTTACGCTCGCACCGCTGGAGCGCGTGGTGATCGTTAAAGACCTGGCGGGATTCTCCGCTGCCTACAACACGGCGGGCATGAATATCGCGCCCGGTGACTTCGGTGCCACCAGCCTAGCGAATGGCGGCGAGGAAATCGCTATCATCGCCCAAGACGGGACGACCGACATCCAACGTTTCGAATACGATGACAAATTCCCTTGGCCCGAGAGCTCCGACGGGCCCGGGTTCAGCCTGGTGCTGATCGCCCCGGAGACCACCCCGGACCATTCGCTGCCGGAGAGTTGGCGGGCGAGCACCGCGTCGGGGGGCAGCCCCGGAGCGAGCGATGCTTCCACCTTTACCGGCGATCCGGAGGCGGACGGAGATGGCGATTCGATCGTCGCGTTCTTGGAATATGCGATCGGTGCGAACGACGCCGACGGTGGCGATTTCTTGCTCCTGCCGTCGGGCACCGTCGCCAGCCACGATTCAGGAACAGGGGTGGTTGACGAGTTTTTAACCCTGACATTCCGCCGCAATCTTGCTGCGGATGATTTGATCTACGAGGTCGAGGTTGGTTCGGATCTAGCGGGGTGGTCGACGTCGACGACCTTCATCTCGCGCGTGAACAACGGCGATGGAACGTCGAGCGAAGTCTATCGCAGTAACACTCCGCTCAGCGCACAGATTCGACAGTTTATCCGACTGAAAGTCTCCGAGCGCTAGTGAGTTCCCAAGTTCGCGGATGCGGAAATAGGTGCCTTTGCCGAGTCCGAATTCCGACGTCGAGAATGGGTAGGCGGTCTCTTCCGTATCGGGGCGGCTGGGATGACGTCATTGGCGTTGCCCGGTCAGCCCTTCAGGTTGCTGGTGTAGTCGAGCGCGTCGCTTTTTTCCGGGCGACGAAGTCCAGGTGATG
>JAQWZU010000010.1 GCA_029253285.1 Akkermansiaceae bacterium | reverse complement strand
TGTCTTGAAAGAGAGAGCGGCCGCGCGGTCACCGAGTTTTTCGATGAGCGCCTCTGCGCTGGATCGGATTCGCTGGAGTTCTTCCTCTTCCAGAGGGCCTTCTTCGAATTTCTTACTTAAGATCGAGCCCTCCGACCATTTGGTGGCGACCCAGGGGAATTGATCGATTGGGTCTTGTCCTCCGTCGATGACATTGCGAATGCCTGGTTGATCAAAGGTGAGCAGTTCGTCGTAGGCTTCCTGAAATCTCTCTCCCTCGAGCCCGCTGAGAATTTCGTCGGGGAATTTGATTCGCGAGACGGCGTGGGCCACGCCCTTTTTGTTCCGGGTGCGAAAGACTACGAGGTCGCCGGTTTGATAGACGAGATCTTCGATATGATAGTCAGATTGCATGCGGGGACCGAGGAAGTGCGATCTAATGAAGAAACTTGTCGCGAGCCAATCATGAATTGCGGGAACTGACAGGAAATTGCTTTTCGAGAGAAGTTTTGGTGAGATCGACGGGATTGGGGTCTGGAGCAGCTATTTTTCCCCCTGAATTGTCGAAAATGAGAGGAGAATATCAGTGAACTGAATTTGGACGTCTTTCCCTTTTGGGCGGGAAGGGTCTTGCAGGGAGCATGTTGAGTGCCGATGGGTAGATTTTTTAGGTAGAAATGGGATATTTTTGTCCCATGAGTGAATATTCCGCGATAAGTTTCCGCCTCACTGTGATCAGCTCTCGTTAACATCATGAAAATTCCATCTTTATTGAGCCTTTTGGCCGCCTTTACTTTTGTTTCCTGCGATGATTCGCAGACTTCGCAAAGATTGAATGAAGAAAAGGATGCCGAGATCCTGGCTCTGCAAGAAAAATTGGGGGCCTTGGACAAAGATCTTGAGGATGCGGAAGGGGATCACACGATGCTGATCGCCAAGTATGATGTCGCGATTGATTCGCTCAAAAGCACGGTTGAGGAACTGGGTTCCAAATTACAGGAAGTTCAGAGAGTAAAACCGGCAGTCGTCAGCAAGCCTGTGGCTGCTCCTGAGAAGTCGGAGGCTCCTAAAAAAGAGGAGGTCTCAAAGAGAGCAGATATCGAGGCGGCCAGAAGAGCTGCGATGGGCGAGAAGCATGAGAAACTCGAGTTGAGCACGGGCCGGATTTATCATGATGTGGCCATTACCGGCGTCGATGAAATTGGGGTGCGGTTTACCCATCGAAATGGAGTAGCCCGAATAGATTTCATGAATCTTCCTGCGCTTTGGACGGAGAGGTTTCATTTTGATGTGACTCGTTTTTTGGAGGCCCGAAAATCTGAGAGATTAGCCCGCTATCGTTGGGAGAAAGCGGTCGACGAGAGTATGGCCAAGATCAAGGAGGAGCAAAAAAAGATTGCGGCCCAAAAGCGGATTGCCGCCCTGGAACGTGCGCTTGCTGCGGCCAAGAGGCCGATTCAAATCACTCAAGTCACTAATCCTAGGCTTCGAGGAATTTCGTCGCTCGATCGCTATTCATCTTCGGTGATTCACCCAACATGGTACTCAGGCAGATCATCGAGTTCCACCTATTGCCCACCGGTAAGGACGGTGATCAGGAGGTCACCAAGCCCCACTTATTGTCCTCCGGTGATCCCGATTCGGAGATCTCCGGTGAGTTTAGTGCCGACTATTCGTTCGTCACCTGCGGTTCTCCCGACTCCGGTTATCAGAGCTCCGGTCAGGACGGCACCCGCCGTGAGGCCTTCATACAAGCTCCATTGATTGATTTTTGGGAACTCTCTGATAACTCTCGAGCATGAGCGAATGCAGCGGGAGAATTTCCCATCTCTACATCTCACCAGGTCACGATTTTTATGGTCGTCACGGGAAGGGGCGGGAGGAAAACGAAATCATTGATTGCAACACCTTTGAATTGGTTTCGGGAAGTGGTGTTCGGGGGGATCGCTTCTTTGATTACAAGGAAGATTACAAAGGGCAGATTACCTTTTTCGATTTTGCGGTTTATGAAGCGGTGAAGAATGAGTTTTTGCTACCGGATTTGGAGACCTCGGCCTTTCGGCGTAATGTCATTATCGATGGGGTCGATTTAAATTCCTTGATTGGAAAGCGTTTCGCGATTGGGGAATTGGAATTTGAGGGAAGTGAGGAGGCAAAGCCCTGCTACTGGATGGATCAGGCTTGTGCGCCGGGCACAGAGGAATTTCTGAAAGGCAAGGGCGGTCTCCGTTGCCGCATTCGCAAAAGCGGAACGCTTGGAAAAGGAGCACAAACCGTTAGGATTCTCTCATGAGCGATTCGGAGCAAATGCAATACGGGATGCTGGGTGAGGACGGCAGCACCACCAGCGAGAAGCTGGCGAAGTATTCCGGAGAATGTGGATGGGATTATTTGAAGCCGCATTACGAGAATGGCGTGCTACATTTTGTGGACCCGGAGCTTGCCCTTGAGGATGTCGGCGCGGCCATTTCAGAGGATGACAAGGAATCCGTGGAGCGCTGGCTTAAGGCGGGTGAGATTGTGAAGATTGAGGCCCTGCATGCGGCGCAGTGGGAAGATTCAGACCAACAATTCCAGGCTCTTGTGGTTTCACCCTTCGTCCTTTGTCGTCCGGTATGAGTGATCCCTTGCATGGCGTAACACTGGAGAAAATCGTCACCGACTTGGTGGAGCACTTTGGGTGGGACGAATTAAGCGACCGGATTCGCATCCGCTGTTTTGCCAATGATCCCTCGGTTAAATCGACGCTGAAGTTTTTGCGTAAGACCGGATGGGCCCGGAACAAAGTGGAGAAACTCTATCTTGAGATGATCGCTGAATAGGTTGTCCCCGATTTGGGGACTGGAATATTTGAAATTCTAACTCGTATGCTTCACAAATGATTTCCCTTCGCATTCTGCTCTCGTCGCTGCTGTTGGGTTCAGTTTCGGCCCAGCCTGTTTCGATGGACGAGGCCTATGGGGTTTTGACTCCGGCGAAGGAAACGAGTAATCGAAGCGAACGTCCGAGTGGGATTAAGGGAAAGGTGCTCACGGGATATCAGGGATGGTTTCGTGCGGAAGGTGATGGCTCGGGAATGGGATTTTATCATTATCAGAAGGGGCGGAAGTTTGAGCCAGGAGCGTGCACCATTGATCTGTGGCCGGATCTTACTGAATTTGATCAGGACGAAAAATTTGCCACATCATTCAAAATGAAGGATGGCAGTGCGGCGGAAGTGTTTAGCTCGCTGCATCCCAAAACGGTGAATCGTCATTTCAAGTGGATGAATGACTATGGGATCGACGGAGCATTTGTGCAGCGCTTTGGCTTGGTGGGGGCAAAAGAATATCGATCCTATAATCACCTCAAATCGGACAATCAAAAGCTGATGCATTGTCGCGATGCCGCAAATGCCAACGGGCGTTGTTACGCCCTGATGTATGATCTGAGTGGTTTGAAACCAGAAGACTTCAAAAGTTTGGCTCGAGACTGGAAGAAACTACGGACGGAAATGAAGCTTGGAACAGACCCCAATGATCGCGCTCACCTCCAGTATAATGAGAAACCTCTCGTGGCTATTTGGGGTGTCGGGTTTAATGAAGACCGGGACTACAATCTCGAAGATGTCGAATGGTTTATTCGTTTGCTCAAACAGAATCCCGAGTGGGGCGGCATGAGTATCATGCTGGGGGTTCCTTTTGGATGGCGGGAGCAGGTGCGCGATGCAACCAAGGATGAGCGATTTCACGAAGTGCTCAAGTTGGCGGATATTATCAGTCCATGGGCGGTGGGACGATATCACAAGGTGGACTTTAAATCGGGGAAGTATGTCGCCAATCAGGTCGCTGATCGAAAGTGGTGTGAGGTCAATAAGATCGCTTACCTTCCGGTGCTTTATCCCGGGTTCAGCTGGCACAATATGAATGGGGAGAAATTGGGAGCGATTCCCCGACGAAAAGGTCGTTTTCTCTGGGAGCAATTCGTGGGCACTCGGGCAGCGGGCGTGGAGACGGCATACATCGCAATGTTTGACGAAATCGATGAGGCAACGGCTATTTTCAAATGCACCAATCATCCTCCGGTGGGGGAAGGGGTGCGATTTCTCGACTACGAAGGCCTACCAAGCGACCACTATCTGAAACTCACCGGACAGGGAGGAAAACTCCTTCGTGGCGAATTGCCATCTTCTAAAACTTCCAACAAATAGCCGCTCACTTTTTTATGAAAATCGCCTCACTTTATCTGCTGCTCCTTGTTCTCGGCCAGGCTGTCGCCAAAGATCGCCCCAACGTTCTCTTCCTCG
Source organism: Akkermansiaceae bacterium (assembly GCA_029253285.1). Lineage (GTDB taxonomy): Bacteria > Verrucomicrobiota > Verrucomicrobiia > Verrucomicrobiales > Akkermansiaceae > SW10. Next base: position 34,253 of record JAQWZU010000010.1, on the reverse strand, counting down.
CTGTCGATGACATGAACGACTGGATTGGTTGTTTGGAAACGACACCCAGAGCGATCACGCCGAATATCGATAAGCTGGCTGGGCGTGGCGTGAATTTTTCCAATGCCCACACCGCGGGAGTTTTTTGTGCGCCTTCCCGAGCGGCCATTTTTTCGGGCCAGTTCGCGTCGACGACCGGATGCTACATTAGCGCGAACTACTTTACCCATCATCCCGAGATCGAAGCGATGCAGATGAGCTTTTCGAAGGCGGGTTACACCACCTTGGGAGCGGGGAAGCTCTTTCACCATCCGGCGGGCAATATCGACCAGCGAGGGTGGAGCGAGTTTTTTCTGCGCAACAAATCGCAACGCGAGTCCGGTTGGCCGCTCGATTCATTTAGCGAGGAGGTCCCTTTTCCCGATCCTTTTCCGAATAGCATCTACAACAAGGGGCAAAAAATAACCGGCGGACTCTTCCTCGAGTGGGGACCAGTTCCGAATGACAAGGAAGAGGAAATGGCCGACACCCAGCGGATCAATTGGGCCGTCGAACAATTGGGAAAGAAACACGACAAACCTTTCTTCCTCGCAGCGGGAATCTACGCGCCGCATTTCCCCAACTATTGCCCGAAAAAATACTTCGATCTCTACGACTCCGAAAAGATCGAGCTTCCGCCATACAAAGCGGATGACCTCGACGATCTTCCCGAGCGGATGAGGAAGATGAAAACCAATCGCTCCAAGATCCACAAAAAGCTCGAGAGCCTCAATGCGGTTGATGACGCCATCCACGGATACCTGGCCTGCATGAGCTATGCTGATGCCATGATGGGGCGGGTGCTTGATGCCCTGGAGGCCAGCCCCTATGCCGATAATACCATTGTGGTGTTGTGGAGTGATCATGGCTATCACCACGGGGAAAAAGGAGATTGGGGAAAGCACACCCTTTGGGAGCGCACTTCCAATGTGCCTTTTATTTGGGCCGGTCCGGGAGTCGCCAAGGGGAAGAAGACTGATGTCACGGCGAGCTTGATCGACATGTATCCCACCTTTGTCGAGATGTGCGGCTTGTCGAAGCCCAGCCAGAAGCTCGAAGGGACCTCACTCGCCAAGACTCTTGGAAATCCCGATGCGGCCAAAGACCGCGAGGTATATTTACCCTATATGACGCCGGGAGAATATGCCGTGATCAATCGTGATTGGCGTTACATTTCCTATGGGAAAGACGGAGAGGAACTTTACGACGTGAAGAAGGACCCCAATGAGTGGGAGAACCTAGCGGGGGATTCCAAGTACGACGAAATCAAGAGTTCTCTCCGAAAGGTTGCGCCCAAGAGTTTCGCTCCGCAGGAAGCCAAATACAACGTCCGTAACGATCTTGTTTTGGAGGGTGAGTCTTTTCACTGGTCGAAGGGAGAGGGGACGGGAAAAAAGACGCCTCATGAGAAGAAAGTTCCGGGACCCGCTCAGAAGAAGACGCCACCCAAGAAGAGCGGAAAGAAAAATGTTCTCTTCATTGTCTGCGATGATCTCAATACGCATGTGGCCACTTCGGGATACCCGCATATCAAGACGCCTACTCTATCCCGGTTTGCTTCCGAAGCCATGTCCTTCAATCGGGCCTTCTGTCAGTATCCGGTGTGTGGGCCGTCGCGGGCTTCTTTTTTGAATGGGCTCTATCCGCAATCGTCCGGGGTCATCGATAACAAGGCGGACATTCGTCAGACCCGGCCGGGGACAATATCCATGCCGGAGTTTTTCAAAAAGAATGGTTACTGGACCGGAAGTGTGGGGAAGGTTTTCCATTCGCCGCGACATGAACATGGGGAGATTGCCTGGAGCGAGTTCCTCCGCTTTGTAAATGATGAGCTTCCTGTGGTGACGAAGGCTCGCAAGAAATTTGAAGCGGAGAACGGCTCGGTGGATCTCCAAAAAAACCGCAAAGCCTGGCGCGTTCTGGAAAAGAAAGCCAAGGCCACGCTCGATGCCCAAACGCCGCCGGGATACGGCGCGAGTGGGCTCAGCGATGCGCAACACAAGGATGGCAAGAATGCCCGTCAGGTCGTGAAGTGGCTCAAAGAAAAACCCAACGGAGACAAGCCGTTTTTCATGGCCTGCGGCATTCAAAAGCCTCACGTGCCCTTCCTCGCACCACAGAAGTATTTCGATCTCTATCCGACGAGCGGGATTGTCTACAAGCCGGACCCGAGAAACCTATGGGAGACCCTGCCGAAGAGGGCCATGAATACCCGCTTTAAGGAATTTGGTTTTGAGTTTTCCAAAGAAGATGACGCTCTTCGTCGCGAATACATGCAGGCCTATCACGCGTGTATTTCCTTCATCGATGCGCAGGTCAAGTTGGTCTTCGATGCTCTCAAGGAAAGCGGACAGTGGGAGGACACTATCGTGATCTTCACTTCTGATCATGGATACCATCTCGGCGATCATTTCCTGTGGGGGAAAGTGACCCTCTTCGACATCGGGGCCAAGGTGCCCTTTATCATTCACGCCCCGGGACTGACCAAGCCGGGGACGAGGTCCGAAGCGATGGTTGAGTTGATCGACATTTATCCGACTCTCGCGCAACTCACCGGACTGACGCCGCCGGACTATCTTCAGGGAACCTCCTTACGTCCATTACTCGATCACCCGGAGCGTCTTGGGAAAAAGAAGTATGCCTACAGCATTGTGACCCGCGGCAAGGACATGGGTTACGCCCTCCGCAATCAACGTTGGCGCTACGGCAAGTGGCCGGATGGGGAGGAACTCTATAATCTCACTCGCGATCCCGAGGAAAAAAAGAACCTCGCAGGCCGAGATGATCTCAGTCCCAGGCTCGAGGAATTCCGGAAGATCTTGAAGGAAAAACAAGCCCTCGCGACTTCGGCTCGCTAGATTTTCGATGAAGATTCTCGCTCTCATTTCCTTTCTCGCGCTACCCGGTCTTGTTGCTGGAAAGCCAAACATTGTTCTTATCATCACGGATGACCAGAGTTGGGATTCCCTGGCGTTTATGGGTGGGAAGGTTCATACGCCGCGCATTGACCAGATGGCCGGAGAGGGCTTGTTCTTCACGGACTTTAATGTGACTTCCACAGTGTGTTCACCCTCGCGCTATAGTTTTTTGACCGGGCGTTATGCCGGGCGTTGTGAGGGTGAGCGTTTTCTCAAGGAGCACCCTCCGGGTGATCAGACTCAGGTTGAGAATATCGGCGAGCTTGAGCAGGACGGGAGGAACCTTGCCAAGGTTCTGCAGAAGAACGGATATCGCACCGGCTTTGTGGGAAAGTCGCATGTGGTGCGCCATGATTGGTTGGAGCACCCCAAGAGTTCGCCCTTGTTGAGCTATCCCCGGAAGGCCGACCCACGTGATCCGAAGGTGAATCAAAAGATGCGTCAGAATCACCAGACCTGGTGCGATGAGATTAAGAAGTATGGTTTTGACTTCGCCGACGGAGTTTACGCTGCCAATCTCAAGGAATTGCATAACGACCAACTTAACGTGCACAATTTGGATTGGACGGTAGCAAAGGCTTTGCAGTTCATTGAGGATAAGAAGACAGAGAAGCCTTTCTTCCTCTATTTCTCCACGACGCTTCATCACGGTCCTGCTCCTTGGGCCAATCAGTTTTCTTTATCGGCAGATCCCCGAATGACGGGAGAGGGTTTTGTGCAGGAGGGTTTTAACGTCATGCCAAAGCGCAGTGATGTCTTGAAGCGAAATCGTGAGGCTGGCTTTAAGCCAAAGGATGCTTATGCGCTTTGGTTGGATGATGGCGTCGGTGCCATTCTCGATAAGATTTCAACAATGAAGCTGGAGGAGGAAACCCTCATCATGTTTGTCCCGGATCATGGTTCTTATCGCCACGGGAAGGCGACTCTGCACGAATATGGCATGCGAGTTCCGCTTCTCATGCAGTGGAAGGGGACGATCAAACCGGGGAGCAGGAATGACAGCATTGTGGCAAATATTGATATCGCGCCCATGCTTTTCGACCTCTGCGGAATTACTCCGCCGGAGGGCTATCAAATGGATGGCCGCAGTTTCAAGCCGGCTTTGTTTGGGAAGCAGTATGACGAGAGGGAATTCCTTTTCGGGGAACTGGGTCACTCGCGATGTGTGAAATCGAAAGAGTGGAAGTATATCGCGGTGCGTTATCCCAAGGAATTGCAGCGCCGCGTTGAGTTCGGAGAGGTTTTCAAGGGGTTCGATGGTGGAGAAATCAAGCGACCTTATCTGACAAGAAATGGCCACCTGGGACATTATGCCTCGAAGTCGAATCCTCATTACTTTGATGCCGATCAGCTTTATCACCTGAGCAGTGATCGTGAGGAGGATCAAAATGTCGCTGACAATTACCTTGAAGTGACGAAGCGAATGAAGGACAAGCTCTCACTTGAACTAAAGAAATTTCCCAAACGCCCATTCGGCGAATTTACCCAATAAATCATGCCTACGATTCCAATTTCGAAAGCGCAATCTGAATACGATGTTGTCATCGTCGGCTCTGGAGCCGGCGGAGGCCAGATGGCCTACACCCTGACTCTTGCCGGACTTAAATGTCTCATGTTGGAGGCAGGTCGTTCCTACGATGTCGTAGCCGAGACTCCGATGTTTCAGACTGGCAAGGACGCCCCTCTCGGAGGCTCTTCCACGCCGGATAAAAATTTCGGGTTTTACGATGCCACGATTGATGGCGGTTGGCAGGTTCCCGATGAGCCATACACGCAAGCGAGCGACAAAGCCGAGGAGCAGTTTAGGTGGTGGCGCGCTCGCATGATGGGTGGCCGCACGAATCACTGGGGGCGGATTTCGCTGCGAAATGGGCCTTACGATTTTAAGCCCTACTCACGTGATGGTTTGGGTTTTGATTGGCCGATTTCTTACGATGATCTGGAACCTTACTACACGAAGGTAGAGAAGTTGATTGGGGTTTATGGGACGAATGAGGGATTGGAGAATACGCCGGATTCGCCGAAGGGAGTCCTACAGCCGCCGCCGAAGGGGCGTGTCGGTGATTTGATGATTCAGAAGCACGGGAAAAAACTGGGCGTTCCGGTGGTGCCGATTCATCGGGCGGTTCTGACGAAGCCTCAGGATGGCAAGAAGCTTGCGCCTGAGCTCCATCCGGACAATCCCGAGGCACAGAAAATTGTGGAGGAGTCGATGTCGAGTAGAGCCGCCTGTTTTTGGGCGACCGATTGTGGTCGGGGCTGCAGCATCCGTGCAAATTACCAGTCGACGACGGTTCATATTCCACCGGCGGATGCGACGGGGAATCTCGATATTATTGCGAATGCCCACGTGCGAGAAGTGATTGTGGGGAAGGATGGAAAGGCTAAAGGGGTTCTTTTTATTGATAAAACGACAGGCGAAGAAGAACGAGTGAAAGGCAAGGCCGTGGTGCTTGCTGCGAGTAGCGGTGAGACGGTACGGATTTTGCTAAACTCAGCGAGCGGCGATGGCATCGCAAACTCTAGTGGCCTTGTTGGAAAATACATCATGGACACGGTGGGCTCGGATATGTTGGGTCAAATTCCAGCGCTCGAGAATCTCCCGGCGCACAACGACGACGGCGCGGGAGGATGCCATTTTTATTCCCCCTGGTGGCTCTACAAAGAGCAGAAGGCGGGTAAGATGGACTTCGCACGTGGGTATCACATCGAGATCAGCGGAACGCGCTCGATGCCGAAGGGAAATAGCCCGGTTCCGACTCACGTTTTTAAGGGTCTCTATGGAACGAGGCTCAAGGAGGCGGCGCGACGTTACTACGGGTCGTTCATTCACGTGGCTTGTCGGGGGGAGATGATTCCCAATGAAGGCTCCTTTGCGGAGTTGGATTCCGAGGTGACGGACAAGTGGGGAATTCCGGTGATGAAGTGGCATTGGGAGTGGAGTGATCACGAATTGAATATGGCGAAGCACGCGCAGGATACCTTTGGGGCGATTTTTGAGGCGGCCGGTGGAAAAGGTCTCATCAATCCGAACCGGAAGGGGAAGAAAGCGATTCTCCGTGGTGGCGAAGTGATTCACGAAGTGGGTGGGGCGATTATGGGAGCCGATTCTAAAAAATCGGTCTGTAATGAATGGAACCAGACTTGGGATATTAAGAATCTTCTTCTCTGCGACGCGTCGCCCTTTGCCTCGAACTCAGACAAGAATCCGACGGAAACGATCATGGCTCTCGCTTGGCGGGCGGCGGATCGTTTGATCGAACAAGCACGGAAAGGAGACCTTTAAGATGAATTCAGAAGAACAAGAAAATCGCCTTCCGCGTCGACGGGTTTTGCAATGGTTCGCAGCGGTAGCTGCAGCCGAGGGGCTTTCGATTCCGACGACGCTGGCGCAAGCTCCCAAGCCGGCAGCGGAGGGTTATGGATATGACCCGGTGCTGAATAAAACCTACGAACGAGGTGAAGTCTGGCCGCTGACATTTACGGAAGCGGAAAAGAAGGCTGCGGTTGCCCTGGCGGATGTCATTTTTCCAGCAGATGAGCTCGGTCCAGCCGCGAGCGAGGTTCGCGTGGCGGACTTCATTGATGAATGGGTGAGTGCTCCGTATCCGCGCCAACAGAATGACCGGAAAGCGATCATTCCGGGGCTGAAAAAGCTCGATGAGGAATGCCAGAAGCATTTCCAAAAGAACTTTGCTGATGCCAGTGTAGAGCAGAAGCAAGCTGCTTGCGATGAAATGGCAAAGGGGAATCACTTTTTCAATGTCTTTACCAGTATCGCGGCGGGAGCTTACTACAGTGATCCCAAGTGCTGGAGGGCGCTCGGCTACGTGGGGAATATGCCTATTGGTGGATCTTTTCCCGGGCCACCTGAAGAAGTTCTGAAACAGGCCGGTGTGGAGCAGACGGTGGAGTGAGGAATGTCCCCCCTTTGGGGACTGTAACTTGGAGGGCGGGTCTGTTAACTTAATGAATGGTTTTTTCGTCACGGCTTTGTTTCTTGGCGCTTGTTCTGACCCAAGGGGTGGGGGCAGAGCTGGTGATGACGGAGTTTCTGGCGGCGAATGAGGCGGGATTGGCGGATGAGGATGGTGGTTTTTCGGACTGGATCGAGATTCATAATCCGGATGGGGTTTCTTATGATCTGGGAGATTATACGCTGACGGATGATCGGTTACAGATGAGCCGGTGGAGCTTCCCGGGTGGGGCGCTGCTTGAGCCGGGGGGATACCTGGTGGTCTTTGCTTCGGGGAATGATCGTGATGTCGGGGAGTTTCATGCGGACTTTAAGCTTTCGAGTGAGGGCGGTTTTGTGGCGCTGACGAGGGCGGGGACTTTGGTGAGTGGATTTGATTATCCGGCGCAGAAGGAGGATCAGTCCTTTGGGGTGTCGACTTCTAATAACTTGGTCTTTTTTTCGAGTCCGACACCGGGAGTAGCGAACGGAAACGGGTCCTTAGCGGGCCCAACTTTCGATGATGTTCCAGCCGAGCCTGTGCAGCCATTTGCGGGTCCGTTTGCGCTGTCACTTCGTCCGCGGGCGCTGAATGGCACGATTTCCTCGGTGAGGGTTTATTACCGGAAGGATTTTGAAAACGAAGTCGCTCTGAGTGCGACGGATTCGGGTGACGGGCTCTATACCTCTTCGATTCCAGCGACAGCCTTTGGGCCTGGGGTAATGACGCGGTGGCGCTTTGAGGTGACTGATTCCAATACCCTCGTGACGACGAGCCCGCCATTTCCAGAGCCCGAGAACTCGCCCAAGTATTTCGGAACGGTGGGTGCAGATCCTACCATTGAATCGAACCTCACGACACTGTATTGGTTCATCGAAAATCCAACAGCGGCGGCGGTGAGATTTCCAACGGGTGACCGAGGAGCTCCCGGGGCACTGTATTATCGCGGGCAATTTTACGATAACGTGGGCTTTAAGTTGCATGGCCAATCGACGTCTTCTTTCCCAAAGAAGTCCTACAATATCGACTTCAACAAAGGTCATAAATTTGAGTGGAGTGCGGAGGCTCCGCGAGTCTCGGACATCGATCTGCTGACGAACTGGGCAGATAAGTCAAAGGTGCGTCATGCTTTGGCTTACGAGGTAATGCGCAGGGCGGGAGTGGCGGCACACTTTGCCTACACGGTGCGGGTGCATCAGAATGGGGAGTTCTTCTCGACGGCGGATTTGGTGGAAGATGGCGATGAAACCTATCTGGAGCGCGCCGGCCTGAATCCGGAGGGGGTGCTTTATAAGGCCTATGACATGCGTCTTAACAAAGACGAAGGCGACATGGCGGATTTTGGAATGCAGAAGAAGACGCGGAAGGAGGAGGATAATTCTGATCTGCAGTCGCTCATTGATGGGCTTGATCTGGGAGGAACGAGTTTGGAAAACTACCTCTACGACAACATCGACCTGCCGAGCACGATCAATTATCTCGCGACGATGACGGTGATCCGCAATGTCGATATTCAGCGCAAGAACTGGTATCTCTATCGTGACACGGGGAAGAGTGATGAATGGGCGATGCTTCCCTGGGACCTCGACCTTTCGCAGGGGCGGCAGTTCGATCAGGCGAACAAGTATTTCAACAACGCGATTTTGACCAAAGATAAAATATTCGTGGGTGGAGCGGTGCGTCTGATTTCTCAGATCCGTGCAAATTCCGAGCTGAAGCAGATGCTGGTGCGGCGCATGCGGACTCTGCATGATCGATTTCTACAGGAAGCTTCGACGCCGTTGGAGGAGCGCTTTTTTGAACAACGACTCGATGAGCTTTCAGCGCTCATTGATGATCCTTCGCACACGAAATCTGATGCGCAGTTGGATTTTGAGAAGTGGGGATCGTGGCTGAGCGGACAAGGAGGAGGCCAGGTTCCATTCACGACGAACCATCCTGATGTGGAGACGATGGCGGAAGCGATTACTCGTTATAAAACGGAGTTTCTCACGGGACGGCGGGAGGAGATTTATGAGCACCAGGTCGTCGGGAAAGGTGGGGAGATTCCGCTGCCCCAGAAAGAGCTGGATCCGGGTTTCTCGGGGAATTTGGTGACGGCTGTGAGCGCCTCCCGCTTCCTCATTCCCACTGATGGATCAGCGGGCCTCTCTTGGACAGGTGGGGATGAACCCTTTGATGATTCCAGCTGGGGGAGCGGGAACGCCGCGATCGGCTATGATCTCGGGTCGGGTTACAATGCGATCATTTCAACTGATGTGCAGAGTGAAATGTGGACAAAGAATGCGTCCCTATTTTTAAGAGTCCCTTTTGAAGTCTCTGATAAGGATGCGCTGGAGGGCCTGGAGCTGAAGATGCAGTATGACGATGGCTTTATCGTATATTTGAATGGCGTGGCGGTCCAAGAAGTGAATGCGCCCGCTAACCCGGTTTTTGATTCGACGTCGGATGGCACTCACGAGGCGAATTCATCGACTTATGATTCCTTTGATCTGGATGACGTCATGGGCCTTCTCGAGAACGGGACAAATATTCTCGCGGTCCATGGTTTCAACCAGAGCACGATCAACGATGACTTTGTGCTCAATGTGCAACTGCTCGGGAGCCTTTCTGAGACGGGCGAGGGAGTGAATCCGTTCCTGGTGATCGAGAGTATCGAATCCTCTCCGGCATCGGGAATCCAAGACGAGGAGTTTATTGAGATTACGAACCCTCACAGCAAAGCGATTGATATTTCTGGTTGGTCGCTCAGTGATGCAGTGACCCATCAGTTCAAACCGGGAACAGTGATTCCGGCAAATGGCACCCTTTATGTGACGCCGGATGTGAGCGTCTTCCGTGCCCGTGCGACAAGCCCGAGCGCTGGCGAAGGAAACTTCGTGCAGGGAGGCTATTCCGGGCATCTTTCCAACCAAGGGGAGACGATTATTCTGACCGATGATGGTGGAGTGCTGAATGCGAGTCTTACTTATTCAGGGAATGCCAGCGATGCCCAGTCCTACCTCAGCATCACCGAGTTGATGTATCATCCCGAGCCGGATGGGGATGCTGAATTTATCGAACTTCTCAACACGAGCACAAGCACCACGCTCGACCTCACGAACGTGCGCTTCACCTCCGGGGTGGAGTTTAATTTTACCGGGTCGGCGGTGACATCGCTCGCTCCCGGAGAACGGGTGCTTGTGGTGCGTGACATCGCGGCTTTCGAAGCCGTCCACGGAACGGGCTTCCCGATTGCAGGTGTCTTTCAAAACAACAGTAAGTTGAGTAATTCAGATGACGCGGTGAAACTGGAAGACGCTCTCAACAATACCATCCTGGAATTTCATTATCGGGATGATCAAGGGTGGCCGCTTGCTGCGGATCAAGGATACAGTCTTGTGCTAACTGACCCAGCGAACCTTGACGAGCCTGCAGGCTGGCGGATGAGCGCGGCTCTTGGCGGTGGACCCGGGGTAGCCGATTCTTTGCCTCTTCCGGCGGACCTTCCCGGGGGTTTACTGGACTACGTGCTCGGAAACGATCTGGGAGTTCCGGCGATCCGACCCTCGATCAGCCTAGAGACTCATTTACTTGAAGGAGTGCAGACAGTCCTACCGACGCTGACATTTACTCGAAGCATTGCGGCGGATAGGGTCGTTCTCGGAATCGAGCTCTCGAGCGATCTCGAAGCTTGGGGAGAGGATTCACGAGTCACTTTGAAATCTGAAGAGCCCCTGGGAGATGGCAGGTCCTCGGTGACAATGGTGGTGATGCCGCCTGTTGATTTGCGCCAACGTCTTTTCTACCGAATTTCGGCGACGGTCCAGTGATCGGTCCGGTTTGTCCCCCATTTGGGGACTTTTGCGGAGCCCAAAAATTGGGATAGCATTTTGTGTGGTTATTCGCCCTCTGGTCTCTCTTTGGAAACTCCCTGTTGTCGGCTGGTGCTCCAGCTTCTCATGTGCCCATGCGGCAGTGCAGGTGGATTTTTCTCATTCGTATGTCGGAGCCCCAGGAGGATTTCAGAATGAGGGAGCAATCACGCAGCAGCGATCTCACTTGACCTCGGTATTTGGAGTTCGGAGGCGGGCGATTGCCCGTTGATTGAGAATAAAGTAGATCATTTGCTCTTTCGAAGTGCTACCCCGATTGCAGATGAAATTCGTCAGTTCATCAGGGCAGAAGTCACGACTCCGTAAGATTGTTCAGCCGATGAAGCAGGATCCATTGTCCCCACTTTGGGGACTACCCGATAAGGCCTCCAGTTACTACGATCCTCCCGTTCCGTTGCGGCTACTACTCTGATTTTGCCTCTTTCGCGGAAGAACTCACAACCAAATTATGAAACTATCTCATTGTAAAAACATGATCGCCCTCCTTGCCCTCGGTGTTGGGAGTAGCGCCTCCGGAGCCATTTCACTTGCGTTCCCCGTTGATTCCGTATTTGCCGGACCAACTCGTTTGAATCTTGGCAATTCGCTCACTTTTGATTTTACGGTCGATGGCACTGGTAACGTGACTGTGAATGCTACGACCACGAGCGCGAATGCCGATTCCATCGCTACGGTGAATGGTTGGGATGGCTCTGCGGGAACCGTTTCTGATGCGGCTCTCTTCGGAACTTCGTTTACTTTGACAGTCGCAGGTGAGCGTCGAAACGATGCGGGGACTGTTTTTGATGCCGTTGGGATATCCGGTGATGGCCTTCAAAGCGGGGGCACCATTGGTATCTTCGGCCAAAACGCTAGCGTGATCGACGGCGCTACTTTACCCAATGGAAATATCGAGCGGATTGTCTTCTCTCTTTCTTCAGGAGCGGTGGCAGCGACGCTGGATGAATTCACCTTCACCGGCAATGGTAATTCGGACCCTACGGTAACGTCCGATTCCACTTCTGTGAATTACTTTAACAACGGAGTGGGAGCAGTGAACACGAGCGCAGACGGCTTATCATTCGCCAGTGGAGGCTTCCTGCGCTTTGAGGTTCTTGATGAAGAAGGGGCTGGCGATCCAGCAGAAGGTTACCGCCTGAACTCACTCACCTTCGACATCACTTCGGTTCCCGAGCCAAGCTCTGCGCTACTCAGCGGACTTGCTCTCGTTGGCCTCATGATGCGCCGCCGCCGCTAGTTTATTGCCGGTTTTTCACAGGAGCAAAGAGGCATCAGTCCTCTTTGCTCTTTTTTTATGGGCGCTCCTTCACCGTCGGGGTGGTTCTCACCGGGGGAGGCAAGAGAATGGGGGAAAAAGCGCTCGGTTAACTTGTGACAACACATATCCGAGTTGTATGGCGATGCATAAAAACACGCCCCATACTCAGGTAAACGAGACTGGGGCGCTTTAGAGACGTTCGATAAGGGAGAGTGCTCTCCCTCGATCGGCTGTGGAGATCAGTTGGCTTCGCTTGATTGACTGAGGCGAACGAAGAGCTTCTCATCAATTGCGAGCGAACGGTCAAGAGAGATGGTGACGGTGTCCGGCTCCGCGTCATTTTCTTGAACAGTCACCTGTCCCGAAGTGGTCTCGCCTATGGGAATGTCGGTCCAACCGACGAGGTTCGAACCATATTGGAGAACCAGAGCGGTAATGCCTTCGGATTCGTCGCTGCGGCTGAATTCAAGATCGTAACTCGTATCATTCAACTCTACCGAGCTAAAGACGTTGGCTTCCGCAGCGAGGGGATCGTTTCCGGTAACAAATTCGAGAATGTTGGGAATGCCATCTTGATCAGGGTCTTGGGCTTCATCGTTATTTGCGGCGGTGAGTCCATTGATACCTGCCCAAGCTTCGTAAGCATTTGCTCCGGTTCCGGTGGTGATTTGTCCAGTGGCTTCATCGAAGACGTAGTCGGTGCCCATCGAGGTGATGGTCCAAGTTTGATCTCCTTCGTCGTTCCAGTCGACGACTTCGAAAGCCCCTCCATAGGTGGCGAGATCAAGGTTCGCCGAGTCGATGATCGTCCATGCGCCGTTGGGGGCGGCATCTGCGAGGTCGATTGTCATTTTTCCAGAAAAGTTGAAAGTCCCAGTGCCGTTTCCGGTGACTTTATTGGTGACGCCACTTGCTTCCGGTTTAAAATGGAGACCACCTGCAACGGCGACATTAACGGAGCCTTCGTTGACGATGACATCACCTACGAAAGTGCTGGGAAGGCGGAAAGTGAGAGTGTTGTCACCAAGCTTGGTGATGGGCCCTGCGCCGCCGATACTTCCGACTGAAACGTTGAATCCATTCGAATCGATGGTGACGCCATTTTCGTGTAAGATTGGAGCTAGCGCAAAACCTCCATGGATGAGGTTTCCGGTGTTTTGCTTCGCTTTAATGGTGCCTCCATTGAGATTCAGGACCTGGGGAAGGGTATTTGTCTGCCCGGAGAGAATTTGGTTCACATTGAGGACGCCGCCATCGAGATTGAGAATGCCGATGGCATCATCGACAATTCCAAGTACGAGATTGTTTGTAGTAACCTCGGCATCTCCACTGATTGTCATTTCTCCGGTCGCCCCTGCGCTGACTGCGCCAATAGTGAGGGCGGCATTGGTTTCGAGAGTTCCACTGGAGATTGTATAGCTATTCTGATGGATGGGCCTTTCTCCAATGGAGAGTGCATTACAAAAGACAGATCCTCCAGTTTGAGTGAAGGTGTTTGTGGTGGTGTGTTCCGGGGTGGATTCAGCATTTGTGCCGACTCCCATGCGAAGACTCCCATCGACGTTGAGGATCCCTCCCGAGAGGTTATACTCGGAGTCTCCTCGGTTCGCCCAACCGATGGCGAACCCCGCTTCTGAAGAGAGGGCTCCACCAGAATGATTAAGAACTCCTTTACCAATATCCCCATTGGTGTTCTGGCCGAAATTGATACGGAGATTCCGCACCGAAGCGATTCCATCGCTGAGATTGTAAGTTCCGGTGCCGCCAAAAGCTCCGACCTTAAAGTCGCTACTCGTGATACCACCGTGGTTTAGGGTTCCTCCCGTTTGATTAAGGATGGACGCTGAGAAGTTGTCCCGGCCGACGTCAAAGCCTTTTCCAGTGACGGTAAGCGTTGCGCCGTCGACAAGATTCAGCGTCGCAACATTGTTCGCCCGACCGATGCGGAAGTTGCCCTCGGTGACAGTGAGCGCGCCGCCATCGTTAATGTTTAGAATTGCGGGATCAGCCGAACCACCCGTGCCCAGATAGAAGCCTCCGGTGGGCTGGATATTGGGAGCTCCAGCGATGAATGGAGTGCCGATAATTCCCAGGCTGTGATTGAGATCGAGAGTGTTCCCGACAATAAGGAGTTGGGTGAGGTCGCTGGCGGTAGCAGCGGAGGTCGCCACAGCAGGAGTCTCGAGGGAAATTCCGGCGTTGTCACTGCCGCTTGGGACGGTTCCCAAGGACCAGTTTGAGCCGGTGTTCCAATCGGAAGAGTCGTCGCCGATCCACTCGTTAGTGGTGATATTTTGGCCTGAGGCAATCGCACAGGACAAAAGCGAAAGAGAAAACGATAAAGGTTGAAGGTGTGTTTGTTTCATTAGGCGAAATGCTATTCTAATCACTACTGTAAACCGATCCGGACTGGGGTTTTGTAGTAAAGATAAGGGATAAAATACGATAGCAGAGCGGCATCTCGCTAGTCCCCAAAGAGGGGACAAACATGAGTAATCAGCTACTTACTGGCGAAATTTCAAGATCGCTTCCGTTTTACTGCGCACGTGAAGTTTGGCGCAGATCCGCTTCACGTAGGTGCGCACGGTCTCGATCGTGATGTTGAGTTGGTCGGCGACTTCTTTGTAGATGTAGCCGGAGGATAGGAGCTTGAGGACCTCCCGTTCGCGGGGGGAGAGTGATTCGTTTTCTTCGACCACTTCGCGATCTTGCCGGAAGTATTGCGCGACCTTGCGGGCGATGTGGCTGGAGAAGGGAGCGCCACCGGAATAAACATCGCGAATGGCGTCGAAGAGTTCCTCGGGAGAGCTTGTTTTTAACAGGTAGCCGCTGGCACCTTCGCGGAGGGCATTGAAGATGTTGTCCTCTTCCTCGTAGGCCGTGAGCATAATAACCTCCGTGCGGGGACACTTCTTTTTGAGTTCCCGGATGCACTCGACCCCTGATTTTCCGGGGAGGTTGATGTCGAGGAGGATAACGTCTGGTGAGTGGGACGGGATTTTTTCC
Organism: Akkermansiaceae bacterium; assembly: GCA_029253285.1. Taxonomy (GTDB): domain Bacteria; phylum Verrucomicrobiota; class Verrucomicrobiia; order Verrucomicrobiales; family Akkermansiaceae; genus SW10. The sequence goes on along the minus strand of JAQWZU010000010.1, from coordinate 19,222 downwards.
AGGGCTTCTTCGCCTGTCGATACCGCGAGGAGGACTTCGAGGTCGGGTGCGTCGTTGAGGATCTTGATGAGTTGATCCCGCAGAAGAATGTCGTCTTCGACGAGGGCGATTGTTTTTTTCTGATCCATCATGATCCGCGGTCTAATACTCGTCCTGCCTGAGCGGAGCTTTCATCGAAATGGTGGTTCCTCCTGAATCAGATTTGAGGAACGAGAAGTGTCCTTTGAGATCTTCCATGCGTTGCCTCAGGCTATTCAGTCCATTTCCAGGAAGATTTTGAGAATGATCAAATCCAGCGCCGTTATCGGAGACGATGACAGATAGGATTTCGTCATCGAGTTTGATCGCCAGTCGGACCTCTTTAGCTCCGGAATGTTTCAGGGCGTTGTTGAGGGCTTCTTTAACGGAGAGGACGAAGTGGTGGCGGAATTCCTGGGAGATTTTGATCTCCTCGTCGATGGGCTCGGCATTGATTCGGCAGCGAATTTCTCCGGCCCGGCAGAGTTCACTGGCGATGCGGCTGAGGAAGCCGATGAGCGATTCGAGATCGTTGTTTTTGGGGCTGAGCATCCAGACTGTTTCCGAGAGGCTGGCGGCGAGCTCACCGGTGAGATTTGTGATTTGCTGAAAGGATTCTTTGGAATCCGGATCATCTGATTTCATTTCGGCATGAGACCCGGCAAGTGAAATTTGGGAGAGTCGCGTGCCAATATCATCGTGGAGGTCCATGGCGATACGGAGGCGTTCGTCTTCGATGAGGCGGGTATGGCGAACGGCTCGGCGAACCCGGCGATTCACTAGTGAGCGGATAAAGAGGTAGATCACCAGGGCCAGAGCTGTCAGGCAGAGGAGCCAGAACCACCAAGACTGGAGAAGTGGCCGGGGGACTTCAATGTTGACTATTTGAATCCTGCCACTTGGGATGCCATTAATCTCGAGTTCCTCGACTTCAAAAGCGTATTCGCCAGGAGGGAGTCGCTCGTAGTCGACAGTTTGATGCTTTCCAGCACCGATACTGTAAGCTTCCTGCCAGGACAGGGTGAGTTGTTCTTCCATGACGGGAATGGGAGCGGAACCCCAGTCGGCGTGGGCTAAGATGTCGGTATCCTGCACGTGAAGTGAACGGGGAAAGTCGGAGCCTTTCAAGGCCATCGAAGGATGAGTGCCAGATTGATTCCAAAGTGGCCTTTTCCACCTGGGACACATGCCGTTGACCATGAGAACCTCTTTCTGCCCCCCTTTTTCCTGAGTCACTTTGAGATCCCTGACGATATAAATGCCCAGAGCTTGAGGTGATCCGGAGGAGGTGACTAGGAACTGAACTTCGGTGGTTCCGGGGGGAATGGGGAAAGTCATCTCCCGGGGAACGAGAGGGGTTGATTCGGGGTTTCCATTCCAACCGGGGCTCTGGCCAGTCACCCCGATGGCGCCTCGTTGGAGATTATTTCCATTGGCCGTAATAAATCTCACCACCAGATTCATTTCGTCGGCATTCTCGATCCAAGTGGGAGCCAGTCCTTTGAGTCGATAGCGGACTCGGTTGTTCCCGGGATGAATATCGAAAGTCGGAGAGGCGGGGCTTTCGGAGGTGTCATTCAGTTCAACTCTCGTGGAAGGCGGGGAATTGACTCCCTCTGCATGCAAGACGGATGTCGCAATGAGGAGAATAGAGATGAAGAGAAGTTTCACGTTCGAGGGGTCCTTGTAGAGAGCGTGGTGGCGCTTTCCAAGCGCCAAGCCGTTATCGTGATGTTTTACCAACGATATGATCTTAGCGACCTTCAGTAAAATTTGGGAGCTCCTCTTTCCCAAAGAGCTCGAGTTGGTCATTGCCGTAAATGGACCAGGCGTCGTGGCCGCGGGCGCGGAGTTCGGTGGCGAACTCGCGGGTGCTGCCGTGAAGGGTGTAAATGTGTTTTGGGGCGACTTTCTCGACGGCTTCGAGGAGGCCGGGGAAGTCGGCGTGGTCGGAGAGAGGGAAAAGGGTGTCGACGCGGTAGCGGTATTTCGCCCCGGAGGTGAGAGCCCAGCCACTGAGCATGGCGGTGCGTTTGGCCTTCAGGTTTTTGACGAGCGGAGTTTTCCCGAAGTTGGGCGGTGCGATGACGATGGTGCCGGGTGGGATGGCCTCGCCGAGGAGTTTGGGTTCGGCAAGATTGATTCCGGTTTCCCGGACGGCTTGGGTCATTTCGTAGACCGACTTGTTGAGAACGACGGGGAGCTTGGCGCGGGTGAGGATGGCGTAGACCTCCTGGGCTTTACCGAGCGAGTAGGCATAGAAGATTGGGGTCTCGCCGAGTTCGAGTCCTTCCTTGGCGAAGGTGAGAATATTGGTGTGGATTTTTTCGGTGAGGGGAAAGACGAAGTGCGGGAGACCGAAGGTCGTTTCCATGGCGAGGATGTCGGCTTGGGGGAAGACAGGGGATTCGGCGGTGAAGGAAGCGCGCGTTTTGAAATCACCGGTGTAGAGGAGGGATTCTCCGTCGTGTTCGATACGGATCATGGCGGAGCCGGTGATGTGCCCGGCGGGGAAGAGTTGGATGTGGTGTCCATCGGTGGTGATTTGATCTTCCCAGTCGAGGAGAAGGAGTCGGTCTTTGGCGACGGAGTAGCGCCTGCGGAGAATGTGACCGGTGGGAACGGAGCAGAGGATTTTTTCGTGTCGGGCGAAGTGGTCAGCATGTCCGTGGGAGACGAAGGCGAAAGGGCAGGGGCGATGGGGGTCCAGTTGCATGCCCAGCTTGGGAAGGGTGAGGGAACGGGGATGGAAGGTGATCGGCACGTGAGGAGAGTTTATCCGCAGATTTCGTAGATGCACACAGATTTGCTTGGGGAGGCCGCTCGGACTAAAGACCAGGCTCCGTGGGAATGAACAAAACTCTGGATGGGGGGAGATGAGTTGGTAGCTTGTGGTTGTGATTATTCGGGATGCGACTGAGGAGGATCTTCCGGCGATTGTGGGGATCTATAATGAGTCGATTCCGGGTGGGGCGGCGACGGCAGATTTGAAGCCGATCACGGTGGAGTCACGAAGGGAATGGTTCCGGGATTTCGATCCGGAAAGGCGGCCGTGCTGGGTGGCGGAGGAGGCTGGCGAGATTTTGGGCTGCGTCTACTTACGGTCATTCTACGGGGACCGTCCGGCTTATGATAAGACGGCGGAGATTAGCACTTATCTCTCGGCGGACGCCCAGGGAAAGGGCTTGGGGACCTTGTTAAAAGAAAAGATGATTAAGGAATGTCCCCGGCTAGGGGTGGAGAACTTGCTGAGCTTCTATTTTGATCATAACAAAGCCTCGAAACGCATCAACGAAAAGCTGGGCTTCGAAACAGCCGGTCATCTTACAGAAATTGCAAATGTCTTCGGCGAGAAGCGTGGATTGGTGATCGGAATTCTAAGGGTTTCGGATCCTATGAATTTTCCAGATTGAGATCGGTTGGTGCTGCTTGCCTTATGCCTCGTGAATCTTCGGCGTGCCGGCTTCCACGGTGAACTTGGCGCGTGAGGTGGTTTTTCCGCCGGGTTTGAGAACTTCGTCGATGACTTTGTAGTCGGTGGTGTAGGTCTTGGCGGTGACATCGCATATGATGTAGCCACGCTCGCGGTTGTGGAATTTTGTGCAGGGATTGCGGCCGAGGTATTCGTCGAGTCCCCTGATGGTGGCCGAGCCATTACCGCCGCTGGATAAGGAGGTGGTGACGAATTCGGAAGCGATGATTGCTTGCTCCTGCTTGAAGTCATCGATGCGAAGTTCGTTGGCCCAGTTGGAGTGGATGTCCCCGGTGAGGACGACGGGGTTGGTGATTTTGTGATCCTGAATGTGTTTCAGGAGAGCGGCTCGTTCGTGGGCGTAGCCGGGCCATTGGTCCATGGAGTAGTTGGCAGGGGAGTTGGCCTTGGAGCGATCGGCGAGAGCCATCATGACTTGTTGGGCGAGGATGTTCCAGGTGCCCTTCGAGGCGTTCATGGAATCGAAGAGCCACTTGCGCTGCGTTTCGCCGAGAAGGGAATTACGCGGGTTGGTAGCGGCGGCGTTGAGAGGACTTTTCCGATCGTTGTTCGGTTGGTCGGTGCGGTATTGGCGGGTGTCGAGAATAAAGAATTCCGCGAGAGTGCCGAAGCTTCCTTTGCGGTAGAGCGTCATGTTGGGGCCGACGGGAAGCGAGGAAGTGCGCAGGGGCATCATCTCGTAGTAGGCTTGATAGGCATTGGCGCGGCGGATCAGGAATTTGGCGGTGTCGACATTCTTCTGTTCGGAAATGTCGTTAGCGCAGTTGTTGTCGAATTCGTGATCGTCCCAAGTGACGAACCACGGGCAGGCGGCGTGCATGGCCTGGAGATCTTTGTCGCCTCTGTATTGTGCGTAGCGGATTCGGTATTGGTCGAGTGATTCGATTTCGGGGCCGAGGTGGGTGCGGACCTTGCCATTTCGGCCGGAAGCGTATTCGTAAATGTAGTCGCCGAGGTGGAAGACGAAGTCGGGCTTGTCTTTGACCATTTGCTGGTAGGCGGTGAAGAGTCCGGCCTCGAAGTTTTGGCAGGATGTGACGGCAAAGCGAAGTTTGTCAGGAGAGGCGTCGGGCGCGGGCAGAGTGCGGGTGCGGCCGATTGGGCTGGTGGCGTCGCCGGATTTGAAGCGGTATGAATACCAATGGTCGGGCTTGAGGCCACGGGGTTCGATGTGGACGGAATGGCCAAGTTCCGGTGTGGCGTTGATCTTGCCGGACTGGACGATTTTTTTGAAGGAACTGTCTTCGGCAATTTCCCAATGCACTTCGACGGGAGCCTTGGGCATGCCGCCGCCGGGCTCGAGCGGCTTGGGTGCGAGACGGGTCCAGAGAATGACGCTTTCGTGGTCGGGATCCCCGGAGGCGACGCCAAAAGTGAAGGGCTCGCTGGTGAAGACGTGAACTGGTGCCGCAGAAGCGTAGCGGCTCAGGAGTGGGATCGATGAGAGTGAAGCGGCGTAGGCGAGAAAGAGGCGGCGGGAGAGCCCACCTTCGTGTTGGAGGGCCTTGGGTAGATCTTCGAGATTCATTGCTGACCAGCTTTGCCTTTGAGGGGCGGTGTGGCAATGAAAGAAGAGATGGTTTTAATTGGCTTTGTGGATGGAATCCGCCGCGACGTTAGGAAAGAAATGAGCAGACGTAGTGGCAGGCGTCGCCGGTGACTTCGACGGTAAAACCGGAATTGGCTGGGACGTCGAAGAAGGAGTCGCTTTCGATTGACTGGCGATCCTCCGAGCCATCGAGGACGACTTCGCAGGAGCCGCCGACAATGTCCATGCGTTCGGCGGCTTCGGTGCCGAAGTGGTAGGAGCCGGGGAGGATCACGCCGAGTGTTTTCTTGCTGCCGTCGGGCATGATGATGGAATGGGAGATGACCTTTCCATCGAAATAGATATTGGCTTTAGCCTCGGCGGTGACGTTGGTGAAATTCATGGAGACGCTATGGAGAAGGGGAAGGAAAGGTGCAAGGGGAATTCGACGATGGCTCTGAGCTGAGAGATTTCTTGGTTGAGGGCGGGGAAGATTAGTGCCCCGGGAAATCTGAGGCGTAGCGTTTTTGGAGGGCGGCAGTATCGTTTTCCATGAGGTAGATTTTGCCTTTGATCTTTTTGGTCTCGTTGGGCTTGAGGCCGCCGAGGCGGAAATCGGAGTGGAGGCAGCGGGCGACGCCCTGAAAAAGTTCTTGGTAGGGTTCCCAGGCGGTGGCAAAGAGGAGTTTTTTGTTACCGCTGACGCAGCCGATGAGCCCGTTGCTGGGGACCAGTTCGCTGAGGGGGCGGGGATTGACGTCGGTGCGGGGGACGTCTTTGGGACACCAAACCTGGCCGGGAGTGTAGCGGGCTTTGGTGGCCCATTGCGGAGTGGGCATGCGGGTGAGTTTGTCGTCAACGAAGATGAAGCACTTGGGGACGTAGTCTTCGATGTCGCCTTTGCTGAGGTCGGTGCCGTCTTTCGAGCCGGTGAACCCGCCAAGCCGCACGCACGGTTGCGCCCAGTGGGCTTCGGAGCGTTTGGTGGTGGGATTGTGGGCGGTGAGTTCAAAAGTGATCTCGTCGGTTCCGGCAGTGATCGTGTGATCAACAATGACACCGTCGGTGAGGATGTCGCGGAGCTTCATCGTTTTGCGGTCATCGCTCAGGGAGATGAGCTCGCACTTGTGATTGATGACGGTGTGCTTGACCCAATCGGCATCGGTGGAGTTGGCGCGGCAGTAGGCCTCGAGGTAGTTGATGCGGAGCTCGCCGTCGGGGAGATATTTGCCCTCGATGACGAGCCAATGGCCATCGCGCCGGAGGGTGAGACCGGGATTTTTCTCGGGAGGATTTTGGGCGAAGAAAAGGGAAACACCAAGCAGGGTGAGGAGGGCCGGGAGGAGTTTCATCGAGTGATTGATTTAAGGTCCGGTGATTTTAAAGCGAAAAAAGCGGGCGGGATCGGTAGTGGAGACGGTGATGGTGTTTTCGTGCCCGGTGGCGATTCCTGGAGTGGCTTCAATGGTGGGGAAGGAATCCGGGTGGGTGCCGCTCTCGAGAGTGTAGTGGTATCCTGGGATGGTATGGTAGCTGAGTTCTCCGGTTTCGCCGAGGTCAACGGTTGACAGTTGAAGAACAGAGCCGTCCCAGAATTTTTGCGCGTAGGTGAAGGCAGATTGGCCGATCAGCGACCCCATGATGCGGCCGGGGCCATCGTCGGGAGAAACATGAATGCCACCGTAGAGGCGGGATTCTCCGGCTTCATCTGCGGCGTCATAATAGGTGGCCCATTGTAAGGTGAGATCGACCGTGGGCCCGTTTTCGAAAAGGAGTCCGCCTGCAAGTATAGTATGGGAGGAAAGGCCGCCCGGAAAATAGGGAGAGCCGGTCATTAGGGTCATCACCTCGGCGGCGGCCCGACTAAATCCGGAATGTCCGGAAACGTACCCGGCGAAGGCGGGGGTGACAAAGGTATCGCGTTGATAGGGAAGCCATTCTTCAGCGAGAATCCAGGCGCGTCCTCCGGATTGAGTTATAGGATCGGCTGGTTCACCGGGCCAGGTGTTCACGGCGATTTTTCCGGAGTGGTCCGAAAGATGGCTGTGGTAGCTCGCGATGGTTGCCGGAGTAATCTCTTCCACCAAACCCGGAGTCAATGGCAGATCTCCGGTACGGCCGAGATAGCGAATGGCCGAGAGAGGACGAACGTAGTCGTAGTGTTCTTTGACGCCCCAGACAGCGACGGCGGTGTTGTGAAGGGCGGCGTTGAGAACGAGGTAGAGTTTGAGCTCCCATTCCAGAGTGTCCAAAACGGGGCCGGTATTGGCAATTTTCAGGTTCAGGGATGGATCGGCGATGATGTCGTCGGTAATTTCGTTGGCGAGGACATTCCAGTGCCCGGGAGGGGTTTCCGAGTCCGGGCCATCTGCCCAAAACTCGGCGACGCAGCGTCCGTAGTCAGCGTGGAGAACGATATTGTCAGGGTAGGGTATTCCGGTCGTCGGGTTGGCCGGATGGCCGGTGCCGTCATTTTGCCCGAGCGTGTTGTTGCCGCGGGCTGAAGGCGAGAGGTTGATGGGTGTGGTGTCAGCGGGATCCAAAAGGGCCGAATATTCCAAGACTTCGACGGCGTTGTTTTTGTAGTCAAGGTCACCGGTTCCACCGAGATAGGGAGGGGTGCCGGGATCAAAATAAAGGGCGTTTGCATTCAGGTCGGCGGTGAAGAGTCCGAATCCTTGTACGCTTCCCCAATGCGGACTGACGAAGGCTTGGACTCTTCTGGCTTCGAAGCCGTTTTGAGTTTCCGCGCTTCTGAAGGCCAAAGGCTGCCAACGATTGAGGTCGACCCATCCCAGCGGGAAGCCAGCGATGGTGTCGTTGGTCTCTAGCATGAGCGGGTCGTTTATCGCCGCATAACCGCTGGTGTCGGTGTAGCCGGGGTCGGCGCTTTCGTTGGCGCCATCGGATGTTCCGTGGTTGATGATCGAGGTCGCGATCCGGTTACCGACGGCGTCAGGAGTGCTCCCGACGGTGGAAGTATTTGCGATATTGTATCCCAAAGCGGTCATGCGGTCGTCGAGAGCGGCCAGCGTGGTGGCCGGGTTGATCGAAAAGGCGTAGCGCTGTTTGAGTAATCGAAAGGCGGCGAAGCTGATGGCCTCATCACGGGCCTGGGCCAAGGTGTGGCTGACCGGAACGATGGCGTTTTCGTTGTGAAGATAGCCAATTACGGCCGGATCGTAGGCAGCCCAGGCATCCCACATGGCAACCGAGAGGTGGAAGAGATTCCGCGCGTGGACAGTGGGAGCGGGGAAGTCGATTCGGATTGCGGCAAGATTTTCTTCGTTCCACTGCCTCGCGACCGTTTGTGCCGGGCTTGGGGCGATGGAGAGAATGCTAGAAATGAGCACTCCCCCGATTGAGCGTTTGAAAGAGACTCTCACTACCTGCATCTAGTAGCATAATACCGAGATTATGCTTTTTAGACAAACTGGAACTTAAGACAGCATTTCCCGTGAGACACGATTTAGAGAATCTCTGTTGGCAAGTCTTGGATCTGTCGATAGAAAGTTGGGCCGATTCAATTTTCCAACCCCATGCAAATATCTTGTCCCAAATGTTCGACCGCACTGAGTGTAACCGAGGAGCACCTCGGTCAGCAGGTGCAGTGCCCAGCTTGTCAAAGCCGCTTCGCGGTGCCCAATGAAGTCGCATCATCCGGGGGGGGCGCGTCGAAGAATCCCGAGCGCACAGGTTGGGAGGAAGGTGATCACGCTAATGTGAGCTTTGGAAAGAGCCTGCTCATCGGAGCGGGGATCTCGATCTTGTTTCTCTTCATGATGTTCCCCTTCAAGTCAACGCGCTTGGGTGAGCTATTCCTGGATCGAGGTTGGGTGAACTGGACAGAGACCTTTCTCTTTTGCTGGGGGATTGTGATTTTGGTGATGAAGTGGAAGAAAAACCAGTCGCAGTCCCAGGCTGTTTTGCTGAATCTCTTCCCGGAGCATCTGGGGAAAGAAATCCATGCGAGGAATGTCGGGGAGTTTATCGATAATATTTACCGGGTGCCGCTGACCTTGAGAGACAGTCTTATTGTGAATCGGATTCGCAAGGCCCTGGAGCTCTTTGAATCCCGGACGAACAACGGAGAGGTGGGGGCCTATTTAAATACGCAGTCGGACATCGATGCGAATCGATCGACTGGGTCGTATTCTTTGGTGAGAGTCTTTCTTTGGGCCATTCCGATTTTGGGATTTATCGGAACGGTGATTGGTTTGTCGGTGGCGGTGGGATCACTGGCAATGGGTGACAATGCCGACCCCGAAGCCTTGAAGTCCTCGATCAACAGTTTGACCAGCGGGCTGGGCACCGCTTTTGATACGACTTTGCTGGGCTTGGTTCTGAGCATCTTGATGAGCTTCCCTCTGGCTGCGGTGCAGAAGAAGGAAGATGAAACACTCACCATGATCGATGCTTTTTGTGTCGAGGAACTCCTGCCGAAGCTCAACGACAGCCGCACCTTGGTCGGGGACGAGTTAATTCAGCAGGCAGATAGCATTCCGCAGTTGGTGGCATCCTTGGCCCGGGCGCATGAAACATTCCTGGTGAACCTGAATGAATCGACTCGCCAGATGACTTATGTGGGCGAGTTGATGCAGGATCGCTTGGATGATCACAAGAAGGTTGTCGAGGACTCGTTTACGGATGCGGTATCCAGAATGTCGAAATCCAGTAGTGACATCTTCATCAAGTCGCATTCGCAACTGGAGCTGACCTTCCAAAATATTGCGCATGGGGTCGAGTCGATGAATCGGGCGCTGAAGGACCTGGGTGAGAAGAAAATTCCGAACGAGGCCAAGAAGAAGCGCGGCTTCTTTTCCAAATCATAAGAACCGTGGCGCGGCGAGCGAAAGATTCATCGCAGGGAGTTTCCCTGTTCCCCTTCATGAGCATCCTGGCATGCCTCATCGGGATTCTGACGCTCATGATCAGCGTGATGATGCAGGTTCAACAAATGGAGAAAAACGGTCGGACCGAAGAGGAAATGGCCCGGGCAACCAAGAACCGGGATTTGCAGATTCAAACCAAAGAATTGGAAAAGAAAATCGCCGAGCTGGATGAGAAGTTGAAGAAGGATAAATCGACGGTGTCCGCGATGGCGAAAATCGAGGAAGCCAGGATTGCCCTGACGATGAAGTTGAAGGAGCTCGAGAAAGCAAAGGATCCCAAGATGACCGACGCCCAGTTGCAGAAGCAGGTGGAAAATATGAAAAAAGAGGTGAAGGCTCTTCGTCAGGAACGTCCTCCTTTGGCCAAGCGCTTGAAGACCTTGCAGGATGAACTGAAGGCACGTAAGGAAGCTCCGAAGCCGAAGGAGTCGGTGATCGTTCAGCCGCGGGGAGTGGGTGAAGGAGGGCCGCGGAAGATCTTTTTTGTGGAATGTAATTCCACCGGGATTATCTTGCTCGACGCGCAGGGGGGAGAGAGAAAATTGTCGACCGCCGCGATCAAAACGAGCGGGGTGTATGCCAAGTATTTGGACCGGGTGAAGAAGACCGACGACTCGATGGTGTTGTATCTCATCCGGAAATCCGGGAACGAAGCCTTTCGCTGGGCCGCCGCGACGGCGGAATTGAAATATAAACTGCCAACCGGAAAGCTTCCGATTCCCAATGACGGGAAGATCGATCTTTCATTATTCAAGCGCTAGGAACGATGGGAAGAAGACGCAAATCCAGTTCAGACGAGGGAGTTAATCTCGACTCCCTCATGGACGCGCTTACCAATGTGGTGGCGGTGCTTATTCTCGTGCTCCTCCTTGTGCAAGCTGATGTGAGTCAGAAGGTGGTGCAGTTTCTGGAAGGCCTTCTGCCGGCGACTGAAGAAGAGGTGGCGGCATCGGAAGAGAAGGCCAAGGAATTGGAATCGGAAAAAATCATCTTGGAGACGATGCTCACGAAAGAGCCGCCAAAGCCGGAGGACGTGGAGGACGAGAAACGGCAGTTGGCCTTGCTTGAGAAGAACGTGAAGACTAATGAGGAGCTGTTGGCAGATTTGGAACAACTGAAGAAGCTGGAGAAAAAGTCACGGAAAGAGCGGGATGATGAAGCGAAGAAGACCAAGGGAATTCAGGATGAAATTGCACGCCTTGAGGCGCTCTTGGATAAGACTCCGGTGCTGAAAGTTGATCCGACAGTTGTGGGGATTCCGGCGAGTCGTCCGGTGCCGAAGAGTGCGGAGATCTACCACGCGCTGGTTATCAATGATCGGGTGCATTTCATCGATCCTTTTACGCCGCTGAAGATGTTTGAGGATGAGTTTAGGAAGGAGAAACGCAACTTTCCGAATGAACGAATCAAGCGACAGGGTGCGGATCGCTATATTTATCGTTCAGGTCCGATTCTCAAACACTACGAGAAGTTCGATTTTAAAAACTCACGAAACCAGAAAGTCAAACTGGTGGCTAATCCGGTTTCAACGAGAATGCAACTCGTGGTGTCGCCCGACCTGAAGGCGGGCGGAACCTCTCTCGAAGAACTAAAAAAGAAAGACAGCAACTTTGCGAAGATCGTTTATAAGCTTTCCAGCAACATTAGATCGGTGCTGATGTTTCACGTGCACCCGAATTCTTTCAATACCTACCTGCAAGCGCGTCGGGTGACCGATAAGGCCCGGGTCTCGGCGGGTTGGGAAGTCAGGGGAATGGGCGCCTATTACATCCGCATCGATGATGTGGAAATTAGGAGAGAGAAAGAGCCTCCCCCGGCGCCGACGAAGCCGGGGCCGGAAAGGCCTCCAACATTACCGCCGAAGATCGATTAGGGGCCCAGGATTTTTGGTTTTTCCAGATTGGGTGTGGGAGAGTTGCGCTTTCTAAAGCCAAGATTCTGTCTGGGGTCCTCCAAGCGAGATTGCAGCTTTTTCACGTTCTGGTGAGTGCCTCACGGAGAAATTCTTTTTGAGTGAGATTGGGGGAATCTTTGCGTAGAAGTTTACATGCAGTGCACATTGTTGGCCGTGGTATCGGCCCTAGTATTGGTTTCCAGTGTCTCGGCGAAGGAGAAGAAACCCAATATTATTTATCTCATGCTCGATGAGTGGGGGTATTTTGAATCGGGCCATATGGGGAGTAAGGATTTGCTCACCCCCAATATCGATCAGTTTGCGAAGGATGGCATGAGGTTCACCAATGCCTATGCGGGAGCTCCGGTGTGTGGTCCGACGCGGTGCGTCTTATTGACGGGGTTGCATTCCGGTCATACCTCGATGAGATCGAACAATGGATCCGCGCCGATCCGGAGGGAGGAGCAAACGCTAGCGAGCATGTTGAAGAAAGAAGGGTATGCCACGGGAGGATTTGGGAAGTGGGGAATCGGCGGGCGGGGAACCTCGGGTGTTCCCGAGAAGCACGGATTTGACGAGTTCTTTGGATATTACGACCAGGTACATGCGCATACTTTTTATCCAAAATACCTTATTCGAAATAGTAAGGAAGTGCCTCTGGAGGGAAACGAGGGAACGAGTTTCTACGAAGGGAAAACCCATGCCCAAGATGAGATTTTCAAAGAGTCGATGAAGTTCATTCGTAAGAATAGAGAGAAGCCCTTTTTCTGCTACTTGCCTTGGACGCCGCCTCATGGATTGTGGGGAATCGATCAAGATGACCCGTCCTGGAAGTTGTTCAAAGACAAGCCGTGGACCGCAGGTCAGAGAACAAAAAATGACGCCAAGGTCTATGCCGCATTCATGCATATGATTGATCGGCAGATTGGGGAAATTATCGCGAGCCTGAAGGAGATGGATCTGGATCAGGAGACGATCTTTTTTCTGTGTGGCGACAATGGGGGGCAGGCTTACTTTTCGACGAAGGGTCGTCCGCATGGTTTCTTCGGGCCGAATCTCAATCCGGAAACCGGTGAGCGTTTTAAGGCGGGTAAGGGATCACTTTACGAAGGTGGCTTGAAGATTCCCTTCCTGGTGCGCTGGCCTGGAATGATCAAGGAATCAGTGGAGGCCGACCATCTGTGTTACTTCCCGGACATTATGCCGACGCTTGCGGAGTTGGCCGGAGCGACGAGTCCTAAGACCGATGGCTTGTCGTTGATGCCGACTCTCATGGGTGAGCCGGGACAGAAGAATCATGAATACCTCTATTGGGAGTATGTAGGCCAGACCGCAGTAAGGATGAAAAACTGGAAAGCCTACAAAGGGAAAAAAGGAGACTGGCAGCTCTATGACCTTTCGAAAGAGGTAGAGGAGAAGGAGAACCTTGCGAAGGAACACCCGGAGGTCCTCAAGAAGCTTGTTGGATTTGCCGAAGCGGCTCACGAACCAATCCGGCCTGGCGAGATTTATGATCGAGAGTTGATCGACAAGGATCGATTGCAGGCTCCGCATTCCCGGAACAAGAAAAAGAAATAGACTTCTCCTTCAGCGATGAAATTTCCTGTTAAGATACTATCAGTGATCGCAGTGGCGATTTTCACGCAAGCCACTCATGGCGCGGACCGCCCGAATATTATTCTATGCATGACCGATGACCAGGGCTGGGGTGATGTCGGCTACAACGGGCATCCACATTTGAAGACGCCGCATCTTGACCAAATGCATGCAGAGGGAGTGACCTTTACGCGATTTTATGCCGGTGCGGCGATGTGTTCGCCGACTCGTGGAAGTTGTTACACGGGCCGGAATCCTTATCGCTACGGGATTACGTTTGCGATGAAGGGGATGCTGGAGCCGAGCGAGGTTTCGATTACTTCGGTTTTGAAAAAACAGGGATATACCACAGGGCATTTTGGGAAGTGGCATTTGGGAACCTTGTCCAAAGAGCCTCGCGATCAAAAGCGCTGGGGCACTTTTGCCAAGTCTCCGGCGCGATACTACTGCCCGCCGTGGGAGCGCGATGTGGATGTTAGTTTTGTGACTGAGTCCAAGGTGCCGACTTGGGATCCATTGATCGATCCGGGTCCGATCAAGAAAGGAGGTTCGCCGTCGAGTGGGAAGCCCTACGGGAATGATTATTTTTCCGGGCCGGGGCAGAAGGCGACGGAGAATACGAAGGGTGACGATTCCCGTGTCATCATGGATCGGGCTCTGCCTTTCATTCGAAATGCGGTGAAGGAAGAGAAGCCCTTCTTTACCGTGATCTGGTTTCACACGCCCCATTCTCCCGTGGTGGGTGGTCCGAGGTATCGTGAGATGTATCTGGACCGGACCGAGCACGAGCAGCATTATTACGGCTGTCTCACCGCGATGGATGAGCAGATTGGCCGTTTGAGGGCTGAGTTAAAATCACTGGGCGCAGCGGACAACACGATGCTGTGGTTTTGCTCCGATAACGGGCCGGCCAGACAGGGATCTCCCAGACACGTGGGGACGGCCAAGGATCTGAAAGGTTATAAATTGTCGATCAACGAAGGCGGGATTCGAGTGCCGGGATTGATGGTCTGGCCGGAGAAAATCAAAGAGCCAAAGACCGTGGAAGCTCCCTGTTTCACCTCGGATTATTTTCCGACCATTCTTGATACGCTTGGCGTAGATTTACCCGCTGGGCGGACATACGACGGAGTTACTCTCTTGCCTTTTGTGACGGGCAAGAAAATAGAGCGGGAAAAGCCTCTGGGCTTTCTCAACAAGGATGGCAAGGAAGCCGCGTGGATGGAGCATCGCTACAAGTTGATCGAAGGAAAGAAGACGCCGCAGCTTTTTGACATTATCGCCGATCCCGGTGAGTCGAAAAATCTCGCAAAGGAAAACCCGAAAGTAATGCAGCGGTTGCAGTTGGGCTTGAAGGCCTGGAAAGCCGAGGTGATGGCTGAGTTGAAAGCGACCGAAGCGAAATAGCAGTGGGAGCTATCGTGCTCTTGAGAGGAGCTCTTTGAATTCCATGCCGACCTTCGATCCGGGGTTTCCCAAGGGCGAATGAGGGATTACGCTGTCTCCACCGCCGTTTTAGACTTCCCTTCGAGCAAGTTTCTCTTTGGCGTCGCTTTCCAAGAAATGAATCATCGCTCTCTTCTTTTAATTGTCAGTTTCAGTCCTCTTGTTGCGCTCTGTGCTGTTGTCCAAAGCGGACGCAGTGACGGGGACTATTTCGAATTGGAAAAGATCCCCGTTCCGGCGACGAACGATGCGGGGAGTCAGGCGACTTTTCGGATCGTGGGAGGCAAGGCTGATCGGGCCAGTGCTCCGTTGGCGGTGTTGAATGATGGGTTGATCCCGCGTGGTGAGGACGATCCCTCGCGTAATTTCTTTTTTGCCCAGGGCAGCGAAGGCGGGTTGATATTAGCCGATTTGGGGAAGTCCATCGAGGTGGCCTCGGTGGCGACCTATTCCTGGCACTATGGTTCGCGGGCGGCGCAACGATTTGCGCTCTACGGGTCGAATTTAGAAAAACCCGAGTTGCCAAAATGGCCGGCAGTTCCCGGAGGCGGCTGGAGTTTGATTGAGAAAGTGGATACCTCGAAAGCCGGTGCCGGGCAGCATGGGGTGTTGATGAGTGGAAAGGATCAGAAATCGCTGGGGAAATATCGTCACCTCTTGTTTGCGGTGAAGCCGAATTTGTCGAAGGGACATTTTAACGAAACCTTCTTCAGCGAGATCGACATCATCGATGCCAAGGGGCCTAAGGTAATCCGCATTGAGAAGCCCAATCTTATTGTGAAGAAATTCCCCTCAAAATCCGGGAAGTTCACCTACACTCTGAATTCGATCGAAGCTCCCGATCTCGCCGATTGGGCGGAGAAGGAACTCATTCCGGTGATGGATAAATGGTATCCCAAGATCATCGAAATGCTTCCGGTTCCCGGAGTGAAGCCTTCCACGGAAATCACGTTTACGATGAGGCCGGCGAAGAATCTGCCAAAAAATCTGAGCGGCGTTCCGGCTTATGCCAGCGGAGCTTCGGTGGTGTTTAATGCCGACTTCATGCGCAAGGAACTGGCTGGAGAAGCGATCGGAGCGGGGATTCACGAGGTGGTGCACGTGGTGCAGTTTGGAAGCCGGGACAAGGAGGGTCAAATGACGCGCGGGAAGCCTCTTCCGGTCTGGGTCACCGAAGGAGCGGCAGACTACATTCGTTGGTTCCTCTTTGAGCCTGAGAAAAAGGGCGCGCGCATTACCAGAGGGAATTTTGGGAGAGCCTCCCACGACAGCAGCTATCGAATCACGGCCCACTTTTTCGATTGGGTGATTAAGAACTACGACAAGGACTTAATGCGCCACATCAACCAGTCGATTCACGAGGGGTATCAAGAGGAGATTTGGAAAGAGTGGACCGGCAAGACGCTCAAAGAGCTCGGGGCCGAGTGGAAGGAAGCGAACCGGAAGGCGCTTGGGTTGTAAGGGGCTTGTCAGTCCCCTGACTTCAGAACCTTGATGAAGGCGTCCTGGGGGATGTTGACTTTGCCGAAGGCTTTCATCTTGGCTTTCCCTTTCTTCTGTTTCTCGAGGAGCTTGCGCTTTCGGGAGATGTCGCCGCCGTAGCATTTGGCGGTGACGTTTTTACGCATCGCGGAGATGGTCTCCCTTGCGATGATGTTTCCTCCAATCGCGGCCTGAATGGCGACAACGAACATCTGGGTGGGGATGACCTCCTTGAGCTTGGCGGCGAGTTCGCGACCTCGGCCGACGGCTTTGTCGCGGTGGACGATGGTGGAGAAGGCTTCGACGGGGTCGCCGGCGATGAGCATATCCATTTTGACCATGTTGGCGGCGCGGTAGCCGGCGTGCTCGTAGTCCATGGACCCGTAGCCTTTGGTCATGGATTTGAGGCGGTCGTTGAAGTCGACGAGAATGTCGGCGAGGGGAACGGTGGCGGTGAGCATGACGCGGAATTCGTCGATGGTCTCGGTGTTTTCGAGGTCGCCGCGCTTTTCCATGATGAGCTTCATGACGTCGCCGATGTAGTCGCCGGGAACCATGATAAAGATGCGCACGATGGGCTCTTTAATTTCTTCGATGATTTGGGCTTCGGGGAGGTAGGACGGGTTGTCGATGATGAGTTCTTCGCCGTTGGTTTTGGTGACCTCGTAGATCACGGAGGGATAAGTCGAGATGACGTCCATGTCGAACTCGCGGCGGAGGCGCTCTTGGATGATCTCCATGTGGAGAAGGCCAAGGAAGCCGCAGCGGAAGCCGAAGCCGAGTGCGGTGGAGGATTCAGTTTGGAAGGTAAAGGCGGCGTCGTTGATCTGGAGCTTACCCATGGCGACCTTGAGAGCCTCGTAGTCGGAGGTGTCGATGGGGTAGATGCCGGAGAAAACCATGGGGCGGATTTCCTTGAAGCCGGGGAGAGGCTCGGGGCAGGGCTTGTCCTTGTGAGTGATGGTGTCGCCGATTTTGACTTCGGCGGAGGACTTCATGTTGGCGATGATGTAGCCGACGTCCCCGGTTTTGAGTCCGTTGGTTTTGGTCATCTTGGGAGTGAAGATGCCGGTCTCCTTGATCTCGTAGTTGGTGGGAGTATGGAAGAGCTTGATTTTATCGCCTTTCTTTACCTCGCCGGAGACGATGCGAACGTAGGAGACGACGCCGCGGAATTGATCATAGAGAGAATCGAAAACGGAGGCGCGAAGGAGGCCGTCGGGATTTTCGACCGGCGGAGGAACGAGTTCGACGACGGCTTCAAGGATGTCCTCGATCCCGATCCCTTGTTTGGCGGAAGCGGGGATGGCGTGATCGCCGGGGATGGCGAGGATGTCTTCGAGCTGCTGGCGGCAGCGGGGGATATCGGCGGCGGGAAGGTCGATTTTGTTTAGGACGGGGACGATGGCGAGGTCCTGCTCCATGGCGAGGTTGACGTTGGCCATGGTTTGGGCTTCCACGCCTTGGGCGGCATCGATGATGAGGATGGCGCCCTCGCAAGCGGCGAGGGACCGGGAGACTTCGTAGGAAAAGTCAACGTGACCGGGGGTGTCGAGGAGGTTGAGCTTGTAGGTCTTGCCGTCTTTGGATTTGAAAGAGAGGGTGACGGGATGGGATTTGATGGTGATCCCTTTTTCCCGCTCGAGGTCCATGGAGTCGAGGTGTTGGGCCTGGGACTCCCGTTGGGTAATGGTCTGGGTGTGCTCCATGAGCCGATCGGACAGGGTCGTTTTGCCATGATCGATATGAGCGATGATGGAGAAATTACGGGTGAGTTCGACGGACACGGGAAAATTGTGAATGGTGAAAAGTGAGGAGTGAAGGATGATTTCGCCTCCTCGCGCGCGGGAGATAAAGGGAAATCGTAGAAAAGGGAAGAGTGGAGTGCGGGGAAGCCCGTTCGGCGGGGCCAGGGATGGGTCGGTGGGTTTTTCCCGCAATTGCCTTCATCGCGAATGAAGAATCTCAAAATGGTGTTTTGAAGTGTGAAAAGGGGAAAGGATATCTTCTCATTATTTCGGTTATTGGTTGACCGATGACTGGATTTATCCGTCTTTTCTGCCGTTAGAATCTATGAAAAAGACGATTATTACGACAATGTTGTTGGGTGGAATGGTAGCCCAGGGTCACGAGGGGCATGAAAACCCTCCGGCGGGGAAAGTGGTGACGAGTGTTCAGGTGACCGGGAATGGTCAGTTTACCTTTGAAACCGTCCCGGGATTCGCGGCGATGCCGGATGGAGCGAACGTCGGGCCGACCCATGGTGGCGTCGCGGTAGACGGAGCCGGAAATGTCTACGTCAGCACCGAGGCGAATCATGGTGTGGTGAAGTTCTCCGGAGAGGGAAAGTTTGTGAAGAGCTTTGGGGCCGGGACGAAAGCCCTCCATTCTTTGGCATTGGTGAAGGAAGGGGACAAGGAAGTTTTGATCGGAGCGGCCGTGTCCGTGCAGCAAGTGCTGAAGCTTGATCTGGACGGGAAAACACTTTTGACCATTCCGCACAAGGAAACGGGCGAAATCAAGGGAGGCTTCCAAGGAGTGACCGGGGTTGATGTCGGTCCGGAAGGTCACATTTACGTGGTCTGCGGGTATGGATCAAATTTGATCCATAAGTTTGATGCCAGCGGTAAGCTCCTCAAGTCGGCCGGGGGTCGTGGTAAAGGTGACGGTCAGTTTACCACCTGTCACGGGATCTCTGTCGATCATCGCGGCGAGAAGCCTTTGCTCTTGGTTTCCGATCGTGAGAACCGCCGTTTGGTTCACCTCGATCTCGATTTGAATTTCGTTGGTGTGCATACCAAGCATCTTCGTCGTCCCTGCGCGGTATCGATTCGTGGTGATTATGTCGCGGTGGCCGAGTTGGAAGGGCGCGT
>JAQWZU010000006.1 GCA_029253285.1 Akkermansiaceae bacterium | reverse complement strand
TCAGCCCGCTATTTGCTCCGAATCGTCACCGAGTTCCCGTGCGCATAAAGCCCCTCCATTTCGGCGAAATGCGCAACCACTTCCTGAGATTTCCGCACCGCTTTCTGATCCATCCTCACCACACTGGCACGACGTTGAAACTGATCTGCCCGAAGCCCTGAGAACGAACGACCAGAGCCCTCCGTCGGGAGAGTGTGACTCGGGCCGGCCAGAAAATCACCCACCGCAACCGCCGCGTAGTTCCCCACATAAATTGCTCCCGCCGTGCGAACCTGGTCAAGCCACTTGTCCTCGTCCTTGGCCACCAAAATCAAGTGCTCCGGAGCCCAGGCATTCACGATCTCGATCGATTCCTTCATTGATTTGGTGAGCAACATAAAGCCCGCCTTCTTAAGTGACTTCGCAGCAATCTCCTCACGAGGTGTTTCGGCCAGTTGCTTTTTCAATTCCGCCTCGACCGCCTTCAACACCCTCTTCGAGTGAGTCACAAAACCTACCACCGAATCCGGCCCATGCTCGGCTTGAGCCAACATATCCGATGCCAAAAAGCGGGCATTTCCGGTCGAATCCGATGCAATCAAAATTTCACTCGGCCCGGGCAGAAGATCAATCGAAACCGCCCCGACCATCTGCCGCTTGGCCTCGACCACATAACTATTCCCCGGCCCAAAGACCTTATCGACCGGAGCAATTGATTTTGTCCCCAGCGAGAGGGCCGCAATACCATGCGCTCCCCCGGCTCTATAGATCTCAGTCGCCCCGGCACATTCCAACGCATAGAGCAAGTTGGGGTTCACCGAACCATCGGGCCCCGGAGGCGTCGCCGCGACAATCTCGGGAACTCCCGCCGCCTGAGCAAATCCCGCCGTCATGAGAGAAGTCGAGACGAGCGGAGCTTTTCCTCCCGGCACATAGACGCCAACCCGGTCAAAGGGCACAAAACGTTCGCCCACAATCGCACCCTCGGCATTTTTTGATGACCAGTTCTTCCGCAAACTCTTCTTTGCAAAAGCGTGAATATTTTTCAGCGAAGCCGCAATAGCTTTACGAGTCATAGGAGTGACTTGAGCCCGCGCCGCGGCCAACTCTTCTTCGCCCACTCTGAGATCCTTAACCTTGAGATTGGCGCCATCGAATTTCTTCGCAAAATCGACAAGTGCTTTGTCCCCGCGCTTGGCCACTTCCCCTACAATACCCGCCACCGTCTCCGAAACCGCATCACTGGGAATCGCCCGGCGATACAACTTCTCCACGAAGCGCTCATACCCCGCATCCTCGTAACTCAAAATCTTCATGACGCTATCTAACCTCCCAACCTCATCTACACAAGCGTCGCGTATCGTCAAAAAATCAAGCCGCTCTCACTCCACAATCACCCGGGAGAATAGTGAAGTGGATTCAACCGGACCTGTCAGGGTGACCTCGACCTCCTGGATCTCGCCTTCTTCGACAACTAATTGTCGCGCATTCAGATCCCGATCCCAGTTAAAAAGATTCTCCGAAGTCCAAACGTGATATTCCCGCCCTTCAGTCAGCGCTGGATCTCTCCGACTGTATCTGAAGATTCCATCCACACTGGAAAGCCCTCTTGTGATCGGTGAATTCGAGCCACTCTCTGTCGGATCGAGACCAAAGAGATACTCAGCCAGCAGCGTCATCCCATCCTGATCAAAATCACTCTCCAGCGAAGAATCAGCCTCCGGTGGAAATTCAAATCCCCCCAGCCAACTCTCAAAATCCGACGCTGCCACTGCGGTATAAGAAATGTGAGGAGCTGTCGTTTCATTCACTGTCGCACCTTCCGTGGAAGTGATGAAATGCCGCTGAAGCCCGGAGATCGGTCCGCTGGTGCTCAGGCGGAGAAAGATAAAATCCCCGACACCTTCGCCTCCTTCGTATTCCTGATTCAGGTATGCCGCCAAGGCATGGCTCGCAACCGAAGTCTTCAGACCTACACCTGAGCTCCCGGTCAGAATATTCTGCTGAATTAACGCCGCATCAGAGAAATCTTGAGCAGCACTTTCTCCATAGCAATCCCTCGCAACCACCATCGGGAAAGCCCGTCTTCCGAGTCCATATAAATCTACTCCCGGCGGAGTCGCGCTCACTGTCTCGACATTGAAAGAAAAGGTCGCTCCGGTAAAGGGGTTCTCAATCGGCCCCAAGTCAGGAAGTTCAAAAACAAACACCGTCGCCCGATTGAACCCACCATTCGCTCCGGATCGGCCTGGAACCAAATTATCCAAACTGAGATTCGTCACCGCGCCGTCATCGCGAATGTCCGCATCGTTTTCAAGCCCTGGCAATTCACCATTAATCGTGACCTCTCCGTAGATTCCGTTTCGAACATCGTCGACCTCTGCCGCAGTCAAGCCCCGCTGATAAAGGACCACATCATCGATGAATCCCTGAAAATGCTCGTTCACCTTCCCCGTGCCATTGTCGTCACCTCCGATAAAAAACGGCAGCGGCGAATTCTCGCTATAACCCATAGCCACCGGTGCCCCTTGCGCTACTCCATCGACATACCATTGGTAGCTTGTCCCATCCTTGACCAAGGCGTAGTGATGCCAACTTCCCTGCGCAATCGAACCATAGTTGTGACGCTCAATTTCGGCGACTACATCGGTATCGGAGAACTGCCCGTGGGTCGGAGTCAGCTTGATGAACTCATAGGTCTCACCACCGGCTCCTGGTTGAGGGTAACGATTCCCCAACATAATGGCTGCATCGTCAGTAGAACCAGTGCTCTGCTGATTGGCCCACAACGCCCAAGTGAAATCATCGCCCGATGACAGAGCATACGTGAACAAAGTCGCGATCCGGTCATCGTTTCCATCAAAAGACACATAGCTCTCTCTCACCGCATCACTCCCCCAGCTTACTCCGTTCAACAGCGTCCCGCTAAAGGCATTACCAGAAGCATCAGCGGCCAGTGTGCCCGCCCCTTCATCTAACTTCCAATGAGCGAGCGGTTTCTCCGGATCAGGAACAACTCGTTGCAGGAGATTCCGAATCTCGGCCGGCGTGGAGTTCCGATCTCCTCTGTTTGGCCCTCCCGTGATCCACCAGTAAACCATGCCCGCATCGGAACAATCATACTTGTTCGTCTGAAAACCCACCACGCCATCTTGCTCGGCATACTTGAGCTGCTCGAGAATCCAGGAGATCTCCGGCTTAGGATGCCCTTCGGCCCAATCCCAAGCACCGCTGCTGATCAACACTTGCAAGCCAACATTCTGATCGCCGATCTGATGTTCACTCACTCCGAAGTGCAAAATCTGTTGCCAAGTGAAAAAGTCCCCGCTGTTGTCATTGGCCGGATGATGGGAAACGACATGCACGAACTGACGCTTTGATGCATCAGCGGCTTGCAAGGCATAGCCAATGACATCGGGCTCTCCCGCTTCGATGATCCAGAGCGGATCATCAGCAGATGAAGCATTGATGGCATTTTTTAAATCGTCGACTGCGGCCGCCTGCTCGGTTCGGCAGTTGTAGTAATCAGCCAAATTCGAAAACGGACCATAAAAAGAAACTCCCTCGCCACACAAAGCATGCAACTTGTCCTGACGGCGCTGTTCATCGGCGGCATCGATGCTTTGATTTCCTCCATTGAGAAACGGGTTCAGATCACAGGAATGCGAAAGATGAACGAGTAGGTCATTGAGCCCGGCGCGATTGAGAATACCAAAAATCACCGCCGTCGCTCCGATGTCATCAGGGTCCGGTGAGTTTCCATCGGCAACCACTGCCAAGCGACCGGCGGGAGGACGAATCAGCGAAGTCGTGGGAGTGAGCTCAATCTGTGACCACCGCCCGCGCGCCCACGCCCAGGGAGGATTTCCGTCTCCAGCTTCGGAGACTTGGTCATTGGAATCGGCATTCGACTCAACCGAGATACTAGCACCATTGGTGATGCTAATCCCGGTCCAGGTATGAGTATGGGACTGAAGATCGAGGGGTGAATCCGGCGGATCCAACACAAAGGGATTTTGAAAAGTTGCCACCTGCACCCCATTCACAAGTAAGCGATAAGTCGACTCGCCATCGTATTCCGTCATCGTCGTGATGGTCACGTCATAGACTCCCGTCGCTCCGTCAAAACTTCGCTTCGCCCGGGCAAAGACACCGCGATTTGCCTCAATATTCGCGGCAATAGCCAATGCTCCATTCCCATTGTCGCGATAGTAATCCACGGTTCCAGAGCTGATATCAGGAAAGTCGCTCCGGGCATCGTAGACGATCGCGCCGCCACTTGTCGTTTGCGATTCCGGCGTGCTCAGATTTTGCGCTTTGCTGGAAGCTGTCGAGGTATGACGAAAGACAATTCGGTTCACCCGGAAATACTTGGAACGTCCGGACATGACCAGCTTGTAGCTTTCTCCAGCCTTAAAATCGTAAACCGCTACCCGCTTGTTTTCGTGACCACCCGGATCGAGGTTACCATTCCCGCCCGATGAATTCTGACCGTTTTCCCATTTCCAATTATTCGTCGCTCCACCAAAATACTTCGCGTCATTCTGAAGCAAGGAGAGTGAGCCATTGTCACCATGCCCGGTGTGAGGCTCAGGTCCGGCATTATAATCCCCCTCGACCCGCACATAGCAATCATTGGCGACATCAGTCCGCCCGTCATGAGTCTCCTTGGAACAATGCAAATGAAGATAATAAAGTCCCGATTGATTGACTTTGAAATGGTATTCAAGCGGAGAGCTCGAGGGTCCGGTTTCGAAGGTGTTTCCAGGAAACTGCAGATAGCCGCTGCCGGAATACCCCACTAGAGAACTCTGTTCCTGCCATAGGCCGAGTGACGAAGTGCTATTCTCTGCCTCCATGACGACCAGGCCTCCGCTCTCTTCGAAGACCTGCGCCGCGCAGATCGATAGGGATAGGATGATGGCTCCAATAATTTCTTTCATGATTTTTATGGGGTGTTGACAAGACGCACGAATCGTGGTCCCGATGTTGAATCTCGATGTCCGTCCATTCGTAGAGATATTCAGTTCCCTGAAGGGTCCCCCGCTCGTCATAGAACATGATGGCAGTTAGGTCGTAGCCGAAGTTGTTCTCAAAGCTGAAGATATTCTCTAGCCGTTGGGTGATGGATGGAAACGCCAGCTTATCTGTTTTAGAGGGATCCCTCGTCGCTTGAGAGCAAGTAAACTCGGCAATGGCACTCCAGGCACTGGTGAACTGTGCATAGATCGTTCGCCAACCATCGCTGGACGCAGGGTCGGGATCGTGGGGTGCACGGTTGCTGTTGAATCCATCAAGCTGGGAAGCCGTCAACGCCCACGCCGGCAGATCGTTAGCATCGGCACTCCCCATCAGATGAGTTCCCATCCACACTTCGTAAGCGGAGACATTGGAAATCCAGGTCGCAAATACGGCCATCAAAGTTGAAAATTTCATGCACTTCATTTCTTGATGAAACTAGGATCTTCGATTCAGCCATTTATCAGCTTCTCTCCTATCGGGAAACTTGAATTCGAAAATACACATCTTCAACCGCAATGGGCTGACTTTCTCTTACCGTAAGTGTTTCCACTTGAGTCGCCAAATTTACACTCGAACGAACTCGAATCAACGGTCGGCTGCGCCAATCCGAAAGCTTGGACGATTTCAGCAAAGCATAGCGAAGCTCGGAACCAACCGGACGATCAAAAGTTAGCGTGAAATATCGCTCAACAACCCCATCAAGCTCAATTGATTCGACTTCGAATTGCGGCAACTCCCCGGACTCGTTTACAAGTGGATTACCTGCCAACCCAAATTCAAGAAGATTGGAACGCTGGTCTCGATCAGGATCCGCGAACATTCCACTCACTTCAGGCTGGGCAATCTCGCCAGCAGTAAAATGAAGAAGCTGCCACTCCAGAAATGTTAATGGATCAAGGATTGGCAATGTCCCCGGCGTTCCATTTTCAAAGGTGCTCAAGCTCCAGCCTTCAGCGTATGAGGGATCGGAATCCAGTCCCTTTTGCTGCAGGGTAAATCCATTCCCATCCGCCTCCTCCGGCCAGTCCCCGTCCTGATCATAAGTAACCCGATGAAGAAGGTTCCCGACAGCATCCCGAAGATCGATCGACTCTCCCGCATTGCTCAAGCGGCCAGACCATTGTCCTCCGATAAAAATTCCATCCACATAATCAGGAGATTCCGGCGTCGCAAAAACCGCCCGAAACACCTCTTCATCCTCGACAACGACAACTGCTCCTCCCGGTAACAAATCGACTTCGCCAAAAGTGAATTCTACCGCCGACGACAAGCGCACACCCGTGAGATTGACCGCTTGATTCCCTCGATTGGCAATCTCGATAAATTCAAGATCATCGGAGCCATTTGGGTTATAGTGAATTTCCGAGATCGTCAGACTAGCACTACCCGGAGCTTCCGCACCAACAAAAAAGCTGGCTTCGCGAAGCGCGCTCCAATCTCCCCCTGCGTTCTTCGTTCGTGCCATCAGACGAACATTTTCGTTCAACACATGCGGACCGCTGTAGAGAGTCGCTACGACGCCAGGGTCCGCCGGATCCAAGCCATTCTCCGTGTAGTAAATCTCTCCCGTGAAAGCCTGAAACCCAACTCCTTCCGTCATCAAAAGTTGGAATCCGGTCGGAACCGACCCACCCTTCTGATTGAAATCTGGAGGCGACGGAACCTGGGTATCGATCCATGCTACCCGGTCCTCAACCCAGTTTCGCAAGAAGGCAATCTCCTTGGCATAGGTATCCCGACCCAAATCTCCCGGATCAGCCCGCGTCTTTCCGTTCGGGGTCCAGACCGCGGCCCCAAGAATGTCCCACTTCTCAAAATTTCTAACCTGGGATTCCTCCAAAAGTGCGGCGATGGAATCAATTCGCCCCAGCAATTTTCCCGATGACAAGGTGCTCTCACGAAGACTCACCCAGCGATCACTCCACGCCCTTTGATAGTTCGGGTCATCACCCAGCCGGTCCCACCACTTGAGCCAGTGCCCCGCTCTCATGTAGTAGGTATTCCAACCAGAAGTCTCCCAACTATTTCCGTGACCGGCTGCCCCGAGAGAGCTCAAACCAAGCGCCTGGTTATAGTCCCAAAGAGGCCCCATCTTCAGCTTCTCTCCCCGCTCGATGGAAAAGAACGTGCTCGCTCCATCGGCATTGCGGCTCAACTCACGCATGATGTCGTAATCAATCTGCGACGGAACATCCAAGTATTTGGCATAGCCATTCACCGGGTCTGCAAAGTTCCCCGCAAAAATGGAATTCTCAGTTTCTTCGACATAATTTCGCAACCATGTCTTTTGAACCGGGAGCGAATCATTTGGTGATGGCTCGACATACTTATATCTAATCCCATCCCCACTCACCCAATCCTGATTAAGGTTTGTTGCCTGGGCAATGTATCCCCCGGTGATTTCTGGCTCGGAGATGTCATCGGAATCCAAGCGAATCACGTCCATCCTATCGGGGGATCTCTTGATCTTCTCCGTCAGGACATACACCCCGCGATAGTGATCCATACTGAACGCTTCATCTGGATTGGGATTCAGAAACACCTCAACGAAACGAGTCCTTGGCGAGTAGTAACCCAACTGCTCCCAGAAATGGTATACGAAGTCATTCCGCATCAACGATTTGTCAAAATACGGAGCATGCAATATCCAATCTGAATCCGCGGGCATTCCCAAAAGAGAGACATCGCGGGCTTCATCTTCTTCATTCCAGGTCTCAAATTTAAACTGCTTCTTGGGCCAGGTCTTGCTGCTCGCCCCTCTCACGTTCATGCCAGCCCGACCAATAAATTGGGGCGCATCGAGAAACCCCGCCCTTCCTCTTCCATCAATTTCATAAAAGCCCGCGCAAACCGCTTGGGCCGGGTAATCAGTTCGAGGATCACTATCGCTCGAATAATCATACTCCCGGCTATCAATCAACACGATTGGCAGGTTCGAACCAAACCCAGCCAGAGTTCCATCCGTCGCCAGGAACACCCGCGTTTCCACCGGGCTAATCGGGGTATCCCCAAAAAAAAGCCTCACCCGTAAACAGGTGGAATTACTAATTGTGATGGGAGACGAATAAAGAATTCCGCTGGCCCCGTTTGGAATTGTTCCATCCAAGGCATAACGAATCGTGGCCCCATCAGATGTTGTCTCCAACTTCAGATCAAAGGGATCTATAAAAGCACCTTGCTGATGTGAGAAAGTAATCCCCTCCAAAACGGAGACCCCAAGGGAATCATTTTCCGCCCCCGGAGTGGGATTAATCAGGTATCGAAACTGCCCTCCATGATCGGGACTCCTTCCATAGGAAATATCAGGATGCTGTTCGGGCAGGACAACTTGATCCAACACCGTCACCCCATCGGGAGCAGTTAAGATAAACTCGTCTCCTCCCGCCGAGAGCTGAAACGGCAAATGCGGACTTCCATCTTCTTCATCACGATCCAACCAAAACAATGTATAGCCGTCAGCTGGCAGGATCTGCCCACTTCCAATTTGCCACTTTGTCAGATCATCGGCATCATCGCTGACAAAGTATCCCTCCAGATCAAAATCACTCCCATCCGGATTGTGAATTTCAACCCAATCATCGAATTCTCCTTCGGGGTCGGCAAGCGTTGTTTGATTGTTCGCCATCAACTCATTCACCACCGGAGTCGCAAGAACATCGGACATCGAAACAAGAAAACAACACGCAATGAAATGAAATCGAATCGAAGTCATCTTTTACAAACAAATGATATCACCCCCGGGAAATCCAGCTCACTTTCACCAATGTGAATTGAAACCGTGTGCCCAAAGAGAAAGAAGAGTCACATCTTTCGATGTGACCCTCCTCATACACATACAACAATTAGAAAATCCCTATCTTAGCTGCGGCGGCGGAAACCTAATCCCAATCCGCTCAACGCAAGGAGGAGAATGGAAGAAGGCTCCGGGATCGCCGCAAAATCTCCAGAGACTGCTACGTTATCAAGAAAGAGATGATGACCTCCTCCTGAACCCGTTCCACTTGAAAAGGCGATTTGAATCACGGCTGATTCTCCCGCAGCAAGGGTGTTGTCAGCAAGGGCCGACAGATCGAGGTCGATTTCATCATGTTGATCGTGCCCCACAAGATTTCCTCCAAGGTGGGTAATCTCATCATCAATCGAAGTGAACACCGTCCCATTGGTAATATCACCACTGAGAACATTCAGTTGGTAGGCCCTGGGAGCGTTGGGACGAAAGGCGACCACGTCCATGTGAAACGTCGCCAAGTCCAAGTCGACGGTCCCACCGTTGGTAATGGTAAAAGAGACTTCTGCACTTGGCCTTCCGTTGGTCACGGTGAAGTTGGCAACGCCGACATTCGTAACGGTGCTGGCAGGGTTTCCGTTTCCATCGAAGCTTCCCCAGGTTGTGTCATCACTGGAGCCTCGACCTGGATCACCGGTGCTATCTGTGATTGCCCAGTTTCCAGTGGAAGCTGATGCCGTCGCTGTGGCGGTTACCCCGGCGGCTGTTACGGTTGAACTGGGGGCAGTCGTGCTGTCCCAGGAATCCCATCCCGCGACTACGATGGCCGCAGAAGCCGACATTGAGCCAGCGGCCAAAGAGAGCGCCAGCGCTGTCATTGTTTTATTTGTTGTTTTCATTCTTTATGAGGGTCTTTAATTCTTCTCTCTTAAGTTAACATTATCCTAGGGAAGATTCGGTTGGAGTCATGTCACGTAAACGAGTGACAGAAAGGTGACAAAAACTGCCAAGCTCCTGATCATCCAATTTACTTTCAAAGTCATTTCCAATTGCTTCCTGGTGTTAAGATTTTCAACGGTTCCATTCTCCAAAAGAAACTATTCTTGTCATGTCCCGTAAACGCGTGACACAGAACTCAGTTCTGGACCACCCGCACCCGATAAAAGCGGCTTTGCACCTCCGGCCGGGGGTCTGCGATTCGGATTCGTCCCAGCTCGTTCGCCACGGGAGGTGGGCTCGTCGCCGAATCGAACAAGATGACAGCCCCGCTCCAGTCTTGCAGAGAATCGCTCGACTCGACAACAACGCTGATGTCATCGCGGCTCCCGTCATAAGGAAATCCCACTCCGACTCCCCACGAGTCTGAGGTGATTCCCGGAAGGTAGCTTGAGGCATTCTCTCCCGCTGGAACTCCGAAGGCATAGCGAAGAAGGTTTTCCACCCCGTCGCCGAAGGGACTTGTTTGGGGACCGGAAATCAGAGGATCGGCAAGCTCAGCGGCCGAAAAGGTCCTTTGTCGCCAGTCCTCAAAGCTCTCCACCGGTCCATTGGTGAGCTCCAGGATCTTCAATTGCTCAAAGGGAGCGGGTTGCCCGAGGTCAGTCTGCACGAGCTTGAGGGAGTAATTCGAAGTCTGACTCCAGATCTGGTCACCAAACTGATGGTTGCCCACCGGATCGCTTGAAAATACCCGAACGGTCGCGGACGAAAGAGCACCGAGCAAATCTTGCGAGGCCGGAACAATGATTCCGCCTCGTGAAACCGCCCCCGGCGCTTGCGCCGCCCCGGTGAGATAAAGATCAAGCTCAAGAACTCCCGTCGGGGCATTCTCAAGGATCACGGCCGCATTGCCCGACGAAGCTGCATTGCCCAAAACGGGATCACCACTGGCATCGAAGACAAAGACATAGCGGCTGGCAGATGAAGAAGCCGCATCAATTAAGGTTTGCTTGAGAACAACCCCACCTTCTCCTGTCACGGACGCCACACTTCCGTGCCCTTCGAGATTTGCGGTCGGAGCAAGATCAACGACCGAACCTAGCGCGCTTTGAATTTCAAGCGTCCCGGATTCGACCGAGACCGGATAAGAATGCGCGCTCTGATCACCTGCCAGGAACAAGGTTCCTCCGCCCGACTTTGTCAACGCATCGCTCCCTGCCAATGGCATCGATAGCTCCAGAAGGTTCGTGACTCCCTCGACGTGAATCGTCGCCGGACCACTCAAGGAAACTGCTGTGGAAACAATAGCATGGTTGTCGTCATTCCCCGGCTCATAACGCAAAGCTCCACGCTTTCCGTTTCCTCCACCGTCGGCAATTTCTGCTCCTCGCCCCACTCCGGAAAGTTGCAAGGTTCCGCCGAAGGCATAATCGCGCGCCGGATCGCCGGACCCTGTCCCTGATACCAGCCGCAGCTGGCCCCCCGGCATGACCGAAAGTGAACTACTCGCAGATGGGGCCGCCGGCTCGGTCAGTCGCAACACTCCGAGCTCCACAACCGTAGCCCCGGTGTAGCTTTTCCCACTTCCCGTCAGCGAAGTGACTCCTGAACCCGCTTTGGTCAAGCCACCGGAACCACTCCAGCCACTTCGAAGCCGCAGGGCTCCGTATTCGGAATCACCCGCGACATTCTGTACTTCAAGTCGAAGATCGCTGGAAAGAATGATCCCGGCGTCAACTTCAAGCTCAGCAAATCCTTCATCGACTCCAGTGAC
Organism: Akkermansiaceae bacterium; assembly: GCA_029253285.1. GTDB lineage: Bacteria > Verrucomicrobiota > Verrucomicrobiia > Verrucomicrobiales > Akkermansiaceae > SW10. The sequence continues at coordinate 14,442 of JAQWZU010000006.1, read as the reverse complement.
TTCAATTTCTGCCGTTCCGCCCGTGTCAGAGAAAGTTAAACTGTTGCCTGAGTTGCGATCCCGAACACGGGTTCGGCTTGTGGTATTTTCCAAATCAAACACGAGACGACCAATCGTCACCGGCTCACGCAGGTTGACATTCCTATCAGCCCCCGGAGATCCCGGAACCACCGCAGTCAATCCATCTCCATTGGGATAGGCCGCCGGAGAACTCGACCAATTTCCATCCGCCGTCCAATCCGCGCTTGCCAAAGGCAGGAAGGTTGGGTTGGCAAATGGCAGGCTAAACTCGACATCAATTTCCGGACTCCAGGTTCCACTTTCCAAAACCCTCGCCCGCACTCGCGTGTCATCGTTGATGGAGATGACTCCTGTATAGGCCGTCCCAACCACGCCCCCTCCCGGAGCTCTGGGATCGGCTCCGTCGGTGGTAAAGTAAACCGTGCCTCCACCATTGGGATTCCCAAGCATCGCTTGAAACCCAACCGAGATCTCCCCACCAAATTGATTAATCGTTGGCGCATCGGTAGCAGGCCAGGAATTCTCGCCCCCTAATTGATTCAACAGTGCATTGTAGCGGGTCCCGTTGGCGATCCATCCATTGTAGAAACTTGACCTGAAGGCCCCGTTTCCGGTGGCCTGGATGATAGGTGATATTTCGGATCTCAGTTCATTGTAGATGGCACTAACCGCGGAAGTCACCAAAGCGCCGCCGTTGAACAAATGCTTCTGCCCACGATCCGCCATGCGAAGTCGGAATTCAGGCGATTGTTTCAATAGGGTATAAATTGCCTGAACGTACTGACTCGTAGTCGTCATAGCACTCGCCGTTGGGTATCTCGTGCTAGGAAGAGTCAGTTGTTCGGTGAAGCTATTGGTGGATGTGCTCCGACCGGAAAATCCAAACGAACCTTCGGCATCCCACATGTAGAATCGCCAACGCCCCGCCGCACTTCTCTCGCGAGCCGCGATCCAGTTATTGTGCGGCCAATCCCCCATCGCCGCGTAGGCATTCACGAGAATGTAATCGATATAGTTGTCGACATCGAGGTAGTCATGCACCCCCGCATAGCCCGCCGTCGTGGTAAGATCGGTCGTCCGAAGATAACTGATCATCTCGTTCCAGTTTGTCGGATCACCGCTGGAGAAACTATTGACCTGCTGCACATCCCACGAAGCCTTACTGTTATAGTGGGCCTGCATGAATCCCTCCCGAATGCGCTCAGCGGTATTGTAATAGCCTTTGTAAACTCCGTTGATCCAGAGAGTATGCATCGTGCCGTAACTCCCAACCTGGCCGGTATTCAGAAAGATGCGGCGCATCAATTCGTCCTTGATGAAGGGGTTATACCAATCGTTTTTACCGGCCCGCACCCGCAGACTGTCGAACTCGGTCACGGTATTGCTTCCATAAAACGGATAGTTGATCGGGCGATCGCCAAACTCGGGGCGGAAGAATATATTCATCGAGGGCTTTTCGAATTTCGTCGATGAGGTGGAAGTTGAGGTAAACGGCTGATCCATCGGATCGGTAATCTTCAAGCGCTGCCTCGTGTGCGCACTGCCGGCCACCCGCATTCCGAGCCCGGTGCGCAGAGGTTCTCCCGAGAGAGGCAGATATTCGAGAGCACCATATTTCTCGGCAGATCGCCCGCTTCCCTTGGGATGGTTAAAGGCGTCTTGCTCTCCATTCGCACTCCATTGTCCACCGTTATAGGCTCCTCCGTTGATCGCAAAAACCCCTTCCCCATCCGCCGGACCACCCGAGGTGTTCGGTCCATAAAAAGTCTTTGCGGGATCTCCCGACAGAATCATCGCCGGAAGCCCCTGAAAGACTGAACTCTGACCAATAAGATAGGTATGGGTGACAATCTCAGACGGAATCGACCCCGCCAAAAAAGACCGGGCGCGAATGGCGGTATTACCTGTGATGGAAATAGGTGCCGTATAATCAACCCCGTCGATAGGGTCGGTTCCATCAGTGGTGTAGCGCACTATCGCTCCCGGTGTTGCCGATGAAAGAACCAAATTTAGCGAAGAAGCATGAAATCCGCCCTCTGCGCTAAACTGCGGCAGCGCAGGTGCCACTCCGAGCGCGGAGCCTACATTGGCCGCACCCGGAGTTCCCAGCCCGAGATACCCAAAAATACCATCGGATTGCCGTCCATAAGTATGCCGCCAACTCTGAACCGGATAATCCGAAACCAGCTGATCCTCGACCAAGCCATCCGGCCGTGTCAGGACAACCCGATCACCCGACGAAGAGAGCTTGAAATTTGTGTGCAGGTAAGTCGTTCCATCTTGGGCCGGAGAAAGGTCCAAACCGGTAGCAGCAACGATATAGTAGCCATTTGCGGGAACCACTTCCCCATCAGGAAAGCTCCACTTGCGTTGATCTGTGGGATCGTCACTCAACGACCATCCGTCCAGCGAAACCGCAATTCCGCTCGTGTTTCGAATTTCAATCCAGTCGTTCTCCGAATCAAAAGGATCTTCTAGAATCTCGAAATCTTCCACTTCCACCTCAACGGGCTCTGCCGTGCCCACGAAGTATCTCAAGGGCGCCGTGCCAGAGACCAACTCCCGGGGACTTGCACCGGTGCTGCTCAAGACCACTTCACCAAAGAGATCGGAGCTTCCAGCAGACGCATTGTGTAGTTGAAAACCAATGACGTTATCTCCTGCGACCAATAAATCCCGCGCAGGATCCAATGAGATCGTTACCGTTCGATCTGTCGGATTTCCTCCGTCCCCAGTCGCCGCATGATTTCCATTAGCATTAAGATCATGCTCGGTAATCACCCCTGCCGTTCCCACATTGTTCCGGTAAACTTCGAAGCCATTCACATAGACGATTAATCCGTCGTCAAAATCGACATCGAGCGAAAGTGGAAATGGCGAATCCGCCTCGGCCTGGCTCACCGTAAATCGATTCCTTACATAAACCGATGGCGTCACGCCTCGCATTTCACCCTGGAGATCAAGCCCCACGATATAATCGGGAGTCCCGGAAATATCATAACCAACCGGACCAACTCCTGACGGCCAGGTCGAGTCATCAAAGGAAGGCGTGGCCCAGAGAACATCGGGCGCTTCTTCCGCCTCCAATTTCAACAATCCGTAGTCCACCAATCCACCCGATGGCTCCGCAAGCCCTCCGAAGTACTTCCAGGCGGTATCGCCATCCATGATCGTTCCGCCGGAAAGTTTTAGATCCGCCGCCAGAAGAATATCGCCTCCACCCGACGAGGTTTGATTGTGAACCTGAATACAGAGAAGATTATCACCTTCTTGTAGTAGTGAACTCGCCGTTCCCAGATTAATCGTGGTGATTGCAGTCGAACTACTCGCATTGTAGGCAGGTTGATCGCGAAAAGCGAACATCTCCGGGAATCCCATGTTCCGACGAGCTACCTCTACGCCATTGAGAAAGGCGATGAAGCCATCATCGTAACGAACATCCAGCTGCAGGGTCGCACCACTGGCAGCATTGCCAGCAGAGACCGTGAAGTTCTTTCTGAGATAGAGACTTGGAGAAAGATTCTGAATCTCCCCGGAAACATTCGTCCCGAGACTAACCGAAGTTCCAAAACCGAAAGGCCCGTTTCCACTTTGCCAATTCGAATCATCATAGTCTGCCGACTGCCACGGAATCGTATTTCCCACCCGGGGATAGGCTCCAGATGCCCGAACCAAAAGCCGGTCGGAATGAGTTGCTGAAATTTCGTTAATGAGCAAGTCCGCCCACGAAGGCAAAGACAATGCTGCCAATAGGAAAAATCCGGATAAATACTTCATAGTCTTCGATTAATCGCTTTCATGATTCTTGAGGTCGCGGTGGTTTAACCTCGGCACCATTCCACCAATATGGCCGAAAACCTAGCCCATCTTCCGCCAGCTGTCTTGTCACGTAAAGACGTTACGCCCCGGCCAGCCCCAAAGTTATCGGGCCCATTTGACGAGGAGTTTTGCTCGCCTCAACCCGCCCGATCGGATCAAGACCAGGCCGGAATAGTTCAATCGCGGGATACCGCATGTCACGTATTCTAGTGACAGGACAAGAACCCTTTCTTCAACTACTAATATTTGCGAAGCGTTAGATTGGACATGATTCTCCAACTGTCAGGACAAGAAACTGCAACGCGTCACGACATTCCAACACCCCGTTCCGCGGGCAAATCCATCTAATGAAATGAACCTAAAAAATCGATATCATCATCAAGGAAGATCCTGGCTGGCAGCGGCAGCACTGGTCAGCCTCTCAGCTTCTACCTCTTCGGCACAGATCGTTGCCGGTTGGGACACCTACTCTGGCACGGGGTCCGGCGGTGCACCAGTCGACGCGCCTGTCGTCGCGACCGGAGTCACCGCCAGCTTTGTCACCACCGGCGAAGGGAGAGACTGGGTGATCAACGACGAACGAGGCGCCAGTAGCGACGGAACTTGGGGAACCTACGTGGGCCCACCCGCTGCGGATACAACCATCGGAACCAACAATGACCAAAACCTCGAGCTATCCAACGCAGCCACTGGCGGAACGATCACCATCAACATCAACAACAACTCTGGAGCGGACATCGCCTTAAATGCCTTTCACATGGATGCTCTCGCGTTCAGACCCAAGGCCGCGAGAACATACACTTTGGACGTCTTGCCAGGCGGTGCCATCACAGCTGGCAACGTTTACACCTCGGGTGCTCAGGAAATCAAATCTCAAGGTGGCCTTCCGCCAGACAATGATCAGGGGGATGACATCGATCATGACCTCACTACTCTTGCCGACTCGACCCTTGAAAATGGCGGCTCCGTCGAGTTCCTCCTCACCTTCTCAGGTGGAGCCGGTGATGGAAGCGGAGGCCACGACCTCTGGATCGATAACCTGGCAGTTTCCTCAAGCTCCGCCAGTGCCGATCAGCTGGCAATCACTCTTGCTCCAGCCAGCGCTACGGCGGGATCGGATTTCTCGATCACGGTCCAGGCTCAGGACGGTAGCGGCGCTCCCCTGGTTGGAGGCGTTAGTCAAGACACCAAAATTGCCCTTACGGCACCAAGCGGAATCGGTATTCTGAGTGGCAGTACCGCCACCATTCTGACGGGAACAAATTCAGTCATCCTTCCCGCCGTGCAATATACAGTGGCGGAAGATATTACTCTCGTCGCCTCGCAGACGACTGGCGATCTGCTCGTTCCCAGCGCAGACAGCTCGACCATCACGATCAATGCGGGTCCAGCCTCTGTTGTCAATGTCGAATCGGCAAATGACGGGAGTGGTGCTGCCATTGCTAACACCTCATTCCGGATCAATGATCCCGCCGATACTCTCGATGTCTTCGCAATTTCCCGCGACTCCGTAGGAAACTTCATCGCCTTTGAGACGGGCGCGACCTTCACTCTTGAAAACATCACCGATGAGCTGGTCGCCGGAGACCTCGTAGACAACGGAGGCGGAAGCGCAACCTTCACCGCACAGAGTCTCGGAACCGGAGTCATCCGGGCCTCAGTCGTCGGCCTCTCGAATGGGGATTCCGGTCTCATCACCGTTGAAGAACCCCAGTTACGTTGGATTTCGCAAGGCAACGGCTCCTGGAGTGGTGGTAACAACTGGCTCGATAGCAGCACACCACCCTTTGACAATACCACCGACCTCTTTTTCTCGGACGAGTATGCCATCACCACGCAAACCTTCCTGAACGGAGACCGCACCGTGCGATCACTGAATTTCACCGAATTCCTCGATCCCACCGTGACGCAACCGGCATTTGGAATTCGTTACCTCCTGAACAACGCCCCGGGCATCCCCACGAGCCTGACAATGGATACCGACTCACTGGCGGACCCCGTTGAAATCAACATCGCAACGGGAGCGGAAATCAGCATCAACCTTGGAAACGTCAACAACGGCTTCATTCCTGATGTCCCCGAAAACTATGGCAATCTGATTCTCGCCGATCCACTACTGATCACGCACCTGGGAAGTGGAAACCTCATTTTCTCCCGCCCCATTACCGAAAGCGAGGAATCGATGAGCGTCACAATCGACGAGAGCAGCACTGGCACCGTGTCTTTTCTTGCAGCCAACACCCACACGGGGCCCACTACGGTCGGTGGAGGAACCCTCCGCCTCCTCAACGGCAATGCTATCGAGGACTCCGCATCACTCGCAATCAACAGCGGGATGGTTGAAATCGCAGATGATGAAACGGTCGGTAATTTGTTCATCAATGGATTCCGCCAGGCCGCCGGAGTTTATGGGAGTAGTTCGTCAGCGGCTCCCGTCGGAAATCAGGATGACTCAAAATTCTCCGGTATTGGAACAATCACCGTCGCTGGCTCCCCTGTAGATACTGGGGACCTGGAGATCATCAGCATTAGCAAGACAGAGACTAACGTCACTCTCACTTGGACCTCAAACCCCGGAGAAAGTTACAGCATCTTTGCATCTCCAGACCTTGTGGATTTTGATAACGAGCTCGACGACGGAATTCCTGCTGCCGCCGACGCCAATGTCACCGAGTATACCTTCCCGATTAGCATTATCGGAGGGGATGTCAGCAAAGCGTTCTTTAGGGTTACTAAAAACTAAACCTTCAACCTGAGAGGGCCTGAGGTAGGATTTACCTCAGGTCCTTTTTTCTATCACCGCCGGATTAAAATCACACCTAACCCACCTACTAGTGGATGCCCTGCTTCTCTTATGAGGTAGGGCTTTTCCTTATAGACAAGACGCTAATTCAACTCCTTGACACGAAGGTTTCGGAAGTGAACTTCCCCCTTCTTGGCCTTGTGAATCTGAAGGCCAAAGAAACCCTTGGTGAAGGTCCCATCGCCCACCCAATGGGATGCCGGCACGCCGTTTACCCAGGTTTTAACGACTTTTCCTTTCGCTTCCAAGGTGAGGCGATTCCAGCCCTCCTTCTTGAGCGCTCCGCGAGCCGCTTCGTGCTCCTTTAGCCACAAAGGATAGAAATACCCGCCGCAGGACTGGCCGTAAACTCCCCCGGACCAACCACGCTCCTTGCCAAGACCCTCCATCTCAACCTGAGGACCAAACACCTCCTCGTGCTCGCCTTTCATACGACTCGCTGCCCGAAACATCACTCCGGAGTTCAGGTCTTCGGCCCACTGTAGCTCACAGGTGAAAACGAAATCTTTGAAATCTGCTTTATCAGTGCAAAGGTAAGTGCTGGGCGAATTCGGAACTGCCGTTCCAATAAGGCTCCCGTTCTTTACTTCAAAGGAAGCCTTTCCGCCCTTGGCGGTCCAGCCGGACAAATCCTTGCCGTTGAAAAGATCAATGAATCCCTCCTTCAAATCCGGCTCCTTGTCATCATTCAAAAGCATCTTGGCCGGATCGGGAGCATTGACTTGCTTCTGGTATTTTTTGAACCAACTCTTTTGACTCTCGGCGATGGTCCCTGCCGCAGCAAGGAGAGAACCGAAGAGCAGAGCAGCCCCAACTTGGGTGACAATCTTCATTTTCATGGTCTATTTCTTAAATGCCTTGTGATTTTTGTCTCCTCCACTCAGGACGTAAGCAACGAGATCGAGGATCTCCTCTTTCGTCAGCATCATCAAAAGATTGGGAGGCATCATGGACACTTTGCTCGGCTCAATACTTTCAACCGTTTTGCGGTCAACATTCACGCGTTGATTGGGATCACTCAGGTCTGTGTTGATGGTAACATTATCCCCGCTGAGATTCACGACCACTCCGCTAAGAGTCTTCCCGTCTTTCTTGGTCACTACGATGGGAGCAAACTGCTCGTTGATCTCCTTGCTCGGGTTGATGATTTGATCAAGCAGGTCATGCGGGCTGTAGCGGCCACCCGATCCAGTGAGATCAGGACCGGTCATGCCACCGGCATTTCCGAATCGGTGACAGGCGTAACAAGCTGACGCCGCAAACATCTTTTTGCCTCGCGCGAAGTCACGTCCCTTCATCCCATTTTGCGCGGCCTCGCTAAGATCTTCGAGCTTCCACATCGTCGGTGTGCGTCCATTGAACATTTCTCCGGAAAGCTCGATCGCGCTCTTGCGAACAGGTTTCTTGGCAATGAGCTTGGCGTGTTCTTTTTTCTCAGCTTCCGTGAAGGTCGCGAGCGAGTCATTGCGGATAAATTCGATGAACTTGGTAAAGCTCGCTCCACCATTGTAATTCGCAGCCTTGAGGAACCACTCGAGCTGTTGTTTGCGAAGCTCACTGGTCCAACCGGCCTTCAAAAAGCGCAAGCTTCTCGCGTATTCCATTTGAGGTTCCTGACTTGGAGCTGCCTGGATCAAGGCCATCCCCTTGGCTGCGGTGTTGGGATTCTGCAGATAGGCCAGCGTCTCCGTGAGAAGCCAGTTTTCCTCGAAAGAATCCGCTGGATACGAAGCATTGAGCTTCTTCGAGAGATTCTCCATGGTCGCCTTGTCCGGATCACCAAAGCGATTAAGAGCAATCTGCACCAAACGCGCATACGCCAGGCGTTCCTCTGTGCTCAGTTTGCCATAGTCGAGCTTGAGCAATGCTCCGAGCGCGGCATCCCGCGCTGCGGGAGCTTTCTTGCTTCCTTCCAGTCGGACAAAGGCAAGCAAGGCCTCCAGCTGAGCCATCGCATTCGATTCGGAAAAGATCTTCGCTTTCCACAGCCCCAGCGGCTGGTGCTCTAGCGCGGTGCGAGCCGCTGCACGAATGTAACGGTCGCTGTGACCAAGATGCGGCCATACCGTTGCGATCGCTTTGGGATCTGCTTTTCCATGAAACACCTCAAGACTCTCGCGTAAACCATGTAAACGCACAGCGTCGTACTCCCTCTCTGATACAATCTGTCCACTACTAGGAAAACTAACAATACTCGGCTTGGTGCTTTCCTTGCCTTTGTATGTCACCCGATAAAGACCGGACTGCACCCGACGTCCACCAATCGCGAAATACATCGCGCCGTCAGGGTGGATAATGGCATCCGTCACCGGCAAAGGTCCGCCGGTTACAAATTCTTCTTTCGTCGCGGTATAACTCGCTCCTTCGGGCTTCAAATGAACCGCGTAAATCTTCCCCCAACTCCAATCGAGGACATAAAAGGCATTCTGATATTTGGCAGGAAACTTCGCGCCATAACCGAAAGTCGTCCCAGTCGGCGAACCAGGCCCGATATTGAAAGTCGCAGGGAGATTATCGTAGTAGAACTCGGGATACTTCCCGGCACCGTTTCGCCAGCCGTATTCCCCACCGCTGAGCACATGATTCACGCGGGTCGGACGATACCATGGCGTGTTGAAGTCATACTCCATGTCGGCGTCGTAAGTGAATAGGTCGCCATTCTGATTAAGACTCGCATCGTAAATATTGCGGAAGCCATTGGCGAAAACCTCGAAGTTTTCACCTTCGGGATCGACACGATAGATGATCCCGCCTGGCGCCAGCCGATCACGGTTATGGCCCCGTCCATCAGGCATGCGTTTGAGAAGATGATCGTCACTCCAAAGAGGTTTCACTGGAGAGCTGTCGGCCGCCTTGGTGGGATCGACGTTATTGCCACAGATGAGATAGAGGCCTTTTTTGTCCGGCGTCAGCACGATGGCATGTACTCCGTGATCACCACGCGCCTCCATTCCGCGAAGCTTTTCCACCTTATCCAATTCACCGTCCTTATTGCTGTCAGTAATGCGATAAAGACCACTTTCAATCTTCCTCTCGTAGTCGTTCACCGCGACGTAGAGAGCATCGAAGGCAAAGAGCATTCCGTTGATCGCCCGGATATCGAGCGGGAGTTTTTTGACATCGGAAGCCTTGAGCTGCTTTCCCGGTGCGGGCGGCGTGAAGCAATAGAGAGCGCCATACTGGTCACTAGCATAAATGCGGCCTTTATCATCATGGCAAAGGTTAACCCATGATCCCTGCTCAACGCCTGGGACGGAATAGATCAACTCCACTTCGAAACCCTCGGGCTTGGTGATATTGGCAACCGGCGTGGCTTTGTTTCCTCCGATCGCCGGCCCCACCTGCGCTGGCTTCTTCCTCGGTTTTTTAGCAGCCTTCTTCTTTGGCGCAGGCTTCCTCTTCTCAATAACCTGTGCATCGCTGGGAATGGCGAAGTTTTTGAAATCAATAACACCCCCATCAGGAAGCGTCTTCAGCTTGGCTTCCTTGATCATCACAGTCATGGGCTTGCCCCGTGAAATCTGAAAGGCCAGCACGCCCTTGAGCGAGCGATTCTTGAGATCGAAGTCGTGAAATTCTGCGGTCTTCTTCCCGTTGAGTTTGTGGATGATGTGATTTCCCTTCGCAAGGATGGTGTATTCGTTCCACTTGCCAAATTCCGCCTTCACCGTGTCATGTCGATCCGTCAACCAACGTGTTCCTTCCGGATCAGTGACGACACCCTGACCATTCCGAGCAGTGATTCCGCGGCCCCGCTCTTCATAAAGCATGGCATGATAGGGAGCATTCACGTGAACGTCACATTGGTAGCCGCCCACTGACCATTTTCCGATCGATGACAACTCCTTACTGCGATACTGAATCCCGGAGTTATCACCGATGATCTTCATCTTGGCCCGAAACTCAAAATTCTTCACCTCGCCACCACGCCAGATCAGGAACTCGTTATACTTCAGTTGATCAGGTCCCGATGACTTCCCCGTGATCACGCCGTCTTTCACGGACCAGATCTTGGGATTACCATCCCAGCCATCGAGGTTCTTCCCGTTGAACAAGGAACGGAACCCTTTTTCCTGCGCTCCGGCTGCCATACTCCCCAAGGTGAGAAGAGCAGCTGCCCTGATGAGCATTTGCTTCGTAGATTTGATTGTCATCATCGTTGTTAAATCCCTTAAACTAGCAAGCAAGGGACCGCGATCCCCGATTTCAATTTATATTCATTACTTTCCGCCATATTTCTCACCTTGGCTTGTCACGTATTTCCGTGACACTTCCTCCGAATTCAAAGCTGGACCACTCAGATCAACCCAAAAGATAACTCACTCCATGAAATCGTTGCATCTTCGTTCTGTCGCGTCTGCCATTGTGATCTTCGCTGCTCCAATTCATGCAGCAGCAAAGCCCAACGTCCTCTTCATCGCAATCGATGATCTCAACGACTGGATCGGCTGTCTCGGTGGCCACCCTCAGGCTCTTACTCCGAACATCGATCTCCTGGCCGCTCGCGGCATTCTTTTCACAAATGCCCACTGCGCCGCTCCGGCCTGCAAGCCCTCCCGCGCCGCCGTGTTTTCCGGCAGGATGCCCAACGAAACCGGTGTCTGGTCCAACCGAACCAAATCGCTGGCCCAGCTCCAACCGAAGATTGTCAAACTCCCTCAGGCCTTCGCTCAGGCCGGCTATCGAACTCTCGGAACCGGAAAGCTTCACCACAGCAGCAAATCCGAAGACTCTTTCTCCGAGTATTTCAAAACGGAACAACGATGGGGGCCGATCACCCGCAAAGAAGCCGACTACACCGAAGCCGATCTCCCGAGCAAAGGCAGCGGCAATCCCCGTCACCTCGCCAACGATTCCACCGGACGGAAAATCATCCTCCCGCTCAACCGCATGCCTTCGGATCGTGCCCCTGATAAGAAATCAGGCGAATCATTCGACTGGGGTCCCTGGGATGTTCCCGATTCCGACTTTGGCGACACCAAAATCACCAACTGGGCCATCAGCAAACTCAGAGAGAAAAAGGACAAGCCTCTCTTCCTCGCCATAGGCTACTATCGACCACACATTCCCCTCTGGGCTCCCAGACGATTCTTCGAACGATTCAAAGACAACCCCGGCAAGCTCCCACCCTTCAGAAAAGATGATCTGAGCGATCTCGACGAAATCGGAAAACTGCGGGCGCTCGAAGCCGACACTGCTGGTCTCCACAAAACAGTCGTCGAAAACAAGCAATGGCAGAAAGCCATCGAAGCTTACCTTGCCTGCATCACCTACATCGATCACGAAGTGGGACGCGTCCTCGATGAACTCGACCGCTCTCCCTATAGAGACAACACCACCATCGTTCTCTGGTCCGATCACGGTTGGCACCTTGGCGAAAAACAACACTGGGGAAAATGGACCGGATGGGAACGCTCAACCCGCGTCCCTCTCATCATCGTCCCTCCGAAAAACCAAGCCGAAGCATTCGCCAAACCCGGCTCCACTTGCGATCAGCCGGTCGGCCTCATCGATCTCTACCCAACCCTCATCGATCTCGCCAATGTTCCTGCTCCCAAAAATCTTAGCGGCCAATCTCTTGTCCCCCTTCTCAAAAACCCTGCAAAGGAATCCAAGAGAAAACTCGTCACGATGTTCAATCCCGGGAACGTTTCGGTCAGAACAAAAAAATGGCGATACATCCGCTACGAAGATGGCTCGGAAGAACTCTACCACATGAAGGACGACCCTAATGAATGGGCCAACCTCGCCAGCGACCCCGCGCACCAAGCCATCATCAAAGAACTTCGAGGTGCCACCAATTAGTGCAGCCCACGGAGTTAAACGTTGGGTTTCCTCTTCCACTTGCTAGCCTGCCGCTTCCCAAATGTTACCGCGTATCTTCCTCACTCTTTTTTGCCTCTCCCTGTCCCTATTGGGCAAGGATGGCTCATCGAGTTTGTTCTACCGCGTTTGGCAAACCGAAGACGGCCTCCCCGACAACAGCGTCTCGGCCATCGCCCAATCGCCCGAGGGCTACCTCTGGATCGGCACCAATGGCGGCGTAATCCGATTCAATGGAGAAGAGTTCACCCCGCTCCCGCTTCGCGACATCACGGAGCTTCCCAGCCGACAAGTCCACGCCATGGCCTTGGACCGCTCGGGACAAGTCTGGCTTGGAGTTGAACGCGGACCGATCATTCGTATCGGAGAAAACTCTTTTCGAACTTTCAACGAATCCGACGGAGTCGCTCACAAACGAACCCACAAAATCACGGAAGACCGTCAAGGTCGGATTTGGATCGCCTATTCCAATTTAATCTGTATCATCGAAGAGGACAAAGTCACTCGGTTCACAAGGAAGCATGGCATCCCGACGTCCTGGCTTTCGTCGATCGACTGTGATGCCGACGGCACGATGTGGCTGTCCTCAAAATCAAAACTCGGCCAAATCAAAGATGGTGAATATCGGGAGGTCAAAGATTTCAAAGAGACCCCAATTAAAATCACGCCCTCCAGTGAAAGCGGCCTTTGGATCACGCACGAATCGAAACTATTCCATTTTAAAAGCCCCGATCATCAGACTCTGATCACTAATCTCCCCGCCGATTGTGAAGTCACCACCTTGATTGAAGACAGCAAAGGCGCCATCTGGCTCGGCACCCGGAACCAAGGACTTTTTCGCTTCAACAATGACGGGCTTGAGCACGCGCCCACCTCCCACCTCTGGGTCAAGTGCATCTCCGAGGACGATGAAGGAAACATCTGGGTCGGAACCAATGGCGGAGGCCTCAACCTTCTCCTTCCGCGCATCGCGAAACTGACCAACACTTCCGCCGGACTTCCCCTATCTTCAGTTCGTTCCACTTGCTCCGATTCATCAGGTCGAATTTGGGCCACTAGTTTGGAAGGTCAACTTGCCTACAAAGAATCCCAACAATGGCACCTCTTTGAAAACCTCCCGGAAGAAGCCCATGCCAACTGCATCGCTTCAGACTCCAGCGGCAAAATTTGGGTCGGGACCCAAGAACACGGACTCCTTGGAATTAAGGGCGATGAGGTCGTCTCTCTGAAGGAAGAGGACGGGCTCGCCAGCAACGCCATCCGCTCACTTCTTTCAGGAAAGAATGGAGACCTCTGGATTGCCACCAGTAGCCCGGACCAACTTCATCGACTACGTGACCAAACAATCACCAAGATCGAAAATCCGATCCAAATGAAGCCCATTCGCGCCATCACCGAAACCTCCGATGGCACAATCTGGATCGGCTCTTCAAACGGTCATCTCCTCAGAGTGGAAGAAGAACGCCTCATCGACGAATCCAAGGTCGATGGCCCCACCCTCCGCTCCATCCGCAGCCTCCATGCCACTCCCGATGGCAGCCTGTGGGTTGGATATGCCGGCGATGGACTCGGCCACCTCAAAGACGGGCAATACCAACGATTCACCACCGAAGACGGCTTACACGACGACTATCTCTCGCAAATCCAACACGACAGAAACGGGAACCTATGGATCGTCGCCAACCGCGGCCTTTTCCGTATCACTCTAGACAACCTCCTCATCCAAGGCGGGCACCTTTACTGCCAAAATTACGGCCGGGACAATGGCCTTCCCAGCATCCAACCCAGTCGTGATTTTGCCCCTTCCTCAACCCGCCATCAAAACGGCCAACTCTACTTCAGCACCCACAGCGGCCTTCTCGAAGTCAACCCCGGCGAATCCATCAACAAACGCCCGCCACCTCTGGTCCATCTCGAAAGCGTGACTCTTGATAGCAAGCCCATCGCCCTTTTCAAAAAGCGCTCAATGCTCTCCC
>JAQWZU010000047.1 GCA_029253285.1 Akkermansiaceae bacterium | reverse complement strand
GCGATGAAATTACCGCTCCGATCTCCATCATTCATTTCATTGTGAAACAACCGGGTCAACGGGTTCATCGCGTTCACCAAAACGAGGTCACTCCACCCGTCCCGGTCATAATCAAAGACGGCAAATGCCCGCCCATCAGCCTCATCGTCCAAGCCCGAAAGGCCGGACCGGTCTGAAAAGCTCGAACCGTTTCCATCATTCAAGTAAAGCTTGTTTCGTTCGTGACCACTCAGAGAGTGAACCCGAAGTTTACCGTCAACCACCTCATCACCAGCTTCGACACGCGCATCCAGTAGATTATCGACTCTCCCGGTTTGAGGGTCGCGATCCCATGCTTTAGATTTATTGAGTTCCCCTCCAATATTTTCGTCCTGCCGCACGACCGTGCGCCAAAGATTGCTTCACAAATCAATATCCGATTCAAATGAACGAGGAGCAGTAAAATAACCACTCAAGACGTGAATGTCGAGATCCCGGTCATTATCGAGATCAACAAATTGACCACCCCAGGACCAACCGGATTTGGCAACGGGAATCATTGACCCTCCATATCCGGCAAGCTGTTCGAACTTCCCACCCTTCTGGCGGTAGAGGAAATTACCGGACGCCGCCTCGACAAAGCGGGGATCAACTTCTGCGAAATCGCCTAAAACCCGCTGACCTGCTTTGCTAAACATATTGGTCACAAAAAGATCATCTTTACCGTCCCCGTCATAGTCCCCCCAGCACGCGCCCATCCCAAACCCCATCAGGTCCAAACCAACTTCAGAAGCGATGTCGACAAACCCCTCCTTTCCATCATTGCGAAAAAGGTGATCAACAGCCCAGTCGTTTGCCACCGCGAGATCAGGATCTCCATCTTCATCAAAATCCCCCCACGTCCCTTGAAGGGAATTTTTCCAGCTACTGATTGAGGCGTCAGCATGGACTCTTTCGAATTGCCCGTTCCCCATATTTTTGAGAAGCCAATTAGGAGGGCCTGTTTGATTCAGGTAACCCCCATGGGATTCCCGACGAGATTCTTGATACTTTTTTCGGAACATCCTAGCCTCCTCAGCTGGCAGGTATTTGGAACACCAATCCGTCCCTTCCTCCCCCGCAAACCCTGGAATTCCTCCGGTCAGATTCCCGCGACGGTAGGTCGTAACGTAAAGATCAAGCAGACCATCTCCGTCATAATCTGCCGCAGCGAGAGAAGTCGCTAAAAAAGGAAGCTCCGTCTTTTCCTGCTCGACGACCCGAAACCGACCTTCGAAATTCTCGAGATAGGTCATTCGTTCAATACTTCTTCCGAGCATGAGATCAGGATCCCCGTCATTGTCAAAATCCGCAAAGATTCCGCAGGTTGATTTACCCGGCAATGAAAGCTCAAGCGCAGAAGCCTTTTCCACAAAGGTTCCGTCACCTTGATTGTGCAGAAATAAATTTTTTCCCAGACGGACCATGATATAAATATCGTCCCAACCATCGCCATCGACGTCGACTATTGAGACCGCAGGTTTGAAGCCCATCGCAATGGGTTCAAAGTCTTGCGAGGGAGCCATTTTTTTGTTGGTGCTGTAGTGGTAACTCAATGCTTTCCGATGTGAGGATTGAGTGAGCAACCGGCGTGTCGGAAGATCTGGCAGCGCTTCGATCAAACGGTCACGAAAATATTTCCGGGAGATTTCCGGCTCATCGACTTCCCGGATCAGGGTCCAATTGCCCATTTCATATTGCCCCTCTTTTCTGGACCAACGGACCCGATAAGAAGAGTAGCGCTCCCTCCACTTTTCACTCTGGGTCCGGGCCACCGCATGAAATACGACTTCAGCCACATAATCGTCCTGACTATCTGACAAAAACTCCCCCTTCACGATCTTCAAAGAGGCGCTATCAAAATAATCCACTCCGTCGGCCCACTCGGAAGTCAGTTTTTTTAAGGAATCTGAACCAAAAGTTGGTTCGCTGAAATTCTGCAGATCCCGGGCAATGCCTTTGAGCTCCTTTGTGAGCTCCAAGATCAGCTCCTCACTCGCGACAAGACCTGAAATTCGCCCGGAGACCTGATTACCAGAGAGATCCTCACGGTGGCCTTCTCTTAAAAAGAAAAAGGTCACTCCGATCACGATGATCGCGGAGACAATGATCGAAATACCCAGCTTCATCACATCTAAGGAAGCAATTTTAGATTTTCACTACAACGCTCAATTTTAAAAACCGAAACTTCTCTAGTTTCTCGTTGCTTCATCGTCATTTTGCGCTTTTATAACAGGTCCTATGACTATGAAATTATATGCAATTCTTGGATTCCTGGTGATTCCCGCCAAGGCGGCAGTTCTCTGGAACATTGGGGCAGATGATCAGACCCAAGACGGCAATGGTGATCCTGCAGACGGGTTGAATGATTCTGCCACATTTAATGGGATCGCGTTCAATGTCTCAGGCGTTCGTGAAACTACTCTCCAGGAACTCCCAGGTAATCCGGCTAATATTGGCGGAATAAGCAGTGATGCTGCGCGTGACGTTGATGATGATTACTATTTCGCGGGTGTTTACAACACTGTTGTCGATGGGGGCGCTTACACTCCCGTCGGTGAGGTTTTGGTAAATGAGTCCTTCTACGAGCGAGCTCTAACCGCCGGCGATCCAAATATGCGCTGGCATTTCAATCTTCCCGATACCGTGGCAGAAGGCGACAACTTTACCTTCACGATCGACTTCCACAATATGAACGAAGCAACCCCCGCAGACATCTCAAGCTACGATCTCACTTTCTGGGTGAACGGGACACAAATCGGAGAGATGCAGCCCCATTTGGATGTTGCTCTCTCATCAGCACAAAGCTGGAACTTTGACTTGGATGACTTGGGTGGCGCCGCGCAGATTGGTGAAGGATTTGATCACTACGTTGAAGTGAGGAGCACCCCGACCGGCAGCGCCCGCTGGGCCAGCCTGGACTATGTGCAACTGGAAGTCTCGTCTGATCCCATCGTCGAAGATGACCCGAACATCGCAGCAGAGACAGCGGTCAACTTTGGTGATTTTCCCATAGAAAGCGCAGCATCCACCGAAACCATCGTTATTTCGAATACCGGACTCACACAGGATCTCGTCATCACTGAACTTACGCTTGGGGGTGACAATGCCGACCTCTTCTCCATCAGTAATGCACTAGCCCTCCCGATCACCGTGGCCCCGGGGGCGGATACGCAAATCGAGGTTACCCTCACTCCCGGCGCGATCGAGCAGAGCGTTTCCGCCACCTTAACAGTGACTTCCAACGACACCACCGAAGTGACCCAGGTTGTCTTCCTTGCGGCCAAGATTTTTGTACCTTTCAACGATGAGGGGACTTTATGGTTCGTGGGCACTGACGATGACGGACAGGACGGAGAGGGCGACAATACCTTCGACGATGCTGCTTTCTTCAATGGAACCGATTTCTTCGTTTCGGGGGTCCAAGAAAACGGCACCCAAGATCTTCCTGGCAACCCGGCAAATATCGGTGGACCAAGTGGTGGTGAACGTGATATTGATGACGATTTCTACTTTGCAGGTGTTTACAACACTGTTGTCGATGGCGGCGATTACACTCCCGTCGGTATCGTGGCAGCCAATGAGCGCTACTACGATAGGGCATTGACCACAGGTGACCCCAATATGCGCTGGCACTTCAATGTGCCGGATACTGTTGGTCCAAACGACGCTTTCACTTTCACCATCGATTACTACAGCCTTGATGATGCCAGCGCTCCAGAAGTTTCTGGATTCGACCTGACCTTCTTCGTCGATGGACAACAAATCGGAGACATGCAGCCTCACACCGATGACAATGTAACTGCCGCACAAAGCTGGGACTTCACTCTCGATGATTTGGGCGGCGTAGCCGAGCTCGGACCTGGCTTCGACCATTATGTTGAAGTGAAGAGCCAAAGCACTGGCAGCGCACGTTGGGCTAATCTGGACTATGTAAAACTGGATATCACCCCTGGAGCTATTCGTGACCTTGTCATCACGGAAATCGCGGTAGATCCGACGAACGACAACGTGACCTTCAGCTTCCAAGCCAGGGTCGGACAGGTCTATATTGTCGAGCGCAGCACATCGCTGCTCCCCACCGGTCAGCCTGGCGGATGGCTGGAAATCGAAGATTTTCTGGAGGCTGAGTCCGAGATTCAATCGTTCACTGACTTCGGAGCAGCCTCAGGTAACGAAAAATACTTCTACCGAGTCCGTGTTGGTGAGGAGTAGTGAGCCCAAGTCACGCCGTCCGCGTTAGCTCTGGAAGCTAACGCAGATCATCCCCCCCTTTTCTCCCAGTCCATCGGCCTAACGCTGGGAAACTTGGTTGGAAAATCACTCTGCCAACCAGGATGCGGCGATCCACTAATTCCCAAAACAGTAGAGCGTCTTCTGGCTGCGGAGGAATACCCGGTTGTTCGCCAGGGCGAGACTGCAACGCTGGTCACGCACGGTGCGATCGCCAAACTCGGCCTGATGCAGAAGGGAAAACTTCTTGGGGTCCGCAGCGACCACAAAGACCTTTCCATTGTGATCCTGGAAGTAAATCTTCCCGTCGCCAAGGGTTGGTGATGCTTCGATTTTGGCGCGGGTTCCAATCGTGCCGGTCCAGAGAACTTTGCCGGTTTTTGGTTCGATACAGGAAATCCGTTTATCCTTATACTCCCCGTTGAGGACGTAGAAGTGGCCATTGTGGTAGAGCGGAGTGCAGACATCGGAAGACACTTCGGGATCCTTGCTTTTCCACAACAACTTTCCGGTCTTCATATCGACGGCATAGACCGGGCTCTTCTTGGGAGCACAGGCTAAAGCGACTCCACTCCCCGCGACCGGAGAAGGAACAAGACGCCAGTGGCCAATTTTCTTTGGGTTCCAAGTTCCCCAACGCCAAAGCTCTTTGCCATTGGTGGGGTCGTGACCAGTAAGAGCATCGCCCCCGGCCACAAGAAGCTGAAGGTCTCCCCCGTCATCGGCAGTCCGACTCAGAACCGGACTGGTAAAAGCTTCGAGCGATTCGGCCACCGCATCACCCGGACGATCCACCTTCCAGCGTTGCTTTCCGGTCGCAAAATCGAAGGCAACAAGATAGGACGAAATCTTTTTCGCTCCCTCAGGACCGCGTGACACCCCGCCGTAATTGAAAGGAACATCACGTTGTAAAATCTGCATGATGAGATTGTCGCCCGAGAGGATGGGGCTGGTGGAGAAGGTCCATTGAAACGCGAAATAATTGGCACCTTTCTCGATGAGGTTTTTGCGCCACTCTTCCTTTCCATCCACGGAGTAGACGATCAGGTCCCCGTTACCGAAAAAGAACGCAACTCGTTTACCGTCGGTGACCGGCGAGGGCGAGGCGAAGTCGCTCCGGTCATCCAGATGCACTTTCCCCTTCGAGACCATTTTCGACCAGCGAGGCTTACCGGTGTTTACGTCGAGACAGATCGCATGCAGTTCCTTCTTCTCGTGATCAGCTGCGGTAACGAAGACATGGTCACCCCAAACGATTGGAGTAGCAGCCGAACTGCCCGGAAGCTCCGCCTTCCAAACGACATTCTCGGTAGGAGAGAACTTGGCGGGCAACTTCATCCCCTCAACAGCAGTGCCATTGGAATGGGGACCACGTTGAGTCGACCAATTGGATTCAGCCATCGCGACAAGCGAGAGAGACAAGCTAAGCAGGGTACAGGGTAGGGTTTTCATCGGTTTCTATCTCCAGCGTATGCAATCCGGGGAAGAAGACTCAATACGAATTCTGAAAATCCCACGAATAGATGGAAGAAGGCTGGGGAGATTGTGCCATGACACCATGATCACCCCGCATAAGCCGGCAAGGTCAGTCAGGACTCCGGCGCCGGGAGCACACCATCAGCCAAAGGTCTGTAGACAATCACACTAAAACCACGCAGAATTCCCTCACCAACTCCGGCTGGGTTTTTTAAGCCCAAACATCGTAAAAACGTCATCATGCTCTCCGCTCTCCTCCTTGTTCAACTGACAGCCTGTGCCGCAATGACCGGAATCATCTGGATGGTCCAGATTGCGATCTATCCTCTATTCGCCCGGCTGGAGGGTGACGCCTTTGACGACTATCACACCCGCTACATGGCCCGGGTGACCTACGTCATCGCCCCTCTCATGTTCATCGAAGCCGCAAGTTGTGCGGCATGCCTCTATCTTGGAGATTGGCAGAAAATGACCCCCTCTTTTCTTCTCCTCGCGATAGCTTGGGCTTCGACCGCCTTGATCCAGGTTCCCCAACACGCCAAGCTCACTCCGAAAACCGTCCCTGCCTTGGTCCATTCCAACTGGATCCGAACCATTGCGTGGACTACGAGGACCGTCCTACTGGCATCGATGGCATTCGGATGATTGTAGTTGAGATTTCAATCACAATCTTGTGGCCATTACCAATCAGAAAATTGGGTCGCTAATGAGAAAAGTCCCCTTCCTCTATTCACGAAAAAACCATCTGGCTACCCATCGAAATCCCGCTTGATTGAAACACCTTGGTAAGATTGGCTAGCGCTCCGCTCGGCGACAAGAGCTGAGGTTTCATCGACAACGGATCTGGCCGCCTGACGAGTGAGGCCGCATATTTAGTCGGGTATGGTAACCACCAACGACTTAAAACACCTTCGGAGCCGATGCCGAAATCGAGGTTCGATTTTCACTACGAGCCCTTGCTGATACAGGCTCAGTATTGCGATCCATCGCGAAGACACGGCCGCCTTGATCGAGGCTAAAAAACTCTGCTACGGGTAGATATCTCGCCCGCGAGGAGGTGCAGCCGGGGTGTAATTACAGAGCCTGACCCTGCGATGTCCGCCAACTGCCGCGACTATTTCCCGCAGCAGGCTGCGGGCGCAAAGGCTCCTAACATCGTGATGAAGGAGCGCTATAAGTTATTTGACCGCATACTCACTCTTTCCTTCCGTGATCGTCACAGTCTTTCCCACAGGAAGATTCTCTAACGTCTGCACGGTACCGCTGGGCCACCGGATCTGAAGCAGAGAGATCGACTTGGACTTTCCGACCCCAATGTGTGCCTCGGCAGGCCCCTGTCCCATGAATCCATTGGGCGGGAAGACATCGCGGACGACCTTCTTTCCGCCAACGGTAGCCCTGAGGCGGGCGCCGATGCCGAAGCCGTTACTGTTATCCCCAACCAGCTTGATGGTTGAGTGGCCACCTGTGGGATAGCGGTTGCGGAAGAGACGCAGCGGCCCGCCTCCTACGGAGGCGACCAGGAGATCCGTTGCACCGTCGCGATCGAAATCGGCAGCCACGACGCTGCGCGAATCCGAATCGATGTCCGCATTCGATGCGAACGAGACATCGATGAACGAACTGCCGTCCATGTTGAGGAAGGTGCGATTACGCTCGTAGGCGCTCAGGTTCGCGCGAATGCCAGGCATCATAAACGGGTTCGGCACCCAGAATTCACCGGCCTCCTTATCGATATCCCCAAGGGCATCGATGTGGCTCAGTCTGTTCAGGGGCTGTGACACGACAGCCCGCCACATGCATGTTCATCCATCGGGCTTTCCGCGGTCGAAACTAAGGAAACCGGTCGTAGCGTGGAGATCCAGAAGACCGTCGTTGTCGAGATCGACCATCGCGGGAGCATAAGCCCAGCCGATGTTGTTGATGCCCCATTGTTCGCTCCACTCCGAGTAGTTGCCTTTTTCCTCCCGGCGATAGAGTCGATTGCCGGCACACGCGCCCTTGATCTGCTCGTAGATGCCCGGACTGTAGTCCTTCTCCCCAACGTTAGCGATGATGCGGCGACCCATCTTAGAATACATGTTCGCGACATAGATCTCTGGTGTCCCATCGTTGTTAAGATCGCCCGACGCAACGCCCATACTCGTGGCGAAATCCGCGACGCCACTCTGTTGGGAGATATCCTCGAACGTTCCGTCTCCACGGTTTCGCAGCAGATTGTTCTTCCCGAAATCGTTGGCGACATAGAGATCAGGAAAAGCGTCCGCGTCCGCATACATCCAGGTCGCCGCAAAGGAGTTCCGCGTTCCGCAGCTGGCCTTCGCCTTGGCGGTGACATCCTCGAATCGCCCATCACCCAGATTTCGCCAGAGTGCATTCGGCGCGCCAGAGATCTCGTCCCCGACCCAGGGGAGGTCATCCCTCCGTTTTCCAGTCTCCGCGGAGAACTGATAGAGTAGGTAGATGTCGGCGAACCCATCGCCATCGTAATCCGCCACCGCGGCGCCCATCGGATCTTGGGGGAAACGGATGCCGGTTTTTGTCGTGACTTCGACGAAACGTTTCCCTTTTTTATTTTGATAAACCCGGTCCCCGAGAAAGAGATCGGGGAACCCGTCGTTGTTGAAGTCGAGCCACGTCGCCAGCGAGCGGCCGCGTCGTGCAGACATCCGCTGGATCCCATACAATTCGTTGACGAGCTCGAATCGCTTGCCGCCGACCGAGCGGAAAAGGGCAGTGGCTCCGCGGGTCGATGCCAGCGCGATGTCGAGGAATCCGTCGCGATCAAAGTCCTCGACGGCCACCTGCGATCTGAACTGCATCGGTCGGCTATTTGCCGGTAGTCGCCAATTGTCGGATACCGGGATACGTGTGAGACCGGCGGCCTGCGTGACCTCTTCCATAAGATGTCCGGAGGAGGACATGATCCGCTCGCTCTTCATCTTCCACGAGGAGATGCACGGGCCGGTGATGAACTGGCCATCGTCGGAGAGGGTGAACCCAACCTCGTGCTTCGAGCTAAGATCGATCAGCTGCTCCTTCGCGTCCTTTCCCGAGACGGTGAGAAGGAGCTTCGTCGTCCATCCACTCTTCTCATCGCCTGAAATATTCAGGACGCGGAGTCCGGTGCGTTCGATTGTCTTCGCCTTCTTTGCGAACGCCAGCAACTCGGAGATGAGCTTGTCGCGATCCGCCACGACCGTGCTACCATCCGCTTCAGCCGAGCGCGTCAACTCCACCACGATACTCTTCTGCCGACGCTTCTGTTTCGCGTCCGGCGAGAGTGCGAGGCCGGTGAAATTCTTGTGGAACCACTTTGTAAGCCTCTTCGCGTCGCCGCTCTTCAGGACATCGCGAAACGGCTTGCCGAAGCGAAACTCGATCTCGAATGTGACGTGCTCCGAGTCCCAGATCATCTTCTGTTTCCCTTCGTCGAGAATCTCCTCTGAGACAGTCTGCGAGCGAACATTCTCGACCGGAACCATGACCAGCAAGGCGGAGAGGAGAACCGCCCTAATGTGCCTGTGGAGAGTAATGTACATAACGTCAATGAGAAGGGGAGTAAGATGCCGGATCCGAACCTTTGTGTCTAGTCCCAAGACATCGCCGAGGCGACGCCCCTCCCCTTTCCGCCAAAGGCAAATTGCTGGCAAGCTGGAATCGCTACTTGAACCCGCCAGAGAACACCTCATTCTGATTTAAATATGAAATATCTCATCTCTCTCATTCTTGCAGCGATTTGCGTTCCACAATCGTCCTGGGCAGAAGACCGAAAGCCCAACGTCCTCCTTCTGATGTCCGATGACCTCAACACGGCGCTCAGCGGATTTGGACATCCACAATGCAAAACTCCACGACTTGACGCATTGGCCAGACGAGGAGTCCGGTTTGAGAACATGCACTGCCAGTATCCGGTGTGTGGAGCCTCCCGCGCCTCGTTGATGACCGGTCTCTATCCATACACCAATGGTATGCTGGGTAATAGCGGGAACCTCCGTGAAAACCTCCCCGATGTAGTGACTCTTTCACAACTCTTTCGTCACAACGGTTACCGCGCCGGTCGTGTCAGCAAGATCTACCACATGGGTATCCCCTTCGAGATCATTGCGGGAACAGCCGACCATGACGACGCCCCGTCGTGGGATGAAACAGTCAACATCAAGGCGCCCGAACAGAACGCTCCCGGCAAGAAAACCGAGTGGTCCCCCAAAGACAAAGGCTCCCAGACATTTACCGGAGTGGAGGCTTCGACCGGTGATCTGAAACACGCCGACGGGATGGCGGCGGATGCTGCGATCGAGTTTTTGAAACGTAATAAGGACAAGCCCTTCTTTTTAGGATGTGGTTTTGTTCGTCCCCACGTCCCTCTGGTGGCACCGTCCAAATATTTCGATCTTTACGATCGCGATGCCATGGTCGCCCCGAAGGTTCCCGAGGGCGATCTCGACGATGTGCCCAAGATTATTCGAGACTACAAATCCATGGGGCGCTACGGCGTGACTCCCGAATTACACAAAGGATTGCTGGAAGCCTATTACGCCAGTGTTTCCTATATGGATGCGCAGGTCGGCCGGGTGCTCGATGCCCTCGACGAACTGGGCTTGCGCGAAAATACTATTGTGATCTTTTCCAGCGACCACGGGTATCTCCTCGGTCATCACAACAAATTTCAAAAGCAGCACCTCTTTGAAGAATCGACCCGTGTTCCATTTATCCTCAGCGTACCATGGATGTCCGATTCACATGGAACTGCAAGCGGCCACCTCACCGAACTCGTCGACCTCTACCCTACTGTCGCCAGGCTCGCAGGATTGACTCCCCCTGCAAGCATTCAAGGCCAGAGCCTCCTGCCCGTCCTAAAGGATCCGTCGACGAAATCATGGACCAAAAATCTCGCCTTCACGATCAGCCGCAGCGGAGGTGAATCCATTCGCACCCCTGATTGGCGATTTACTCATTGGGGCTTCGGAACAAAAGGCGATGAGCTTTATGATCGCAAAAATGATCCCAGTGAATTCACGAATCTCGCGAAGAACCCGAAATACGCCGATCGTCTGAAACAACTCAAGGCACGCTTGAAAGCAAAGCGAAAAGAAGCGGGATACGATCCAAAGCGCTACAAATTAAAATAGTTATCTGATAATTAAAGAGCCGACAACTTTGTTCAAGTCACCAGCGCTGTTTTGACTGAGGACTTCGGCAGTCCCCACTTCACGAACGATCGGGAGTCTCGTACAAATTGTCTCGTTACAAGACTGGAGCTCAGTTGGAGCGGGGCTTAAGTGTCACCTTATCGATCGTATTTCCCTCAAGCATGATGGTCTCGACCTCAAGAGCGTCCTTACTGAAGCTGAGCTGCATCACATGGTGGCCACGGCCTGCATACCCTCCTTTGAGATACCAGAGGTCTGACTTTGGCGTCCGCTGACCAACTCCAAGACCCCCTTCACCAACGTAGACAATCCCGGTAGGGTCTTCCTTACCATTTCGGATTGGCACGGTGCGTTTAATGCAGTGACCGTCCGACTCAAGAGACAAGTCGACGTTGTACTTCTCAAATAACGGAACAAACACAGAGGTCTGACCTGCTGGTGATTTCACAGCCGGGTAAAGCGGGCGATGGTAATTGGTGAGAAGCCAGCGTGATTTCGGACGCAACTTCGAAAGCTGTTTCTCCAACCATTCCTCCTGAGCCCCCTTGGCGGAATAGTTCGTGTCAAGGGTCACGATATTCACCTCGTCAGTCACTTGAATCGAATGCCAAAAAGAGAGGTCTGCACGATTTTTTTCCAAGTTGAAAATCTCGAAGAAAAGCGGACCCCCATCGTGGTTTCCCCGGGTAGGAATCACGGGAAGAACACGGCCATCGGAAAGTGTCGTCAGCTCATGATTACTCAACCAAGAGCGCCACTGACGCCAACTGTGCCCGGAAACAATATAGTCACCACCGTGCACAAGCGCGAGTATCTCAGGCTTTTCGGAAAACTCTTTCGCCATGCGCAGATTCATCAGGCAGCGGGACGCGATCCCGGAGCGGGAATCACCACCAGTGAGCAGCTTAAAGTCTCCCGACTTTGGCGCTGTTTTAAAATACAAAGGCTTCGAGAACTTGCCGTCACTTTCGAGCACGAAATAGTAGTTTGTCCCTGGCGTGAGCCCCGTCAACGGGCAGTGGTGGAAAAATGCGGTCTTGGTATCCTTGGCTTCCTTCTCTGAGATCGAGTATGGGCCATTTTTTGGAGCCTCAGCATGGAACTCATACTTCCCTGTGTCAGTTCCCACATTCTTTGTCCCGTAATGCACCACATGCTTCTTGCCATTCTCCGCAGTACTCCAGGAAATCGTCGCAGAGCTTGAAGTATCCCCTGACCAGACAACTCGCCAGTGGGCCGGGTTGGTCCCGGCAAGTGGTGTCATCTCTTCAACCAGTTCCTTAAAGTCAGCATTGGCAATTTGTTCATCGGAGCGGTCCGTAGCCGACAGTGCAGAGGCGCCCAGCGCAAACGCGGCGCCTATCCATTTATATTTTTTCGGTAGTTTCATCGTAGGTAGTTACGGACGTAGTCTTGAAGTCATTCATAAGATCCGTTAAGAAAAAAAGAAGCATTGGGATACCAAAGTTCGCGATACGCAGCAGTGCGTCCTCAAATCCCACGTCACCATAGGCGATTGGGCGGGACAGGGCCGCCAGACCGCCCCAGATTGCCATCCAGAGGAAAACACCCTTTTTCCGCGTGAATAGAATGATCAGCGCCAGACTGATATCCATCATCCCAATCAACTTGAGCAAGACAAACACCGTATGCTCTGAGATCTCCACGGAAATCGTCTCAAATGCACCATAAAGCAGATCGCGGAAGGCCGGGTGCCCCATGAAAGCCTCATATCCATGAGTCGCAAAAGTCAGCGATGCTGCGATGACCAGGATCCAAGTGACCGATTCAAGTCGCTTTTCTTTGGAACCGGAATGCATCAAGATCCACACCGCCAAGGCCACACAAGCCATCCAACGGGTCGCCTGAGCTGGAATCGCCAACTCACTATACATGGCTCCCCCGTTGATCCCCTTGAACAGGGCGATCATCACCAGGTAAAAAGCCATCAGAACATACGCCAGCGAAAGCCATTTTTGACGCTGACACCAAGGCACCAAAAGTAACCAGGCCGCAATCACAGCAATCAAGGTTGTCCGTTTGTCCCATGCTTGAATACGTTCAGTCACCGCATATCCATCCTCGGCGCTCGCCACCTCCTCCAGAACAACCTCCTCGGAAACTTTAACCTTCTCATCGCCATACAACACCATATCTGAATAGGCGATCACCTTCTCTTCATTGACGCGTTCAAGCTCCTGCTGATGCGAGAAGTACTTCCCGATGGCCGTGCCCTCGTGAAAATAATTCATGCTGAAAACCGCAGTAAATGACAAAGCGACAAGCAAGGCCAGCAAGGAGCGCAACCTGGGTTCTGCGACAGGGAATCGTTTCAATGTTTCTTTAAAGTGTCGGACGATAGTAGTTTAGTCATCGAAAGTTCGAGAAAAGTCAAAAATCATGTCAAAAAAATCACTTTTACTCCACGACCTCTTACAACCATCAAAAAATCGCCAGAGCAATCCCCTCGATAACTAGCGGACGACACAGAAGCGGTGACGCAGAAATGTGCAAAGCCAACCACTAGAATTCGCAAAATGATGATCGGATCAAAAAGCCTTAACATCCCACAGGCAGAAGCCCCGGTATTTCGACAAATCAGGAAAAGTCGATCCTCTGAGATGATTCTTGACCTTCAAGGGGACGAAATGCGACACCTTTGGAGCTATGGAACTAGGATTTCGGAGAGTTGGAGCATTAGGCTGTTTGAGCCTGATTGGCAGCAGTTTTCCAAGCCAAACTAAGCTCACTACCATGAAAAAGTCCCAAACCTCACGCATGGCATTTCCATTTTCAATTTTATGCCTAATCCTAATCACCGCCCTCAACACCTGGGCTGCTGATGCCACCTACCAGTATTACCGCTTCACCACTACTCAAACCGCGGGAGAGGGCCTCATCCAAGTGTCGGAATTCGACCTCATCAACGACGGCAACAAGGTCGATTACACCAACCTTACCGTGACCAACCCCGGCGGAAACAGTCCTCCTAATGAGGAGCCACCCAAAATCGCAGACGGAGACATCAACACCAAATGGCTCGACTTCAACATCGCTCCGCTCGTCTTCACCTTCAACGGCCCGGTGACCATCGACAGCTACAACTTTGCCACCGCCAACGATGCCCTCGGACGCACTCCCATCTCCTGGACGTTCGAGGGAAGCTCAGACGGAGCTACTTGGGTTGAGATTGATTCACGCAGCTCGGTCACCCCCCCGGGAAGTTTTTTCAGCTTCTTCAACAACGCCTTCGAGCTCCCCAATCTCTCCACCGCCCCGACAGGTGTTTCCGACAACTATACCTTGCAGGAAGAAACCGTTCTGGTTGCTGCTACAAGCGTCTTAACAAATGATTTTGGAGGCGGAGGGGCTCTGACAGCCGCGCTGGAAACAGGTCCTTCGAATGGACAGTTGTTGTTCAACTCCGACGGAACGTTCACCTATCTCCCCGACCTCGATTTCGCAGGACAGGATTCTTTTACCTATCGTGCGTCGGGCGGCCTGGCACCGGTCATCTTCAACGTCGATCCGGCCCAATCCTCCGCCAACATTAATGCCTCCCTCGGCACCTCCTTCGGCAGTGATAGCTCCAACGACTCGTCGAAATTTTCGGGGACGATACGGGCTAATTTTTCCCCCTCTTCACTGCCATACAATGAGATCCATATCGATGATCTCAATCTGCGTCTGGATGACGATCTCCGCTTTCGTTTTTCCTTCGCATTCGGATTAGCCGGCGTGAATGCCGATATCAACGGCGGCGCGGTTTCCATTTTGATGAATACTCCGGGGAGCCCCGCCACAGTTGACGCCAGTGGAAGATTCAATCAAACCGGCAACGAACTAAGAATCGTTGGCATCGCGACGGTTAATGGAACGGGACTTGCGTCCGGAGCGGTTCCCTCGGGTTCCCAAAATCTCGACACGCCCGTGCCCAATGTCGATTTAACTGGTACTATCGTAGAAAATGGAGGGACTCTCACTCTAACCATCCCTCTCGATTTCAATGGCACCTTCGATTTCGACGGGAACAGCCTCGACCTCGCGATCAGCGGCACCGTTGTTGCCACCGCTCCCCTCCCATCCCCGACTGGAGGAGAACAGTCGGCACCGACCACCGTAACATTGAACGTCATTGATGATAATGATGCCCCGCTTCTGGGAGAGGATGTCTACTACGTAGATAAGAATGGCTTTCTCGAGGTGAGTGCTGGAAACGGTGGCGTGGATACCTTGATCACGGAAGAATCGATATGGAAATATCTCGACGATGGCTCCGATCAAGGAACCGCGTGGAGAGCCGCCGATTTTGATGACAACACGTGGACCTCCGGAGCCGGAGAACTGGGTTTTGGGGATGGCGATGAAGGCGTGGGAATCAATTCGGGGCAGGTCACTTACTATTTCCGCAAAGAATTCCCAGCGAGTAATTCGAGGGATGTCAGCTCGCTCTTTGTTGATCTTCTTCGTGATGATGGCGCGGTTGTTTATCTCAATGGAATTGAAGTGGCCCGGAGCAACCTCCCCTCCCCGTCCAACTATCTGACTCTTGCCGCCACGACGATGGAAGAAGAGGAAGAGTCGAAGTATCTGCGATATGAAATCGATCCCCTGGCGCTGATTGACGGGACAAATGTGCTGGCGGTAGAAGTCCATCAATCTTCGTTAACAAGCACTGATCTTAGTTTCGATTTAAGTCTGTCGAGACAACGGACCGCAGGGCTCTTGACGAACGATTCCGACAAAGAAGGCAATCCCCTTCAGGCCGGGGAAGTTTCGCAATCAGCGAACGGCACAGCCGTCATTCAATCAGACGGCGCTTTTACCTACCTCCCAAATCCGGGATTCACTGGAGAGGCGGGCTTTCTCTACGAGGCCGGTTCGAGCGGGGAGGTTCCCTCGGTATTCCTGCCGAGAGGCGCGAGGTGGCGCTACCTCGACGACGGTTCGGATCAGGGAACGATCTGGCGGAACGCGGACTTTGATGACAGCAGCTGGAGTTCCGGCTTCTCGGAAATGGGGTACGGCGATGGAGATGAACTCACTGAACTCGGCTTTGGCGGCGATAGCTCCAACAGGTTTGCCACAACCTACTTCCGCAACGAATTCTTTCTCCAAGATGTCGCAACGACGGGTTTGCAATTCCTGATAAAAAGAGATGATGCAGCCGCCATTTACCTCAATGGATCTGAGATTTATCGGGACGGTAACCTGGCCCCGGGGGCAACCTTCTCCGACTATGCTCTGTTGCAAATTGAAGACGAGCAGGAGTTCGCAACCGTTTTGGTCCCACCGGAACAACTTGTCGAGGGACGAAATGTCGTCGCGGTTGAGGTTCACCAGGTAAATGGAACAAGCTCCGATCTCAGCTTTGATTTTGAAATTCGCGCGGAAGTTCCGGCTGTAACTTTGGTCGATCAAAAAAGAGTCTGGAATTATCTCGATGATGGCTCCGATCAGGATAGCCAATGGAGAGATCCCGATTTTGAAGACCGCGTCTGGTCGACCGGACCGGCACCTCTGGGTTACGGGAATGGCAACCAAGCCACCTCGCTTTCATTCGGGAGTGATTCTAATAATAAGCACGAGACGAGTTATTTTCGGACAAGCTTTGAGCTAGCAGACGAGAGTCTGGTAAAAGGATTGCTCCTGCGCTCTCTCATCGACGATGGCGTGGTGGTCTATTTAAACGGGGTCGAAGTTTATCGAAAGAACCTAGCCGCGGATCCACCCTACGACGCTCTCGCCACCGTGGCTGTCTCTGATTTCGAGGAATTGTATTACGAACCCGTAAGCCTCGATCCTTCCGCTCTCGTTACCGGAAAAAATACCCTTGCGGTGGAGGTCCACCAGGCCTCTCTTACCAGCTCTGATCTCGTTTTTGATTTGGAGTTAAGCGCGACCGTATCCTCGGTCATCCAGCGTGGCCGGGTCGTCGTTCTGGAAAGTGAAGCTCCTGCCGATTCCGACAACGACGGAATGTTGGATTCCTACGAAAGAGCCTTTGGGTTGATTGTTGGAATTGATGACTCGGCGTTGGATCCCGACCAGGACGGTCACAGCAATCTTCAAGAATCGTGGGCATACACCGGCCCCTTCGATCCAAATTC
>JAQWZU010000032.1 GCA_029253285.1 Akkermansiaceae bacterium | reverse complement strand
TTATTCGACATGGGCTCACGCGAGGTTTGCACCGTCAAACGCGCCAAAACCAACACGCCCCTTCAGGCCCTCGCGCTCATGAACGACGTAACGTATGTCGAATCAGCCAAAGCACTCGCGCAGAAAATGATGTCATCGGGCAAAAACCCCGAAGCCTGGATTCGCGATGGTTTCAAACGAACAGTGACACGGGAAATCACCAAATCCGAACTCTCCGTTTTACTCAGGGGCTACCAGCGACGCCTCAATCAGTTCAAAAGAAATCCCGAAGCGGCAAAGTCGCTTCTCTCCCTAGGTGAAATGAAAGTTGACCCTCAAAAAGATCCCGCACAACTCGCGTCTCTCACCACCGTCGCCAGTCTCATTCTCAATCTCGACGAGATCATCACGAAAGGATAATCCCATGGACCCGCTCAGCAACGAACTCAATCGGCGAACATTCCTCAAGACCTCCGCTCATGGATTTGGAGCCCTCGGACTTGGCTCTCTTCTCGCCAAAGACGATGGCATGCTCATCGGGACCCACCACAAGCCGAAGGCCAAACGGATTATCTACATGTTCCAGTCAGGAGCGCCTTCGCAGATGGATCTCTTCGATCCCAAGCCCGATCTCGGCGAGAGATTTTCAGAAGACCTTCCCGACTCCATCCGCATGGGGCAACGGATCACCGGAATGACCTCCGGCCAAAAAACACTTCCGGTTGCCCCCTCGATTTTCAAGTTCGCCCAACACGGCCAAAGCGGAGCCTGGCTCAGCGAACTCCTCCCACACACTGCCAAGGTCGCCGACGATCTCTGTATCATCAAATCGATGCACACCGAGGCCATCAACCATGACCCGGCCATCACCTTCTTTCAAACCGGTCATCAGCTTGCCGGCCGGCCCAGTATTGGCTCGTGGATGTCTTACGGACTCGGCAGCTCCAACAAAGACCTTCCCACTTACGTCGTTCTGACATCTCGTGGCACCGGACGCCCAAACGACCAACCTCTCTACGACCGACTCTGGGGATCAGGGTTCATTTCAACCCAACACGCGGGCGTGAAATTCCGAAACACCGGCGACCCCGTACTCTATCTCTCCAATCCAGACGGGGTGGACCGCCCCATGCGCAGAGACATGCTCGACGACCTTGCCTCGCTCAATGGCGAACGGCATCAAATCGTGGGCGACCCGGAAATCGAGGCCCGTATCGCACAATACGAAATGGCCTTCCGCATGCAGGCCAGCGTCCCCGAGCTCACCGATGTGAAAGGCGAGTCTCAAGAGGTTCTCGATCTCTACGGTCCCGAGGTCAAAAAGCCTGGTTCATACGCCGCCAACTGCCTTCTCGCTCGTCGTCTCGCCGAGCGTGACGTGCGCTTCATTCAACTTTTCCACCAGGGATGGGACCATCACGGCGGCCTCCCCAAAGCTCTCAAAGGCCAGTGCAGCGACACCGACCATCCAACCGCCGGACTCCTTACCGATCTCAAACAACGTGGCATGTTGGAGGATACTCTCCTCGTCTGGGGTGGTGAGTTTGGGCGAACCACCTACTGTCAGGGAAAATTGACTCGCGAAAATTACGGACGTGATCATCATCCCAAGTGCTTCAGCATGTGGATGGCTGGAGCAGGAATCAAAAAAGGAATCACCATCGGAAAAACCGACGACTATTGCTACAACATCCTTGAAGACCCCATCCACGTTCACGACCTTAACGCAACGATCCTTCATCTCCTCGGCGTCGACCACGAACGCCTCACCTACCGCTTTCAAGGCCGCCAATTCAGACTTACCGACGTCCACGGAAAACTTATCAAACAAGCACTCTCCTAACCTCAGAAAACAAAACACTATGAAACGACTCAGCCTACTCACCTTCATCGCCGGAATGTCTTTCCTGCATGCCGGACCAAAAGCACCCGAGGGCTTTAAGCCTCTCTTCAACGAAAAAGACCTCACCGGCTGGTGGGGACTTGGAACCGAGGATCCCGCAAAATGGAAGGCTCTTCCCGCCGATAAGTTCGCGGCCAAGAAAAAGAAAAGCCTCGCTGACATCAACAATCATTGGAGCGTTGAAGGCAACGAACTCGTGAACGACGGACAGGGACTCTACCTCACCACCGATAAGGACTACAAAGACTTCGTCCTCCTTCTGGAGTACAAGACCGTCGCAAAGGCCGACAGCGGCATCTACCTCCGCGCCGTTCCTCAGGTCCAAATCTGGGACTCCACCGAAGAAGGAGGGAAATGGAAACACGGTGCCGACAAAGGCTCCGGAGGACTTTGGAACAACAAAAAAGGCAGTCCGGGTAAAGATCCCTTGGTTCTCGCCGATAAGCCCTTCGGCGAATGGAACAGCATGAAGATTCAGATGGTTGGTGACGTCGTCACCGTTCACCTCAACGACAAACTCGTCGTCGATAAAGCGCCACTGCAAAACTACTTCAACAAAGGTGGTCCACTCCCGGCGACCGGCCCCATCCAACTGCAAACCCACGGGGGAGAAATCCGCTGGCGCAACATCTTCATCAAAGAACTCTAGTCTCATGCGCGGAGACTCCGCGAGCGACACCGCACAACTGGCCGCCCGGAGCCTATTACTAGCACATCAAAAGATAAAGATCTCAGCAGGCTCGTCCTACCGGATGAGCCTGCTTTTCCGTCTAAACGGCACAAGACCGCCGGAAGGCAGCGACCATTCGCTCAAGGCGAATATCTCTGCATATCGCAATCTGACTCCATCAGTGAATCCGAGCCTTGAAAATCTTTCCCCTCCCATCACTTGCAGCGCGCAATCTCCAAGGATAGCATTACCGCGTGTTCCAATTCACCATCTTTCGCATTCCCGTTCGGGTTGAACCTTTCCACTGGGTCATTCTCGCACTTCTTGGAATCCCCCGTGACCTTTCGGATCGGAACGGATTAATTCAAATGCTCCTCTTCATGCTAGCGGGCTTCTTTTCGATTCTCGTCCATGAACTGGGTCACGCTCTCACTGGAAGAAAATTCGGCGTTCGCAATCCTGAAATCGTCCTCCACGGCATGGGTGGAGTCGCAATTTTCCCGGGGGCAAGGTTCACCCGGAAGGAAAGCTTCCTCACCACCTTCGCTGGACCGGGGATTCAGATCATCCTCGGATTGGTCGCCTATCTCATTTACTCCCAAATCCCTTTTCAACCGGGCATCAGTGAATTCCTGTGGAAACTATTCTTCATTTCCATTTTTTGGGCTGTCCTCAATCTCTTCCCCATCATGCCCATGGATGGAGGTCAAATGCTCCATGCCGCACTCGGAGACCGTAGAATAAAGATCACCTATCAGGTAGGAATTATCACAGGCGTTCTCCTCGCCATCACCTGCCTTGTTCTTAAGATTGGTATCTTCGCTCCGATTATTTTCGGATACCTCGCCTATCAAAACTACCAACGGCTCCTGCAGATCCAAACTCCCTGGCGTTAAACCAAAATCAACCGGAACCCAGCAAGGACCGCAAAACCCACCACCATCCACTCAAAGATCCTTTGGGAAATAAGCTGAAGAAGATGCTTCCCAAAAAAGACCCCGATTAGGATCAGCGGAATCAACTTGAGATTCAAAAGAAGCGACTCAGAAGTCGTGAAATTCAAGCCGCTCATACAGGGAAGTTTGATTAGGTTTACGAGAAGGAAAAATCGCGCTCCAATCCCGATTAACTCCATCTTGGGGACCTTCTTTGACAGCAGATACAGTTGGAAGACCGGGCCGGCGGCATTGGCCACCATTGTTGCGAATCCCGCAAAGGAACCCGCGCTATGGCCAAAGCCTCTCGAATGCGCCATTCGATCAAAGAGCACTGGAGCCATTCTCCTCCCCAACTGAAGCACCACCATCAAAAGAATCATCGAACCAATCACTGGCTTGGCCCATTCTTCCGGCAACCAATCAAGAAGATAGAATCCCAAAACCATCCCAACCAAGGTCGGCGGTAACAATAACCATACCGGCCCCCACGAGGCATGCTTACGAAACATGGGATAAACGCTGAGATCCGCCACCACCAACATCGGCAAGAGAATCCCAACCGACTGCTTCCCAAAAAGCTCGGCCATAATAAAAACCGCAATCAGCCCCAGCCCCGAAAACCCCGCTTTCCCCAGGCCCACACACAAGGCGGCCAGGCCCACAAGCAGCCATCCGGTCGAGGAATCAATCACACGAAGGTTCTTCTCCAAAACACCGCGAAACTCAAGCCCCAAGCGATGACTCGACAGCCATGACTTGCGGGAAGCCCTCTGCGGGTTTACACAAGAACTGTGAACGCGTTCGACCCACACACTTATCGAGACGATTTCCCTATTCTGGCCCAGTCAGTTCACGGCAAACCCTTGGTTTATCTGGATAATGCCGCCACCTCTCAAAAACCGCTCCCGGTTCTCAATGCCTCCCGGAATTACTACGAACAGCTCAACTCAAATATCCACCGCGGCGTCCATCATCTCGCCCAAGCCGCCACGGCAGCGCATGAAGCCGCCCGCGAGACAATTGCCCGACACCTCAATGCCACTCGGCCCGAAGAAATTATCTTCACCTCCGGCACCACTGATTC
>JAQWZU010000029.1 GCA_029253285.1 Akkermansiaceae bacterium | reverse complement strand
AACGGCCTCACTTGCTATGCTCGCACGACAGCGGCGCTCGAACTGCGTTCTCATCCGGTCACCCCAATAAAAAAACCACCCAAGGGCGGCTTTTATTGAGTGGTCGGGGCGACAGGATTCGAACCTGCGACCTCTTCACCCCCAGTGAAGCGCGCTACCAAGCTGCGCTACGCCCCGACACATTGCCTTGCAGCGGGCGCGTTTTGCCAGAGATGACAGAATTGGCAAGAATTTTCCGCTAGGCTTTCAGCTGGCCGTCGCCACGCACGCGGTATTGGTAGGAAGTCAACTCGCGGAGGCCCATCGGGCCGCGGGCGTGGAGCTTGTCAGTGGAAATCCCAATCTCCGCGCCAAAGCCGAATTCCTCCCCATCGCTGAAACGGGTTGAGACGTTGTGGAAGACGCAGGCCGAGTCGATTTGGGACATGAATTTTTCAGCGGCAATGATGTTGGTGGTCACAATAACCTCGGTGTGCTGAGAACTGTATTCGTTGATGTGAGCCACCGCGGATTCCAGTGAATCGACGATTTTCACCGCGAGGATGTAGTCGAGGTATTCGGTGGCCCAGTCCGCTTCGGTGGCCGCTTTGGCATCGATCACAGCGCAAGTCGCCTCGTCACCTCGCAATTCGACGTTTTTCTCAGCCAAGGCTGCCGCGACCTTGGGAAGAAACTCCTCCGCAATCGCTTGATCCACGAGAAGCGTTTCCAGCGCATTGCACACGCTGGGTTTCTGCGTCTTGGAATCGACGACGATCTCCACCGCCATTTCCTGATCGGCTTCGGAATGAACATAGGCGTGGCAGATGCCATCGTAATGCTTAATCACAGGCATACGCGCCAGGGAAACGACTGTTTCGATGAGCCCCTTTCCTCCACGGGGAATGATAAGGTCGAGATACTTGTCCATCCCGGCCATCACCGCGACGCTCTCGCGATCAGTGAAAGAAATGAGCTGAATCGCACCCTCGGGCAGCCCCGCCTTTTCTCCACCGATTTGCAAGGCAGTAGCCAGAGCACGGTTGGAGTGAATTGCCTCCGAGCCGCCGCGCAGGATGGTGGCGTTCCCGGATTTCAAACAAAGAACAGCTGCGTCGCTCGTCACATTGGGACGGCTTTCATAAATGATCCCGATCACGCCAATGGGCACGCGAAGTTGCTGAATGCGGATGCCATTGGGACGATCCCACTCCCCTAAAACTTCTCCAACGGGATCAGGAAGCGTTGAGACTTGCTCCACTCCGGCGGCGACTGCTTCGAGGCGTGTTTCATCGAGACGAAGCCGGTCCAACATCGCG
The DNA here is from genome assembly GCA_029253285.1 of Akkermansiaceae bacterium. GTDB lineage: Bacteria > Verrucomicrobiota > Verrucomicrobiia > Verrucomicrobiales > Akkermansiaceae > SW10. The sequence goes on along the minus strand of JAQWZU010000029.1, from coordinate 95,555 downwards.
CCGGTCAGTCCCCGCTCTTCCCCGGCAGCGATGTCCTCGGCATTGGCTTCCAGAATCTCCGAAGCAGCAGCGCGAATTCCTCCGGCCATGGCGCGCAGGATCTCGTTCTTCTCCTCCTCCGAGAGAACGGCCAAGGCCAATGCGGCCGAGCGGGCTTTTTTGCCCATGGCATACACCTGATCTTTAATCTCCTCGCTGGTCATCTCGCTGAAGCCATAGCTCAATTTGGGCGAAGATAAAAGCGATTCGAAGCAAATCATGCACGGTCTTAGGTCGAATCTGCGGAGCGTAAACCTGACGCGCTTTGTAAATAGAGCCATGCAAACGCTCGAACAACCACAGACCTCGATTGCTTCCAATAACGACATCGGCCCCATCGCCTACGGAACCTGGAGTGGTGGGCGTTTCATGCACTTTGGCGAAGTTCTTACCGAGGACCACTCCCACCGATGTGTCGCCCTGGCTTACGAGCAAGGAATCAGAATCTCCATCACTGCCGATGTCTACGGTTCAGGCTAAGCAGCCGCCCGTATTTCGGACATCGCCTTCACAGTCGGCTTCCAGTCGCATTAACAATTCAATCGATCTTTCTCAAGGATCGTCGGATGTTCTCCGACGAAATTCCGCGAGAGCGAACTCACGAAAGAAAAATTACAGGCCTGATTATTCTTCCAGACGGAGAATATCCTCAATGGTCTCCCGCCGCGTAATCTGAGTAATTGTGCCGTCGCTCTCTCGCCACAATTGAGGCGCACGCCCCAGCGAGTTGTAATTGGACGCCATGGCGTATCCGTAAGCGCCTCCGTCATGCAAAACGATCAAGTCGCCTGTTTTTGGCTCAGGCAATTCACGCGGCTGAAGCATTTCAGAATCATCCCGGGTAAAGACATCGCCACTCTCACAGAGCGGACCCGCGACTACTACAGGCACATCGTCACGATCATTAACCCCCGGCAGCGTAATGCGATGATACGAACCATACATCGCAGGCCGCACCAAATCGACAAATCCCGCGTCGACCATCGCAAAGGTCACACCAGGCCCTTTTTCGTTGGTCTCGGTTGATTTCACATCAGTCACCCGTGCCACCAAAGAGGCTCCGGGTGCTACGTAGAATCGTCCGGGCTCAATTTCCAAGCGAAGTTCTTTCCCGGCAACTTCGCTGAGCTTTCTCTGTGCAGAAGCAAATAAATCACGAAGCCGCTCAACTGGAATATCAGCGTCGGGATCGCGGTAGTTGTGTGGAATTCCTCCACCCAATGAAACTGCTTCGAGGTCTTTGAAAAGAGGAACGATTTCAGCGAACTCATCAGTCAGGCGCGAGAGATTATCGTGAAGTTCATCAAACTCTGGTCCACTTCCAATGTGCGCGTGGAGCATCACCACCTGCATCCCGGCTGCCTCAGCAGCATCGAGAACGGTCTTCGCTTCGGTAATCCAAACGCCATGCTTCGAGCTCGGTCCCCCGGTATCACATTCGTTCACGTGACCGTGACCAAAGCCGGGATTCACCCGCAGTGATATCGGACCAGCGTATTTCGCCTTTTGTAAATCTCCCACCATTCCCGGTGAGCCGACATTAGGAAGAACACCTTCGTCCAAAACCGTCTGGAGCGCATTGTCGCGGAAGACATCAGCAGTGAAACAAATCTCGGGAGGAGTATTCCCATCGGAATAACCCGCATGACGCGCGCGCAAAACTTCATTTCCGGAAACCGAGTCAATCCAAACTCCGGCACTCTTCATTTCCTTGAGCACCTTGGTGGTCGGTGAGGCTTTCATTGCAAAACGAGCCTGCACGCCCGGCGAATCAGTCGTCGATACCACGGCATTGATCCGGGCCCTGAGAACATCAGCATCCCATATCCAGAAAGGTGTGCCGTATTCCTCGGCAAGACGTTCCAAAAGCTCGGGGTCGGATGAAGGAATATGAGACGGAGTTTTCACTGGCGCTACCCATGCGATACCGACGCGAAAACCTCAAGCGCGATTGCACATAGGTTTAATTCATCCGAAAAAATCGACCCCGATTCTTCAATTAGCCTTGGCAGCTGCATGCGCTGTGCCTAGTTTTCATAAACCGTCGAAGGAGGAACTTTATAGTTACGAAAAATACGCGAATCGTTGGCATCATTCCGGCCCGTTGGGCCTCCTCCCGCTTCCCCGGAAAGCCCCTGCATCCGCTTTTGGGAAAACCCCTCCTACAGCATGTTTTCGAGCGTGCTTCCCAGTGCGCCGAACTCGATGAACTCGTCATCGCCACCGACGACGAACGCATTTCAGATCTTTGCGAAAGCATCGGAGCCCGTGCCGTTTACACTCGCAACGATCACCCCTCGGGAACCGACCGCATCGCAGAGGCGGCCTCAGCCTGCGAGGAAGCAACTCATGTTATTAACATTCAGGGCGACGAACCTCTCCTCGAAGCCGAATTAGTGGACACCCTCGCACGCGCTCTCCGCGACGATGACGACCTTCCCATGATAACTGCCGCCAGCCCGGTAGACGATCCCGCGCTAATCGCCGATCCCAATATCGTCAAAGTCGTCCTTAGTTCTCAATCCGACGCCCTCTATTTTTCGCGTTCACCGATTCCCTTCCGTCGTGGCGACATTCCTAGTCTCCCCACCTATCGCCACCTCGGCATCTATGGCTACCACATCGATTTTTTGAATCGATTCATCTCGCTTCCACCCTCGCCCTTGGAGCAAGCCGAGGGCCTTGAACAACTTCGCGCGCTCGAAGACGGAGCACGCATCAAAGTCCATCTCACCGAGCACGACGCCATCGGCCTCGATTCTCCTGATCAAATTCCACTCATCGAATCTCTCCTCACTGCTGCCCAAAAATGAAATACATCTTCGTCACTGGAGGAGTCGTCTCCTCTCTCGGAAAAGGACTCGCCGCCGCCTCGATCGGAACTCTGCTCGAACACCGGGGTCTCAAAGTCCTCCTCCAGAAATTCGATCCTTATCTCAATGTCGATCCCGGCACGATGTCACCCTACCAGCACGGCGAGGTCTACGTTCTCGACGACGGAGCGGAAACCGATCTCGACCTGGGACACTACGAGCGATTTGCCAACTGCACCCTTTCCCAGACCAATAGCCTGAGTTCGGGGCAGGTCTTCGAAAACGTCATCAAAAATGAGCGTAAAGGAAAGTATCTTGGCGCCACGGTTCAGTTTATCCCGCACGTCACCGATGAAATTAAAGACCGCCTCAAGCAGGCTACCGCTGAAAATCCCGACACCGATGTCATCATTACCGAAATCGGCGGCACTGTAGGAGACATCGAAGGACACCTTTTCCTCGAAGCCCTCCGTCAATTCGCCCAAGAAGCTGGCCGGACTAACGTCTGCTTCATCCACGTGACTCTTCTTCCTCTCGTTCGCGCAGCCGGAGAAATCAAAACCAAGCCGACCCAGCAGTCGGTAGCCAAACTCCGTGAAATCGGAATTCAACCCGACATCATTATTTGCCGTACCGAGCACGAACTCGGCGAAGACAACCGCGCCAAAATCGCGATGTTCTGCAATGTCCCCGTGCCCAATGTCGTCGCATTCCGGGATGTTGAACACACCATCTACGAATGCCCTCTCGACCTCCGAAAAGACAAGATCGACCGTCTTGTTTCAGATGTTCTTGGCGTTAAATCGAGCACTCCCGACCTCAGCAAGTGGGAGTCCTTTGTCGAACGCCTGATTCATCCCGAGCACAAAGTCCGTATCGCGGTTGTCGGGAAATACATCGAGCTTCAAGACGCTTATAAATCAATCTACGAATCGCTCACGATCTCCGGCGCCGAGCACAACACCAAAGTCGAGGTCATCAAGATCGATGCCGAGCACCTCGAGAAAGCATCCGCTGAAGAAGTCATCGGAAAGGTCGATGGCATCCTCGTCCCTGGAGGATTTGGCGATCGCGGTATCGAAGGTAAAATCATCGCCGCACAATACGCCCGCGAAAACAAGATACCTTACTTCGGAATCTGCCTCGGCATGCAAATTGCCACCATCGAATACGCGCGAAACGTCTGCGGACTCGCCGAAGCCAACTCGACCGAATTCAACAAAGAAGCCGCTCATCCCGTCATCAGTCTGCAGGAAGAGCAACAAGGTATCACCGACATGGGCGCCTCCATGCGTCTCGGCTCCTGTGAATCCATCGTCTTCCCTGATACCAAATCCTCCGAGATTTACCACAAGGCCGAAACGATTCACGAGCGCCATCGTCATCGCTACGAATTCAATCCCGCCTATCGTGAGCAATTGGAGAATGCCGGACTCGTCATCGCTTCCGTATCCCAGAAAGAAGGCCTCGTCGAAATCATCGAGGTCCCGGACCATCCATTCTTCGTCGCGGCACAATTTCACCCCGAGTTCAAATCGAAGCCCAACTCTCCTCATCCCATCTTCTCCAGCTTCGTCAAGGCCGCCCTTGAGAACTCATGAACGCCTCCCGCCTAATTGTTGGACTAGAGGGGCCCGAGCTTTCCCAAGAGGAAATCGCGCTCTTCTCCGAGATCCAACCGGCGGGATACATCTTCTTCTCCCGCAATCTTGTTTCGCCAATTCAGATTCGCGATCTCACCGACTCTCTCACGGCCCTCTCAAGCGACATCCCCTTCATCTCCATCGACCAGGAAGGCGGCCGGGTTTGGCGCACCAAGGAATTTAGCGCAGCGCCCCCCGACGCGGCCACCTTTGCGGAAAAAGCCACATCAAAACAGATCGCCTGCTTTGGAGCCTTCACCGGACAACTCCTCGAACTGCTGGGGATCAATTTCAACTTCGCCCCCGTCCTAGACCTCGATCATTTCCCGAAACAAAACAACGGACTCCGTGGTCGCTGTTGGGGAAACGACTCTCAAGACGTCATCAACAAAGCAGGTGTCTTCAACCGCTGGATGCGCAAGCAACGAATTCTCTCCTGCGGAAAACATTTCCCGACCAACGGACTCGCCCTGAGCGATCCACATCACGACCTCCCAGTCGCCGATGTTACTATCGAGGAACTCCTCGCCAGCGACCTTCTCCCCTATACCGCGCTCATGCCCGAGTTGGATGCCATTATGGCCTGCCATCTGAATTTCCCAAAAATCGATCCCGAGTATCCGGCATCCCTCTCCCACAAAATCCTGACCCGCCTGCTCCGTGACCAACTCGGATACGAAGGGCTGATCCTAACCGACGACCTCGACATGGGAGCGATCGTCAACCACTACGGCCGAGGACCCGACATCCGTCTCGCCCTCGAAGCCGGAGCCGACATCGCCACCGTCTGCCACAACTTCGCCATGCTCCGCGACGTTCTCCCACAACTCGACGGCATCGATAACTTGGACACCCAGAACCGGATCGAGAAAGTTTCCAAGCGACTCAAACACCCGCCCAAGTTCACTCAAGAAAAGTGGGACGCCGTGAACGAAAAACTCACCGACCTTACCCGGGAAGTCATCGGCCAGGACCGCTTCGACCCCGAACGCCCTACGCAAAGCCCGGTCGAGGATTACTAAGATCTAACGCCGTCTTTTCTTCCCACTCTTGTTCGCAGGTGGCGATTTCTTCTTAGCCCCGAACTTGTCCTTCTTAAATTTCCCCGCTGATTTCTTTGCGGCGGTTTTTCGGGTATTCTTCTTTTTGCCAGCGGTTTTTTTACTGGTAAACTTTCGAGCCCCTTTCTTCTTCGGGCTCTTCCCACCGATTACTTGGGTGATCTTGAAGTTGACCCGCTTGTTGATCTGATCGACCTCCTCAACAACAATCTTGATCCGCTGGCCCGCCTGGAGCACCTCTCCTCGACGGCTGGCAAAGCGGTCTGAATTGGGTTCGAAGAACCAATGTCCTGCCGGGAAGCCTTCGCGCTTCACGAGACCGCGTTGGAGAATATCGGTGCACTCCATGAAGAGACCCATGGCACGAACTTCGGTAATAATCCCTTCGAATTCCGGAGGCGGTCCCTCCCTGGAAGACAACTCAAGCCACTCAAGCATTTTCATTCGGCGACTTTCGCTTTCGGCATCGGAACTTGTTCGCTCGGTATTCGAAATGTGTTCGGCAATTTCGATACAGCGCTTCTCGTTGGGCGTCCAATCAATCTTGGCCGGGCGATTCTGCAAGAGAGGTTGCAAGGCACGATGCATCACGAGGTCGGCGTAACGACGAATCGGACTGGTGAAGTGAGCGTAGTCAGACTTGGCCAACCCGTAGTGGCCGTCGGGCTCCGAGAGATAACAGGCACGTTTGAGGCTCTTGAGAAGACCGACCTTAATCGCGGGCTCTTCGAGCGAGCCTTTGGCATCGTTGATCAGTTTTTGAATGTGCTTTCGATTAGTGAGATTTCCCGGCTTGTAGCCATGCGACCGCGCCATCTCAGCAAACTCGTTGAGCCTATCGGGATCGGGATCTTCATGCACTCGATAGATCGTAGCCTTCCCGGAATTTTTGACTTTGCGAGCGACCGCTTCATTGGCGGCCAACATGAATTCCTCGATAAGCTGATGACTCTCGTTGTATTCCTCCCGCTTGTATCCGGTGGGAACGCCTTGCTCATTGAGAACGATACTAACCTCAGGCATATCGAGATCGAGACCGCCGTTATCGAAGCGCCGTTTGCGAAGGACACTTGCCAATTCCCATGCCTCGCGAATGAGAGCCCCCAAATCACCTCCGGTTCCGGGACGCTCGAGAATTTCCTGCGCTTCTTCGTAGGCATATTTTCGCGGAGTGCAAATTACGGCATCGTGAAAACTCGACGAGACCATACGGCCATTCTTATCGAAATTCATGAGCGCGCATTTCGTAAGACGATCCTCCTGCGGCACGAGCGAGCAAAGCCCGTTGGAAAGTTCTTCCGGAAGCATCGGGATGACTCGGTCGACGAGATAGGTGGAATTTCCCCGCGCCTGCGCTTCAACATCGAGAATACTACCGGGCTTCACGTAATGCGAAACGTCAGCAATATGGACCGCCAACTGCCATCCTTTGTCGGTCTTGCCAACCCAGACGGCGTCATCGAAATCCTTCGCAGTCACAGGATCAATCGTGATGACCGGGCGCTTACGCCAATCGTCACGTCGATCGATTTCGCTCTGCGGAACACTATCGGGAATCTCCTGCGCGGCCTTCACCACTTCGGGCGGAAAGCTTTGATTAATGCCATGTTGTTGAATGATCTCGACAACATCGACTCCCGGATCGCCGGGCCAACCGAGAATAGCGACGACCTTTCCTTGAGGTAAATCATTGGCGTGTTTCCATTCCGTGATTTCAACAGAAACAATCTGACCCGACTTGGCATCGGGCGGACTTTCCACGCTGATGCTCGACGGAAGTCGTTCATCCTTGGTCTTCACCGAAGAAAATTTCCCTTTCTTGATCAAGGTCCCTGTCACGCGACCGGAACGACGTTCGACAACTTCGATGACCCGCGCTCTAAATTCATCCAACTCTCTCTGCTTCCCTTTGTTCGGAACCAGCTTGGCCATGACAATGTCGCCATCAAGGGAGGTGTCCAATCCCCGAGACGAAACGTAGTAACGATCGGGATCCTTGAGATCGATCCCGCTGGCAATGTTCCCTTCGTCGGTCTGGCTGACCATGAACCAACCATGCCCCGAGGGAGTGAGCCTGATTTTCCCAATGAGCCCTTCGCGGGTCTTTTCCTGCGTACTCAGACTGTATCGGCTCTTCTTTCCGATCGAAATCTCACCGGCGTCCTGCATCCCTTTGATTACCTCACGAAGCTTGCTGCGTAAATTCCCGGGCACCTCCAGGGCACGCGCGATTTCGCTCTTATTCAACGGCCGTCCTCCCTCCTGTCCCAAAAGCTCTCTAATTCTCTTCTTCAATTCCGCCTTACTGGCCATGGCAAAGCCTCTCATGTTTTCTGCCAGTCACAACCATCGATCAAAAATCACTGGAATTAATCCCAACTCCGCCGCTGTGTAGTTACAATGTGTTTTCCCCTCTGGAGCTTGCGACAAAACCAAACAAACCAGATATTTTACCTTCAGTAAATCCAGAGGAAGTAGTGCCCCCAAATACAACGAACTTGAGCGAAGCGACACCCACGTTCGACTCTACGGACCCGGAAAAAACAAAAATGAATTTGCCCGCCTCTCTCGCCTGAAATTCGACTACGATTTCGACCAGAATATCGAAGAACCCTCCTCACTGAGCGGTAACTCGTAATACGGTCATCGGGTCCTGATCTAGCGCCCCGGCAAGGACGGTGGGACCGGTTTGGGGGAAAATCGCGACAACGTGAGAGCTACAAATAAAGCGGGCCAAAAAAGCGCTGGATTATCTGCCCACCCAGCTTATCCTGTATGGACATTGTAGGGGCTTGGCAACCTATGGTTGCATTGACTACCGGAAACCGCTTAGTCTGCGCCCCTCCCTGCAAAACCACACAAGAAATAATCCATGACTTACACCAAATCGACTCTTTCCCGCCGCTACGGCTTCACCCTTGTTGAGCTCCTCGTCGTGATTTCCATTATCGCCGTTCTTGCTTCCTTAGGATTCGCCGGCTTCAACATGGCGATTCAAAAGGCCAAAAAGACCTCCGCGAAAGCCGCCATCAGCAGCTTGGTCCAAGCCTGTAACGACTATTACGAAGATGAGTCCCAACTTCCCCTCAATGAAGGAGCCACCGCTGACCAAGAACGTATCTCCGACAACGAATTGATGTCGGTTCTGGTCGGACTTGAATCTGCCCGGGAAGAAAACCCGACCGGAACCACTTACTTCAAATACAAGAAGGCATCCGGAAAAGGACAGACCAAATACGACGGGCTTGATCGCAACAAAAGTCGCGCACAACTCTATGGTCCCTGGAAGAACAGACAAGAAAACGACCGCTTCTACCGTCTCATGATGGACTACGACTTCGATGAGGAAATCGACGAACCGTCTAACATGGGCAATGAAACCCAGTTCGGTCAGCGTGTTCTTGTCTACCATCTGGGTAAAGATGGCGAGGCCGGTCCCGGAAAAAACCAGGACAATGTCTACAGCTACAAGGAACGCTAATTGCTCTTCGAGCTAAACTTTCAGAAGCCGGTTTCTCCTCATGGAGGCCGGCTTTTTTACATGCAGGGAACTAGAATCCCGTCCCGCATCCCATGGATTTTTTTCTTGTCCGCAGGCACGATGGTTGCAAGACAACCACCCAACTTGGTTTGCCCTTGCCCATCAACAAAGTAATATGGACACAGGCGGGCCCTCCCAACCATGATCCGTTTCTCTCCGGTTTCCGAATCAAAGTATGGATGTTCTACCAACTTTGTTTCCTGGAATTCCTGCACCACCCAAGGTTGGGTTGGGAATTCCTCCTGGGCATGAGCGATTGCTGACTTCCATTCCGACGATGCCACATCGTGCCCGATGATCACACCACGGGATCCCCAGGCCAGTTCGCTAAAGCCACTGACCTTGAGCACGAGACGCCGGTCTTTCTGGCTGAACTCCCCTACTTCGTCCCACGACGCCACCTCGAGTCTCGGCAAGGCCGCGTGAGGAGGAATTTCCGAAGGATCGACGACCCAACCGAATGGAAGTAATTCCTGAAGGCGTTGGAGATGGCTTCCTCTCAGTTCCTTACCCCATACTTTTCGCAAAGCCGGCGTCCAGAAAAGAGCCAGCCAAAGCTTCTCTTCAAAGTGAGGCTTGAAAGGCGGGGTCACCCCTCCGCGCGCCGCGAGATCTTTCGCCCCGGGAATGGCTGGCAAATCAAACAATTCGAAAAAGCGATACACTTCCCGATCTCCCCCCGCCCACTTTTCGGCCTGACTCACCGAAAAATTTCCACCCAAGGCCTCCACCAACCATTCCATTTCGGGAAGATAATCAGCCGATTCCTCGGAGACGAGAACCTCCGCGCCCCCGGGAAACAATGAAGCAAACCCCTCCAGCATCCCTTTTTCCCCACCGAAAATCTCAAATCCTCCCTGGGCATACATTTTGCTCAGCCAAGCCAGCGTCCCCATTCCACCGGGAACACCATCGAGCTCGGACGCGGTGAATCCATCCTCTGTCAGCAAAAGATCCGGGCGAATGACCCGAGGGGCCACTCCGGCCTGTCCCGAATCCCGCTGATGAGCAACCAGCCAGTCCGGTTTTCCGGCATCCAGAAGCCCCGAAATCCACTTGGGCAGTAAACCCCTTGCGCTTTGGCGATAAATCTCGTCCCCCGCTTGTTGAAAGCGATGGAGCGGGTGTCCCAAGCCATTGAGAATCTTGCGCTGCCTTTTTGAGAGCTCAAACGGCCTTGGCGACCACAACCATTGTCGGTCGGCAAAGAATCCCTTGTCGGGAGCAGCTTCCTTCAGCGCATCCAGTGTTAAGTCCGCCACGTCGGCGCAAATCTAGCAATGACACCCCAGACATCAACCCTTGGCTTGAAAGTTTCACTCCAAGAAATCGTAGATCGATGATCTTTGCCATTGTCCTTGGCCAGATCCCCAGTATTCACAACTCCGTCACATGTTTTTCCTCAAGAAGATGTTCCAGCTCCGGGACCAAGTGAACCCGGATGCCGAAAAGCCCTTCCTCGACCATCTCGAGGATCTGCGGATCATGATCACACGGATCACGCTGACCCTTCTGGTCACAACCATCGCCTGCTTCCTCTATAAGGACACACTGATGAATGTCATCCGGAAGCCCATTGATGAAGTCTGGGTAACCAAACAGGAGTCACTCCTCCCGGAGGAACTTGATCTTAATTTGGAGAAGTGGGAGAAAGCCCTCGCCTACGCCTCCGTGTCCCCAGAGCTGGGTGCTTACGACAACAAGGTCCAAGAAGATTGGTGGTTAACCATCGATGACCCCAAACAGCGCACCTTGACCGAAGCCACAGTGCTCTATCGGGCAGCCAAAGAACTTCCTGAAAAAGAACGCAAAGGTTTCCTGGAATCCCTTCCCGAGAACAAAGCTGATGCCCGCGCCTCCGCACTCCTTCTTCTTGAGACCAATCCCTCCGCCAGCCTCAATGAGAAAGGGAACCTGCGTCTGATGAGTTCCTTCAAGCCGACGGAAACATTCATGCTCACGATGAAGTTGGCCTTCTTCGCCGGCATCGTCATCGCTTTCCCCTTTATTCTCTACTTCATCCTTCAGTTTGTCTTGCCCGGGCTGAAAGCTGAGGAGCGCAGAGCCCTCTGGCCGGCCCTTGCCATCGGCTTCGGACTCTTTCTTTCCGGCGTTCTCTTTGCCTACTTCTACGTCCTCCCGAATGTCCTCACCTTCTTTTACGACTGGGGAAAGGAAATCGGAGTCTCCAATGATTGGCGGATTGGTTACTATATTTCCTTTGCCACCACCTTTGTCCTGATCTTCGGACTGGCCTTTGAACTCCCCGTTGTCGTAATGACTATGGTCAAACTTGGGATTCTCAGTCACAGCACGATGCGGGAAACCCGCTCTTACGCCATTCTCGCCATCTTTGTCATTGCGGCTCTCATCACCCCGACTCCCGACATTATGACTCTCTCACTGTTGGCGGTGCCAATGTGTGTTCTCTACGAGATCTGTATCTGGCTGTCCTACTTCCACGAAAAGAAAGTTCGTCGCGAGGAAGAAGAGGAAGAGAAAGAACGCATGGAGCGACTCCTTTCCAAGCCAAGTGAAGCCTCCCTGACCGAAGAGGACGAAGGAGGCGATCACGAAGATCACGATCACAGCGATCACGAAGATTACCATCATGACGACTACCATCATCATGAGGATCACGAGCATGATCACGATTCCGAGGACGACTACGACCATCACGACGATGAGGATTACCTCAACTACCCCGGAGAACACCAGAATCCGAATGAGGACCCTGATCACGATCCCCACCTTCCTGACGAGGATATTCCGGATGAGGAAAAAGATCGGGACTGATGCTGGTCATCTTCTTCAAACCCTCATAGAAAACTGTCATGCAATCAATGACTGGCTTCGGCCGAGCGGAATACGCCACGGAAAATCTCATTGCCAGGATTGAGATCGCATCTGTCAACCGGAAGCAGGCCGATATCGTTTTTAATCTGCCCCGGGAGCTTGGTGGGTTGGAAGCAGAGATGCGGAAGTTGCTCCTCTCCGAAGTTTCACGAGGCCGGGTCAATGTATCAATCCGTCTGGAACAGGTCGCCTCCTCCCTGGGACAAATCTGGCTTGATCTCCCCCGGGCACAAGCCCTGGAAAATATTTTCTCGGAATTGTCCCAAGCCCTGGGTCGCGACATTCAAGCCGCCGCCGGAGATTTCCTTCGCGCCCCCGGGATCATAAATTCCGATGACCAAGGACTCGACCCCAAGGATGCCAAAGAGGCCATTCTCCCGGCTCTCAAGAACGCTCTGGAAAAATTAACGGAAATGCGCCGCCTCGAAGGAGCTGATTTAAAAAGCGATCTCCTTGTCCGTCTCGATGTCATCGCTTCTCACGCCAAAATCATCGGCGAGGCCACCGGCAATGTCGTTTCCCGTCAACGGGAACTTCTGCATCAACGCATGGGTGAGGCAGGACTTGAATTGGATCTCAACGATGAACGATTGCTCAAAGAAATCGCAATCTTTGCCGAGCGCTGTGACATTTCTGAAGAGACCACCCGCATCGGCTCTCATCTGGGGCGCTTCCGGGAATATCTGGATAGCTCGGATGCTGTGGGCCGCCCGCTCGATTTCCTTTGCCAAGAGATCAACCGCGAATTGAACACCATTGGCTCCAAGGCCAATGACGCGGGCATCGCCCAAAATGTTGTTCTCGCAAAAACGGAGCTCGAAAAGGTCCGTGAACAGGTACAAAATGTCGAGTGATCGTGGACGTCTACTTTTTCACTCCCGTCCGGACCAAAGCAGGATAGCTTTTTGCGCAAAGTGAAGTTCTACCTCTAAACATCGAGTTCGGGGGCATTCAATTCCCTTAAAAAATCACGTCCTGCGATCCCAGACAACATCTCGAGTTCGCCCTTCAAACCTACTCTCGCCGAAGAAGCCGCCGCTTCCTCGCGACCACACGGAGTCATGCTCGCGAATTGCTTCCGGTCCTGAGAAGAACTCAAAATCGTGAGAAGCGGGCGATCATTTCTCTGCGTGAGTAAAACAGGATGCATCCAGCACGAAGTCGGCTTATAAAACCAAGGATGCTTTCCCTCTTCCATCGCCCTGAGCTGCCAGAAACACCGATGCTCTGAATCCAAAAAAACGCAGCGGGTTTTCGGAAAATAATCAGGAAAATCTTCGGCTAACTCATCCTCAGCCGCAGGCACCGTTTTGGTCTTCCACGAACCATCCGGCAAGCGCATCAAGCCATCCGCACCACTCAAAGAGGATAACACATCGGCTTCTTCCTCGCCCAAAATGACGCCATCATGGCAACAGGTCGCACGACATTTCGCCAATTCGCAAAGCGGTAATTTTTGTTCGAATGCGGCGTGATCAAGAGCCGCCTCCCGAAGCTGTCGCGCCAACTGATTGGCAGTCTCACCGAACGCCGTGGGAAGATCCGACATCTTAAATTAGCGGAAATGCAACTTCCTTGCTTGCCCCGGGCTCTCAAAAATCAACCTACCAGCGACAGACGACTCAACTGGCGCCTGATTTGGCGGAACCGCCTGAACCAAGAGCTGGCTCGGAGTTGGCGCCGGAATAGAGGCTTGATTGGAAAACGCAGGAGTTGGCATCAAAGAGTTACTTTGAGGTGGCGCTTGCATCAAGGGCTGGGTTGCAGGTGGTGCAGGAACGGTCCCTTGATTGGAAAATGCAGGAGTCGGCATCATAGGCTGGCTCGGAGCCGGACTAGGCACGAAAGACTGGGTGGGCTCAGGAGGCGGAGCCACCATCATCAAAGCTTGAGTTGGCGGAGGAGGAGGCGGCGCCGTCATCAATTGACGATAATGGGGCGCAGGATCGGCCTCCGCTGTCATCGGAATAATTTCACTCTTCTCGGCTTCTGTTACCAAGTTGCTCAACTCGGTGCGGGCATCTTTTCCTCCTCCCGGAGGAACTCCCATGGCCCAATCAAGAAACCAAGTTTGAACATCGATATTAAAAACTTCAACCGCATGTCCTCCCCGTCCACTCGTCAGGATCACATCACGGGCCCGAAATGATATCGCGGAAGCACGATCTCCGAGGGCATCAATCAATGCCTGTCCGTGATCTGCCAGACGCTGGATATCAGGAGGAGTGAGTAATCCGCTATTCATCCGGTCATCCAAATATTCTCCATCCCACCATACTCTCGCCACCCAGGGCATCCCGTCGATTTCATCGAGACCTCCGTCAATAACCGGCCTCAAACACCCGTGGTTGAGGCGCTTCAACTCCTTGAGAGCCGCGTCAAAACAAGTATCCTTCAGATTCGCCAGGATCGATTTGGTGAAAATGAAACGCGAGATGGTATACCGAAAGCCATCGCGCCCGCGAGCCCTGTAAACCACTTGGTTAGGAGACTGCAGGAGCATTTCCTCGATTACGTAATCGATTTCCACCAATCGAGTAAATCACTGATCACGGTAAAAATCTATCAAGAATATCAACTTTCCTAAAAAAATATTCCGCGACTTCAGCTCATTCCAGACTAGGATTTCCCTGTGAGGTTTTCCCGTTTCGTGTTCCCACTACTTGCTTCCCTCCTCGCCCTTGGCAATGGAGAGGGAGTCGAAATTAGGGTTGCCACTTACAACGTACGCCTCGGTCTGGGGGCTGGAGGTGATCTGGAGAGAGACTCAGCTGAAGCCGTCATCGCCCGGGTCGATCCCGACGTCATCGGACTTCAAGAAGTCTACTCAGCCGATCGGTCAGGGGATCCCAGCAATCTCGATGATCTCGCGAGCTCTCTCAACTACCCCCACGTGTTCATTCCCTCGGGCGCAATCGATACCCAAAGCCGGGTGGTCATCCTCTCCAAGTTCCCTTTTCTGAACTCGTGGAGCATTCTTTCTCCCGCGGGAGCAAATGATATGACCCGTGCCGCGTCCGCTGTCCTGATTGATCTCCCCGGAACCGACGCCGATCCGGTGATCGTCAACGCCCACTTGAAATGCTGTCTGGAACCCGACGACTCATTCCGCCGCGCGGTCGAGATGTTCCGCATTAATGATTTTCTCATTGATGAAGGATTCGACAGTTCGGACAATATTTTCTTTCTCGGTGATTTCAACCTCATTGGAAGTAGCTGGACCTACACCTCCATCCCCGTCGGCCTCCCATTGAGCTACCAACTGGGAACCGACGTCAGTTTCCCGGTCAACTATTCTCCTGATCCCACGAGCTACTTCACCTCTCTTGCCTTAACCAATCCAGGCTTCCTGCAACAGAACGGCAGTTCGAGCGCGACTCACAATTCCGGATCCACCTTGGATTACATTCTTGTCTCAAATCCAATCGCAAGCCGAGGAACTCAAACTGAGATCTACAAAAGTAGTCTCGACGCCTCCTTTCCCGGCCTTTCCAAATCCGGAACGCCCCTGCCCGCCAGCACCAGTAACGACGCCTCGGATCACTATTTGCTTTTCGGCGACTTCGATATTGATGGCGGCGAAAATCTCTCGATGAGCCTTTCAACAAATACGGCCACAGAATCATCTCCGCCGGTCAACCTAACTATCACCTTGCCCCAGCCTCCGGGAGTCGGCGAGACGGTCACGGTAACCTTAACCAGTTCTGATTCATCCGAGCTCACACTCGAGGCCACCTCCCTCGTCTTCACCAGTGGACAATTGAGTGCCAGCACAACCCTGAGACCCCGACCAGACCTCCTTCTCGATGGCAGTCAGTCAGTCGACATCCAAGCCTCGGCCAGCGGATTCAACAGTGTTTTCGAAACAATCACCGTCGCCGATTCCGATACCAGCATCTATCAGCTCAGCGAAATCAACGCGCCTTGGCTCCAGACCTTCGAAGGGTTTCAAGGAGAGCAGAATCCAGCAGCATGGGATGTAACCAATAACAATTGGCAGGGACCCGATGACGGCACAATGGAGATGAGAGGACCACGTTCCTACGGTGGCTCATCATTGGGAAATTTTTCCGGCAGCGAGGACCTCTTTACCGCGACCTTTCAAAACCTGACTGGATCAGCTATCAAATCCTTGTCCGTCTCCTATCTCGCCCAACAATGGCGGAGCTTTCAAAACGGCTCCCTCGATCAATGGATCGTTACCTTCATCGACAACGGAGTTCGAACAGAAATACCGGACCTCACATTTACCTCGGAGACAAATCAAGCCACTGGAGCTCTCGAACCACCTCTCGAACAAACACTCCAGGGACTCATCACCGGAATAAACATTCCACCCGGCGCCAGTATTCAACTGGAATTTCAAGCTACTCCGGGAACTCCCGGCGGGAGCGAACCCGACGATGTCTTCATCAATGAAATCCACTACGATAATGACAGTGTGGATATCGGTGAGTTTGTCGAAATCGTCGTGGGACCGGAATATTCAAACGACCTCTCAAATATTGAACTGGTCTTCTACAACGGAAATGGCGGAGGCACTTATAACTCCACTCGGACTCTCGACACTTTTATGCAGGGAACGATTTGCGATTCCTGCCACCACATTTTCTACAGCGAGATTTCTGGGATTCAGAATGGTGCCCCTGACGGAATGGCCTTGATCGTCGATGGTGTGGTGAAACAATTTATTAGTTACGAGGGCAGCTTCACCGCAACCAACGGCCCGGCATCAGGAACGAGCTCAACCGACATCGGGGTATCCCAGACATCGTCTACTCCGCCTGGCATGGATAGCCTGGGACTCACGGGGGACGGTTCAGAAGCGGTCGATTTCAGCTGGAATGTTCTCTCCGGAGTTCACACGCCCGGCCAGCTCAATCCCGGACAATCGTTCAGCGCCGGTTCCGCTCCACAGGGAATCGCCATCGACAATCTCGTCCTCACTCCATACGCCCAGTCACAGGGACTCCTTCCCAATGGTATCTCAGCGATTGACTTGATCACATCCGACACCGTCGGACTCTCAATCCCGACTTGGAATGGCTTCGACTATAGTTTGGAGAGTTCCTCAGATCTCATCACCTGGACCTCTCGTGCCAATCAGATTGGTAACGGAGAAATCTGGACACCTGATTTCCCCTATGAAGTGAATCAATTCTTCCGTCTGAAAACTTCGCCTTCCGATTAGAATTTCACAATGATTCAGGCCCAAAGGAATCGGGCAATAACTCCCCCAAGGACATCTCTTTTACCAGAATACCATCCTCGTCGGCCATCAGGACCCGTATTGATGCAGGACAAAACTCATTAATCACCTGTCGACATGCTCCACACGGGCTCCCGCCTCCTTTGACCGATATTGCCAAAAGCTCAAACGTAGATTCGCCCTGACTGATGGCATTGGCAATGGCAACCCGCTCGGCGCAATTGGTCAGTCCATACGAGGCATTCTCAACATTACATCCGGAATACACCTTTCCGGACTCGCCCAATATCGCAGCGCCCACAAAAAAATTGGAATAAGGCGCATAAGCAAATTCACGCGCTGCTACTGCCAGGTTGATAAGTTCTTGATCGGTCATGAGATTCTCACGGCTGCCTCGAGGGCAATTTTCATCATTTCGGTAAAGCTCTTTTCCCGCTCCTCACTCGAAGTGCTCTCTCCCGTCCGAATGTGGTCACTCACCGTGCAAATCGCCATTCCCCTCGCCCCAAACTCCGCACAAACACCAAATAAACCCGCCGCTTCCATTTCCACCGCCAACACTCCCATCGCCTCCATTCGATCAAACATCTCGGACTGCGGAGTATAAAAAAGATCTGCCGAAAAGAGGTTTCCAACTTTTGCAGGGATCTCCAGTTCACGAGCTGCAAGAACATGAGCCTCCACCAAGTCGTAGTCGGCAATCGCCGCAAAATCATACCCACCAAATCGCGCCCGGTTCACTCCGCTATCGGTGCACCCTCCCATCCCGATCAAGACATCACGAACCTTCACTGATTTGGAAACAGCCCCGCAACTACCGACGCGAATGAGATTTTTCACACCATAATCCGTGATCAGTTCCTTGGCATAAATCGAAATCGATGGAATCCCCATTCCACTCCCCATGACGGAAACCGGCGTTCCACGATAAACTCCGGTATAGCCGAACATATTCCGCACTCCATTCACCTGCACCACCTCATCGAGAAAGGTCTCCGCGATAAACTTCGCCCGCAAAGGGTCTCCCGGAAGAAGAATGGTTTCCGCGAAAGCTCCCTCCTTGGCTTCAATGTGTGGTGTCGGCATGAGGTGAACTCTACAAGATCGATTGCCCCTCGTCCATCTTCACTCCCAGCCAATCACCAATTGTTGCCCCAACGTCACTAAAAGTATTCCGAATCCCGCCATTCCCCGGACCAGCACCATAAATTAACACCGGCACTCTCTCACGGGTATGATCTGTCCCCCTCCAGGTTGGGTCGTTTCCATGATCCGCCGTGATCACGAGCAGATCATCCTCCTTTAACTCATTCAGAAAGCGCTCCAGCTCCTCATCCCATTCCTCCAAGGCAAGACCGTATCCCTTCGGGTCCCGTCGATGCCCGTAGAGCATGTCAAAATCGACAAAGTTGGTCATCACCAACTCACCGGACCCCATCGCTTCACGACTTCGCTCCCAAAGCCTGTCATGTCCACTGGCTTTCAGTTCATCATTAAACCCGACATGCGCAAAAATGTCACCAATCTTGCCCACGCCACAAACATGCCTTCCGCTTTCCTTGGCACGCTCCAGCACCGTCGGCTTCGGCGGAGTGACCGCATAGTCTTTCCTGTTTCCGGTTCGTTTAAAACTTCCTGCCTCCCCAATAAAAGGTCGGGCAATCACACGCCCGATCTTGTCGTCCATCAGTAACTCCCGCGCAACTTCACATAGTTTGTTGAGACGCTCCAATCCAAATGCTTCTTCATGTGCCGCGATCTGAAAAACCGAATCAGCCGAGGTATAGAAAATCGGCTTTCCCGATTGCAGGCTTTCCTCGCCAAGTCGCGCGACGATTTCCGTCCCACTGGCATGACAATGCCCCAGCGATCCACTCAAGTCGCACCGCTCATAAAGCTTCTCAAGAAGCTCTTGCGGAAAACATTCTCCTTCGTTTGGAAAATATCCCCAATCCCAGGTCGCCGGAACACCAGCCAATTCCCAGTGACCACTCGGTGTGTCTTTCCCGGTCGAAATCTCGGTAGCCGCCGAATAATGACCAATCACGTCCTGACCACGCCATCCCTCGGGGAATCGTCCATGGACCAAGCGATAGGCTTCGCCCAAGCCCAAGCGCTGTAGGTTGGGCAAATCGAGCGATCGCCCTTCATTTGTGACAAACCACGCCGCAATATGACCCAAAGTATCACTGCCCTCATCGCCAAAGGCCTCCGCGTCCGGAGCCCCACCAATTCCCACCGAATCCAAGATGAACCAAAAGACGCGCCGCATGTCCGAGTCTAGGATCGCAAGGAAAGGATGACAATAACAGCGTGGAGTTTACTCCTCTTTGGGTCTTCTCGGAATCATGTTCTCGAGATTAGAAAAACGACCTTCAAGCTGGCTCCGATAAAGCTCCAGTTGACCTTCAGTCAACACAGGACGCAAGAGCTCAACCTGCTCAGTCACCGATTTAGCCATTGCTTCCGCCGCGAAATCCTTAATCGATTCCCCATTAAGCTGATCACCTGTCGCCATTTTTTCGAGACCCTGATTGGCAATCGAGGAAATCATTCCCTGAAGTGCTGGATCGAGAGTCACTCCGGACTGCTTGGTGAATTGCTTAATCATCGATGAGACATCCGAACTTTCTTCAAGCCCTTCCAGACGATTTGCGTAAATAATTCCGTATGCGTCGTTACGCTGCTCGGGAGTCAGCATGAGATCTTCCTGCAAGGTTGCGAGCTGACGAAGAGCTCCGGCTTCCGCGCTATTTTGAGTCTGACGACTCTCAAAATTCTTATACTTTTCCTGTTGCTCGGGCGAAAGCATTTCAACCATCGATTCCTCCAGAGCACGCCCACTCATGATAGCCATGGCTCGTTTTGCGGTATCGGAAACAGCCGCTGGATCATTTCCCTCAACGCCGCCTCCCATCGATTGCATTTCATCAAACTGCTTGTCCGCGATTTCGAGCAGCTTTTCCTGCTGTTCTTTATCCAGGCCGAGAGCTGCGCTCCATTTAGCCATTTTGTTGGTGAGGCGATCCATCTGGCGCTCACGCATCTCATTGCGGAATTCCTCCCGACGTCCTTCAATCTCTTCCGGATCAATTTCGGCTACTCTTTCTGCAATACGATCAGTAATTTCCCTGCTCCTGCGACCACCCGTATCAGCGGCCCCTTCTTTCTGGTCGCCACTCCCGCTGGATTCAACCTTGGGATCCGTGTCAGCCGGGGTATCTGCGGTTTCCCCGCTTCCGGATGGCCACATTTTCATAATTGCAACAGCCGCAACTGCGCCTAGGACGGTTCCACCGCCGATAAGGAGATTCTGTTTGGATTTCATCGATTTAGTAGTTGGGATTTCGAATGGCCGCTCGTCGAGCTTCCAAAAGTTGATCCGAATCCAACCCGAATAAGGATACAAAAAAAGAGGAAAATCTCTAAATTTACCATTTTGATGATTTCTTCTCCCTAAATAGGAGTGTCCGTATTCCGTGAGATCACACTCAACTCAAAGATCACCCGCCTATATCGGCACTTTCTCACCATCGAAGGCGCTGTCCGTCCACTGGGAGAAAAGCAGGACAAAAACACCGGCCCCGTTGTGCATTAAATTTCGTTTTCCTTATGCAACTCGAAGCCGCGCCCCCAAGAGGAGAGAGGAGCTGAGCGCCAGCGCCCAATAAATTACTTTGGAAAATAAGTTCATCGCTCCTTTAGCGAGCGAAATAAATCTTAATGCTCTCACCCAGAGATCACCTCATAAACCACCGGCTGCCCGCTGCTTTGATCTTCCGAAAGCGAAATCGCGTTTTGAACCCGAGCAATGGCTCGCCCCGCGTCATCTTCGCTTCGCGCATGGACCTGACAGAGAGCCTCGCCCTCTTCGAGGTTTTGCCCGAGTTCCACAAAGCCGCTGAGCCCAACGGCATAATCAATACCATCCTCGGCACGCTTTCGTCCGCCGCCCAACTCCACTACCGCCATTCCTAGCTCACGAGTATCGATTCGGTCCACCCAACCACCGGAGAGAGCGGGCACCTCTGCCCTCACTTCCGCAACGGGCAGATATTCCATCGGACGTGCCACCAAGTCCCCTGGCCCACCGAGCCCCGACACCATTTTTTCAAACACCTCGGCGGCTTTCCCCGAATCGAGCGCTTTTTTCAATTGCGCCCGGGCTTCGTCTCGCTCCTTCGCCAATCCCCCCAGCACAAGAAGCTCCGCCGAGAGACTCATCACCACCGAGTCGAGGCGAGAACGGGTATTTTCACCCCGGAGAAATCGCACCGCATCCAGCACCTCCAGGGCATTTCCGGCACTTGCGGCCAAGGGTTCGTTCATGTCGGTAATCAAGGCGCTCGTTTTCACGCCCGCGCCATTGGCCACCCCAACGATACTCTCCGCGAGCGCCTTCGCTCCTTCATATTCGCTCATGAAAGCACCACTTCCGGTTTTGACATCCATCACCAGTGCGTCCAAGCCCGCCGCCAGTTTCTTCGAGAGAATCGACGCGGTGATGAGATCGATCGATTCCACCGTGGCGGTCACATCCCGGGTGGCATAAAAGCGTTTATCCGCCGGAGCAAGATCACCTGTTTGCCCGATAATGGCGACGCCACATCCCTTCACCACCTCCCGGAACAAGTCACTATTCGGTATCGTCTGATACCCGGGAATCGAGTCGAGCTTGTCCAAAGTCCCCCCGGTATGCCCCAACCCGCGCCCGGAAATCATCGGAACATACCCTCCGCAAGCAGCAATCAAGGGCCCCAACATCAACGAGACATTATCGCCGACCCCCCCGGTGGAATGCTTGTCGATTACCGGTCCGTCCATAGCGGGCCATTCGAGAACCTCACCGGAATCTCTCATTCCCTCGGTCAAGGCAACCCGTTCATCGAGGGTCATTCCTTTAAAATACACTGCCATCGCGAAGGCCGCGATTTGGCCTTCCGAGATTGTGCCATTCCCGATTCCCTCGGAGAAGAAGGCAATTTCAGCTTTCGAGAGGCATTCGCCGTCCCGCTTTTTACGAATGATTTCCTGAGGGATCATAACTTAATTTGGATGTGAATTCGGATTTTGCCCGTCAACTTGGGCATCGTCAGTAATGGCGACTTGAAGATTAGCAGGAATCGAACGACTGTATCACCGGCCCTCAACGCCATGCCTCAGATTGCTCGTTATAGGGAAAAGCTCAAACCCAAAGGTCTTTCCTCTTTCACAAGCATTTAAAAAAACTAATCTTTGCTCACATTCAGATGAAGAAAACCATCACCCTTCTCGCTCTCTTTACCCTGCCTGCCGCCGGACAGGTCATAATTACCGAAGTCATGCCCAGCAGCGGCCACACCAACACCGGAGCCAACGGTGATTGGTTTGAAATCACCAACACCGGAGCCTCGGCCGTAAATCTCGCCGGGTATAGTTGGGATGACGACAGTCAGCTGGGCGGCGTGCAGATTTTTCCCAATTATAGTCTGGCCGCAGGTGAAAGTGCCATCGTTCTCGCCGAAAATGATGCAGACACCTTTCTCAACGAAATGTGGAGCCTCACGGGAGTGAAAGTTTTCCTGAGAACCGAATTTTCCGATTTCCCAGGCCTCAGCGGGGGCGGAGACGGAGTTTACCTCTACAACAACCTCAATAGTCTGATCGATAACTTCACTTATACTTCCGCAACATCAGGCGTTAGCTTCGCTCGTTTCACCGACGGCAGTGAGGTCCCTGGCAAACTCAGTTCCGACGGACAATTCGGAGCGACTACAAGCACCGGCGCAGATATCGCGTCCCCCGGATCAGCGCCCGTCCTTCCTCCAGCCTCTCCTCCCATTTTTATCGAACCTTTCAATGTGACCTGGATCAGCCAATCCAATATTTCGGGTGCTCCCTTCCAAATCGCCGCGCTCGATCCCAACCCCGGCGATTCGGTGACTCTGACGATCATCGACAAACCTAATTGGCTCACCATCACTGATCAGGGAGACGGCACCGCACTCATCTCCGGAACGCCCTCAGACACCGACGAGGGCACGACGACATTCGAAATTCAAGCGGTTGATGATTCTGGAGAAACCGCGGCCGTGAACCAAATCTATTCTCTCTCAGTCACCCCCGGAAATTGCCCCATCATTCTTAACGAATACAACGGAGTCGATCCAGGGAGCTACTTAAAAGGAGGCGCGGCGGACGAACTCGATGGTGCCACCGATTCCAAACTCGGCCGTATTCAAGGAAATGGCGGAGCCTGGATGGAATTTATCGTCACCGGGACAGGAACCGGAAATACCACCGTCGATATGCGTGGTTGGACTTTCACTATCACGAGCGACGATCAAACGAGAATTCTTCACCTCTCTGACCACCTCTCCCTCGCGACCGTTCCCGCCGGCACCATCCTCACCTTGACCGGAGATGCCACCATCGCTGATACCGGTTTTAACCTTCTCTCTAATTTACATCTTCAAGGCTTTGGCTGGACCAACATCTGGATGCACGACCCCATCCTCATCGATCAATCTGCCAGCACTCATCCCGATTCCCCAGCGATAGGCAGTCGCAACACCCGCGTCACCGTCACAGCATCCGACGACAGTGTCCTCTACGGGCCAAGTGGCGAATCGGTGGGCACCAGAGACAACGACGACAATGGAACTCCAGACGAATTCATCGAATTGGGGGGGCTCGACGTCTTCAAACTCGAAGAAGATCCCTTCAATACTGTGAATCCGATTAATGGAAACTACGACGATGGCTCAGCCTCGACATTTTCCCAACGTAACACCTGGGCAGCCGGAGCCTCCACCCAAAGCCTGAGTCATTATCTGTCGATAAATACCCCTCCGCTTTTCGGAACCCTTTCCTCAAAAAAATCTGTGCGGGGTAATTTCAATGAAGTCGTCACCCTTTCCGATCCCCGCGGGCAAAATTTAACCGTCACCGCACTCACCATGCCGGACTTCCTCACCCTAACCGAATTGGCCGGGCAGATTAGAATTCAGAACAATCGCCCGCTTACCTTTGCCGACATCGGAAATTATGAAGTCACAATCCAGGCCGATAACGGAGGAGCTTCTCTGAATCTCAGCTACTTGGTTTTCAATCTCGAGGTGCTCAATCCCGCACCTAATGTCATCGTCAATGAATTAAATGCCGTCGACGATTTGGGATTCCTCAATGGCGGAACCCTGGCCATTGATGATGATGGCGCTCCAGCCTCTTCCGACTCCCACTTCGGACGTGTCGCAGGAAACGGCAAGGACTGGTTTGAACTTGTGGTCGTCGGCGACGGAGGACCCGGGTCGAGCAGCCTCACTGGTTGGAAGATTGCCGTGGGCACATCCGATCCCGGTGGAAATTTCACCGCCCGCACGACCATCGAACTTTCCGATGCCACGACCTGGGACAATGTCGCAAACGGAACCATCCTGACTTTCATCGACACCGATACTGCCGGTGGAGGACTTGATACCGAAATCAATCGAGTCAATGAGCTCACCACAAGCGGCTACGCCTGGAGTAACATTTTTCTCGGATCTCCTGTAGTCAGCGGCACGGACTTAACCTCTCTCGACCTCAATTCAAACAATACCCAGATCGTGATCACCAACGCGTCGGGAACGAAAATCTTCGGAGCCGCCGGTGAGGGAATCGCCCCTAAAAACGGAGTGAGTAGTAGCGAAATCTTCGAACTTGAGAACGATCCTTCACCTCTCGTGAGCTCTCTCGACGACTCCTCTGCAACCGTCAATGGATACGACGACGGTTCCAGCAGCTCGACTTTCGGTTCGCCCAATCTCTTCACTCCTGCCGGACAGGCCGTCGAGCGCGCTCAGGACTTCACTGATTACATCCTGACGCCCTTCGCTTTCTGGCTCATTGAGCAAGGAATTCCCGCAGCTAATCCCGCGAGCGACGATGATGGGGATGACGCCACCAATCTCGAGGAATATCTCTTCGGCGGAGATCCCGCCGACCGCAGCAGCTCACCAATTGTCACTCTGGATCCGGTCACCGCCTCTACGACCTACGATATCCGCACCAACGATCCAAATTATAGTCCGGTAGGACAACGAAGCACCGATCTGGCCAACTGGACTTCGGCGGATCTCACCATCAGTGATGCCGCCTCACCTCTGGGGTCTACCTACACGCGACGGAGTTTCACCTTCGATGGACCAAACCCACGGATGTTCTTCCGGGTCTATCAACCCTAAGGGATCAAAGCCCCCGCTTCTTTTTTTCAGCGTCCAACCACTTTCGGTCAGCGCTGGAGAGGCGGCTTTCTTTCGTTTGAATTTTCCCGCCATTCGGCTCGATCAAAGTCAGATTTCCTTCGGAATAACGAGCGAGGCGCGCAAAAATGACCTGGTCATTCCGCCCCTTCCAAGTGCGATAGCCTTTGGCTGCCATTTTCTTCCGCCAAACTTTCTGATTATGAGTAATTGTCAACGCGGCATCTTTCATCTCCCGCCAGTAGCTGGACTTGTATCCCTTCTTGTAGCCGCGATACCGATCATAGACCGATCCATTCGGCTGCAAAACGATGACCGTAGGAAAACCAAGGACTGAATACTGCTTCTTTAGCTTGGCGACATACTTCCTCTTCCGGGTGGTTAAATCTCCCACGTTTCCACGATCTCCAGAGCCACCGGAAATATCAATCTTCAACCTGATAACATTAATCTTGGCCCATTCCACAAAATCACTTGTTCCAAAAACCTCTCGATTCAAGATCTTACAAATCGGGCTCGGTGTAGCCCCTTCGTTGGTAAACCACATCACGATTGGCTTACCCGTGCGCATCGACTCACGGCGGGCATTGGTATAGCTATTCTCCCAGCTTCCCCCTCTCCTCTGCGGTTTTAAAAACGGCTTATCAAAAGCAATGTCGGCAGTGGGATCATCCATCGAAGACCAAACAATACTACTATCTGAAGGCAACTTAAGACCACCTACCGTTGCGTTGTCCCCCACCGCACTGGGAAGAAATCCCACTTCCTCTGGAGCCATTCCAATTTGTGCTCCTTCCGAACTTCTCTTTGCCATCTCCTTCTTGGCCTTCAATTGGGCCGCCGCGCCCACGACTCCTTGCGCTCCAGACAAGCCTCCTTGATTAGCCGCCCTCGGCTTGATCACCCGAGGTTTCAACAAATCCCCACACGACACAAACAAGACGCTCGATCCAAATAACAATGCTAGCCCAACTCTCATCGAAAAAATTCTATCACCTCCAAAGCGGGACGAGAAGGGAGCATTACCTAAGAAAACAAACCCCTCTCAAGAAACCAGCAAAAGCACGCTCCATCTGGAACGGGAACAATAGCCTGCCCGGCCCTACAAGTGGTTCCCCGGATTTTTGAACGTCAGAATGAGAGCCGTTTGTAAAGCGAAGGTAAATTAAGCCCTTGCGAATCTCGCCGCCTTGATCGTGTTTTTCATCAGGAGAGCGATGGTCATGGGGCCAACACCACCTGGAACCGGCGTGATCGCGGAACATTTGGGAGCCACGCTGGCGTAGTCCACATCGCCGCAGAGCCGGTATCCTTTTTTGGCTTCGGCATCATCGACGCGGTTAATCCCCACATCAATCACCACCGCTCCTTCTTTAACATAGTCATCCGTAATGAACTCGGGACGCCCCACCGCGGCTACGATAATGTCTGCCTGCCGACAAATCCCGGGCAGATCTTTGGATCGGGAATGGGCAACGGTGACCGTCGCATCACTTCCACGGGCCATTAAAAGAAGCGCCATTGGCTTTCCGACAATCATACTCCGACCTACCACGACTGCATTAGCTCCAGACGTTTTTATTCCCGCTGATCGGAGTAATTCCATACAACCAGCCGGTGTGCAGGGAACAAACCCCGTGGGATCTTCCAGAGCGAGCTTGGCCACATTTTCAGGGTGAAATCCATCAACATCTTTGGCTGGATCGATCGCCCTGACGATGGCCTCCTCATCGATCTGTGGTGGCGGAGGAGATTGCACTAAAATCCCGTGAATCCTTGGATTCTCATTCAGGTTCTTTACGGTTTCCAATACCTCCTCTTGAGTCGCCTCTCTCGATAAAACGATTTTCTCTGAATGGATTCCCAATTCGCCACATTTTCTGACCTTGGAATTCACATAGACCTTGGAAGCCGGATCTTCTCCGACCAACACGACTGCCAAGCCGGGAGTAATGCCCTGACTTTTCAAGTCCGTGATTTCCTCAGCGCATTTCTCGAGAACATCCGCCGCTACTTTCTTACCATCAATGATCGTTGCCATGGTTTTCTAAAAGATCGCCAATTCCAACCCGAAGGGAAGCTTCAAGATCGGCTCGTTGAGATTCAAACTCCTCCTCATTCAACCTCCGTGGAATCTCCAAGGGATCACCCAGAGTAAGAATTACTTTACTAAATGGCTTGGGTATTCGAAAGCGATCCCAGGTCTTTAACTTCCAGCACGATTGATAGTCGATATACATCGGCTGCACCAACATCCCGGTTGTTTGCGCAATTTTGATAACTCCGGGCTGAAGTTCGTATCTGGGTCCACGTGGACCGTCCGGGGTGAACACCAGATCGTTACCCGCTTTGGCAGCCCGCTTGAGGCCTATCAAGGCTGCCGTGGCCCGCCGACTACTGGACCCATGAACAGCTCCCACTCTAAAAACACTCACCGCAGATGCCAATAAAGCGCCATCTTTGCTCGCACTGGTCAGCACGACACACTTTCGCTTTGGGAACATTTTCCGCCAGAGATAAGGAGAAACGCCAATTTGGTTGTGCCACAGGACAAAGATCACGGGACTCGGCCATTCGTTGATTTTGCGGATCTCACCTCTATATTCCTTCCTCAAACTCATCCCTAGGAAGCGCAGAAGCCAGCCCAAGAGACGTCCCGCCCAAACGGTTTTGAAGGAAGATCTGATCTCGCTGTCGATGGCATCATTGAAGCTACCGCAAAAAGAACTGACAAGCCCGACCTTGACAAAAAAGAACACTGGCACAGATGGCCGGTCGAATCTAAATTGACGCCCAGAAATTATGATCACGGTAACTGAAAAAGCGGCTGAGGAACTCAAGCTACTCCTTACCACCAAAAACGCTCCGGAAGGCAGCGGCCTACGCCTTGGTGTCGAAAGGGGTGGATGCGCTGGCCTGGCCTACACCATGCGCATTGCCGAGCCTGAAGATGGCGATGAAATCATCGACCTCTCCGGAACCCGCTTCATCGTAGCGCACGATTCCTTTGACGTCCTCGAGGGATGCACCGTCGATTTTGCCGACGAACTCTCCGATCGCGGCTTCAAGATTTTCAATCCTAACGCCGCACGTTCTTGCGGATGTGGCACCTCGTTCGAGCCTGCCGAAGAAGGCAAAAAACCTGAATACGACCCTGCCATCGACGGCACTAAGTGTAAGTAAGGATGGCCCGACTCGAACTCGACGACCTTCCCAGAAAGCGCCCCCCGCTTTTCTGGTGGCTCCTCGCCAATATTCTCGCGATCGCATTTGCCATCACCTCCTGGGTCGTTTGCCTCAACCTCTTTCGCGATCCCACCCATCCAACCAGCTACGATCTCATGCTCAAGGTCGGGCGGATTGACCCCTTGGAAAGCTTCACCCCAACCACAGCTCCCACACCAAAGAAAGTAAGCAACCCGCTGGAGTTGGAAGCTCAATTTCAAAAGATCTCCGACGAAGACCTCAATATTCTCAATCGTGAGTTACGCCGAAGCTATCTCACCAACTTCAATAGGTCACGCACGCTCACATACATCACCGGAGAATACCAGATCTCCGAGGTAAGAGCCCTCACCGGCGAAGATTTCCTCACCTCCGGGGCCGTAATTAAAGCACAGGCCCTCGTGCGACCAAACAAAATCGGTGACCCTATTCCTTATCCTGTCTTCATCGAATGCTTCTTCCCAAGCGAGGACGATGCCACCAGTCTCTTTAACATCGGCGACATGCTTGTGTTGAAAAAAATCCCCGACTGTGCCGCCATCATCAATGTCGACCGGACTCCCCACGAAGACAGCTCCGCGCTCTTCCTAACCGTGGTGCCACTCTGCACGGTAGACTATCCGACTCCCGATGGAAATTCCATTTCAATTTCTCCACCCGATAAAGCCAATGTTGCGGCTTCTCTCCCTGCGATCCCCTAGTTGATTCATGAGCCGGAGATCATACCAACAAGGAAGCCGACGGGGGTCGTTGCGCCGGTCAATCCGGCGCTTGTGGGGATTTTCCTGGCGGGCTGGTCTTACCCTTTTGGTCCCCTTACTAGGTGTCGTCTCATGGTATGTCTGGCAAGCCAGCAAGTTCGATCTCGCTCTTGTCAAAAAAATGCCTGCCCGAACTGTGCTCATCGATCGTAATGGCATCGAATACGGAACGATCCACGGAGAAAACCGTCGCCTGATCACAGATTCTGAAATCTCGAGCTTCCTCAGAAAAGCCCTCTTCGCGCGAGAGGACAGCCGCTTTCTTGAACACGAAGGTGTTGACCTCATCGGCCTCGCCCGGGCTACCGTGCGCAACCTCAAAGACCGCGACTTTACCCAGGGCGCCTCGACCCTCTCGATGCAGCTCGCTCGTAACACCTACGAACTCCGCGAAAAAAAATCACTCAATCGCAAGTTCCTCGAAATCGCCCTCACTTACCGAATCGAGGCCAATTTTACCAAAGACGAAATCCTCACTCACTACCTAAACCGCATCTACTTCGGCTCGGGGTGCAACGGCATTGAGGAGGCCGCTCTGAGCTACTTCGGTAAGCCCACCTCCGAACTCAATCGAAACCACTGCGCCTTGCTCGTCGGTATCATCAGAGCTCCCCACGCCTGCTCTCCGTGGCGAAATCTCAAAGGAGCCCTCAAACAGCGCGACGAAGTCCTAGCCCGTCTCGTCGCGATTGGTGAGCTCTCTGAACCCGAAGTTGAAGAGATCAAGGGTGAAAACCTCGACCTCCGGAATCCGAACGCCGAAATCGTCGAGACGAGTCACGGCACCCGGGTGATGCGACGGCCTCTTGAAACGGTTTTCGATTCGTCTCAAATCAAAGAAGGGGGGCTCAAAGTTATTACCTCGCTGGATATCGAGGTTCAATATGCCTTGGAGAACCTTGTGAACACAAGCGTTCTTCCCGAAGGTGCCCAGATGGCCGGCCTCGCCCTCGATCCAAGAAATGGCGACATCCTTGGCGTCGTTGGATGTCGCGAACAACGCCCCACGGGATTCAACCGGGCCCTCGACTCCCGCCGTGATCTCGGCCCGGAATTGATCGAGGCTCTGATCAATACAGCCTCCTTGGAACGCGGGCATCTCCCAATTAAAGGAAACCCTGTCGCAACCGGTCGACAACTGGGCTTCAACGATGCCTCAAAGCTCCTTCGTCGCTTTGGCCTCGAGGGAACGTTTGGGAACGGCGATGATTTCTTTCGGGGTACTCTCAGCGTCTCCCTACTCGAATTGGCAACTGCTTACGCCACGATTCTCGAAGGTGGCTCAAGGCCGGCCACGGTCTTCATTCGCAAAGTCGAAAGTATTGACCGAACGCTATTCTCCCGCCCTCCGGCTATTTTCCCAGCCTTCAACGATCATGCCATCCCCGAGAACCTTCCAGTTTTCTTCTCGGGACAATCCCTCTCGCACGCCGACTATTGGACTGTCTCACTTGGAAAAGAATGCGTCGTGGCCACCTGGATTGGTTTCGATCAACCGAAGCGCTTCGAATTAACGGCGACTTCCATCCTCAGGCTGTCCGCTGCGCAAAAGGAAATCTCCGGGGCCAATAAGAATCGGCAATAATTAGGGCATCAAAAAGCAATTCAACTTTTTGCGCGTAATCAGACCCAAGATCGAAAATAACCTTCCTCCATTCTCAAAATAGGAACAAGAGCGCGATAATGATCGCCATCTTTTATTCAAAAGTAGAGCTCTATTCCACCCTACTGCTAAGGTTACCATGACGAAGCATTGACTCAATTCGGTCACCCTTTTTCACTTTCTTCGGATCTTTGACAATCTTACCATCTTCATTAAAAGTGATCGAAAATCCCCGCTCCAGAATACTATTTGGCCCGAGAGCGTGGAGAACGGACTCCAGACGAAGCACTTTTTCCTGATAAAGTTTCAGCGCATTTTCCGCAGCACTGAGAAAAGCCTCTTGGGTCGCATCCAGGCGATCCTGTCTCCGTCTAAAGACTTCCCGCGGATGATAACGATGCCAATTGGCGGAATGATGAACAATGCGGTTTTCCAATTCCGTCAAGGCGCCACTCGCCGCCTGAAAAAATGATCTCCGAGACTTCTCCAACTGCCAGGTTGGTGATTGTAATACTCTCACCGAAGATTGCCCGAGAATCCCTCGCTCGTAAAAATCCATCTGGTCAGCAAGACGATCAAGACGACTCTCCACACTTCGGGTCAATCGCTCACCCATCCGATCGAGACGATCCCGCAGCTCGACCTGATCCGGAGCCACCAGTTCTGCGGCCGCGCTTGGGGTAGGCGCTCTCAAGTCAGAGACAAAATCCGCAATCGTAAAATCAATTTCATGCCCCACCGCACTCACAACGGGAATAGGACAATCCGCAATCGCGCGCGCGACGATTTCCTCGTTAAAATTCCACAGATCTTCGAGCGAGCCTCCACCACGTCCTACAATCAACACCTCTGGCTGGGGCAGGCCCTCAGCCCCGGCATTTCCAGCTCGCCTGATCGCCCGGACAATCCCACGCTCGGCTCCTTTCCCTTGAACCGAGGCCGGGAAAAGCACAACCGTCAGCCAAGGCGCCCGACGGGAGAGGACGTTTTTCATATCTTGGAGTGCCGCTCCGGTCGGCGACGTCACGATTCCGATGACTTTGGGAAACCCCGGCAATTCCTTCTTCCGGTCCTGGTCGAAGAGCCCTTCTTGGTTGAGCTTTTTCTTGAGTGACTCAAATCGCGCCTGCAAATCCCCCTGCCCGACAGCCTGAACTTTCTTAACGATCAATTGGGTGCTCCCGCGAGCTTCATAAAAACTGGTCTCCCCAAAAACCTGCACCTTCGCGCCATCCTCGATCACTTCATTACCGGTCCGGCGGCGCGCTCCGAACATGGCACAGGAAATCTGAGCCGACTCATCCTTCAGCGAAAAATACCAATGCCCGCTCGATTGCTTGCGAACATTGCTCACTTCTCCCTCCACCCAAATTTCGCCCACCTGAATCTCAAGAAGATTCCGAATCCGGCGGGCTAGTTGCGTTACTGAGATCGCCTTGACCTCACTCACCTTTCTCTCCTTCGTTATCGTGAAGCTCGGCAAAGACCATTTGGCCGGCGCTCGTCTGAAGCGTGCTAATCACAGTGACATCCTGTGAAGTGCCAATCTTCGAGATCGCGTGATTCACCACAATCATGGTGCCATCCGGCATATATCCCACCGCCTGATGTTCGTCTTTTCCTGAACGCACCAAGGCAAGTCGCATCGACTCTCCGACCACCACGGCTGGCTTCAGAGCGTCCGAGAGATCATTCAGATTGATAATATCCGCCGACTGGAGATGCGCCACTTTGGTGAGATTCTCATCTGTGGTCACCAAGCGCGCTCCGAGCAACTTAGCGGACTGCACCAGTCGCCCCTGAAATGATTCATCCTCGGCAATTCCGCGTGCATCATGAATGGTAATTGGAACTCCGGGATTTTTCTGCAGCTCATCCAAAATCTCCAACCCGCGTTGTCCCCGCTGCCGTTTCCCTGCCGCAGCGGAATTGGCCATGACTTGAAGTTCATCTAGCACGAATTGCGGAACAAGAAGCCGTCCGGTCAAAAATCCAGCCGCCATCATTCGTGGGAGCCGCCCGTCCATAATGACCTCGCCATCGAGCAATAGAGGCTGTCCCGAGGCGGCATCCTGACGGAATCGGACATAGGGAATGATGAAAGAAAAATCTTCCTGACTACTCCGCAATGCGAGCACCGCCCCCAAAAATGCCAGACTACTGTAGATCGCGACATTGAGAGCAAGAACCAGTGAATCTCCTATGCTTTCGTCCGAGAAGGAACTCGTCGCCAACTTGACCAGATCAGTGATGCCAACACGATTTAGAAGAAATCCGCAGATCAATCCGATCGCGACCCCGAAGGTCGCGGTTGAAAACCCACGCAGCGTAAAATCCTTCATCAAGGATTCTACGAAGATAAAAAACCCGGCCACGATCAGCGCTCCAAACAATCCGGCCCATAGTTCAATTGCGGGGGTGCTCAGGGCAATTGCCAAGCCTGCGAGTTCACAGATGACGACATAAGTGAGCCGGGCGACGTTGACGGAATGAGGGGTGCGTTTCATCTCTATCAGAAAAAGCGAGGCAGTAGCTATGACAGGTCACCTCTCAGGAAGCAAGCTCCCCCTACGGAGCGACTTCGGGCCAGACTACTTTACCGTCCTTACCGCCCGATGGAATCGTGTCCCCAAGGTCTTTTGTGGTGATGAAAAGCATAAAGCCAATTAAGAGTAGCGCAAATCCAGTCTGAACCACCTCCAGCACGCGCTGATTAACCGGACGACCGCGAACCCACTCGATAATTGCCATGACAATGTGCCCACCATCCAGGACAGGTAAGGGCAGCATATTCAAGACCGCCAGGTTAACATTAAAGAGGACGAAAAACCACATTACCCGCAGCCAACCGTCTTCAGTCTTGAGGAGGAGGTATTTGGTTCGGGCGATTCCAACCGGACCGGCAAGCTGATCGACACCTACATGTGAAGATGGAGAAGTAACCTTAGAAATCGTGACCCACATTGTCTTCAGGCTGTCCAAAATTTGAAAATACGGAGTTGGATGCACCATGGCAGTCTCGATATTCGCCTGCCAATCCCAAAGAATTCCGACCTTGGGATCCTGATCCTCAAACATCTCCCCTTCCGGTTTTAAAGGCGTTACACTGCACTCAATAATTTGATCACCGCGCTTCACTTGGAAAACACTTTGCTTCCATTCATTGTCAGCCAACAACTGACTCACGTGAAGAGTTCCCACGACCTCGACGCCATTCACCTGAATCACCTGGTCTCCCTTTTTCAGTCCCGCGCGCTTGGCAGGACTCTCATTTTCACCTTCCAGAATCTCCCCGATGATGGCGGGTCCAGCCGCACCAATCCCAACCCGAGGAAGAGCACGCCGTCTAAAAAACGCGGTCTCCTCAATATCGAACTTTGATTCCACAAATTGAACTTCTCCGTCTCGCTCGATCTTAAACTTCACTACTTCCCCCTCAGTGAGCATGACCTGCTCCTGCACTCCCTTGAAGATACTTCCGCGAAACCAATCCACCGACTCCCCATTTACTTCGAGAATCTTATCCCCCGGAAGGAGACCGGCCTTGTCCGCCGGACCATCCGCGACAACACCACCAATTACCGTTGAAGTGATTGCATCCTGGGGTTTCCCGACCTGCCATACCAACAGCGATCCCAAAACGGCGAGGGAAAGACTGAAAAGCGGGCCCGCGAAGGCCACAATGATTTTGTCAAGCGGGCTGACCGGAGGGAGTTCGTCTTTGCCGCGATTACTTCCCTCGACCGACTCCATGGTGACCATCTGGGGCAAAGCCACAAATCCTCCGAAGGGAAGCCAGCCCAGTCCATACTGCACGCCATTGATTTCCTTCTTCCAAATCGGCTTCCCGAACCAGATTTGGAAACGATCCACTTGCAGGCCACGCCATCGGGCGGCCAAGAAATGACCCAGTTCGTGAACAAAAATGATCACGTTAAAAATCCCGATCACTACCAGCATCAGAAGGAGGGCATAGAAAAAGTCACTCATAGATAAAATCTTGTCGGGCGGAACCTACGCCAAGCGGACAAGCTCGGCCAGCGAAGATCCTCAGATTTGTTAAACTATCTTGACTGAGTGCTTTTTACTCAATCGAAGAATTTGTCCAGACTGAGCCTCAAAGGTTCCGGCCGGATCGGTTAGTTTAACACCGTCCAACTGCACTGCTCCGGGAATGATAAATTGCTTTTTAACCTCGCCTAGCGACTTTTGAAGATCGAAGACTTCAAGAAAGGCTGACTGCACGATCTGCGCAACACTACTCTGGTCACCAGAAGGACGATAATCCACCGCACCAACGCTCACATCACCTTTGCTATGGCGTAAATTCCAAAATTCGATGGCCGCTTTCGCTCCCTCATCGCTGTGATAGCGGGATACCAAGAGCCGAGCCAATTCCTTCTTGGCTTCCATCGGATGAAGCGAGGCATCCCGAGCGGATCCGAGCAGTAAGAGATAATACCGATCCATTAACTCGTCGCTGATACTCATCAGCTTCCCAAACATCTCGTTGGGGGCCTCGTTCACACCTACATAGTTGTGGGAACTCTTGGACATCTTCTTGGTCCCATCCAGTCCCTCAAGAAGCGGCATGAGCATGACAACCTGTTGTGGCTGTCCCTCTTCTTTTTGCAAATCTCGACCCACGAGGATGTTGAAGAGCTGGTCGGTTCCTCCAATTTCGACATCGGAGCGCACTTCCACCGAGTCCCAGCCCTGCATGATGGGATACTGAATTTCGTGAAGTCGAACTTCCTGGCCTTTCGCGATCCGTTCCTTGAAATCCTCGCGCTGAAGCATTTGCTGCATCGTCACCCGGGCATTAAGCCGGAGAACCTCTTCATAGCTCATCTTACGAAACCACTCACCATTAAAGACGACCTCTGTTTTCTGACGATCGAGGATTTTAAAAGCCTGATCCGTATATGTCTCGGCATTCGAGAGCACTTCCTCGCGCGTGAGAGGCGGACGAGCCGAGCTCCGGCCGGTGGGATCTCCAACCGTTGCGGTGAAATCACCAATAATTAGCACCGCCTGGTGGCCCAATTGTTGAAACTGGCGCAGCTTCTCAAGCGGCACAGTGTGTCCGAGGTGGATATCCGGCGCGGTGGGATCCACTCCCAGCTTAATCCGGAGGGGTCTTCCTTCCTTTAATTTTTCGGCCAATTCTTTTTCCGAAAGGACCTTTGCGGTTCCGCCAACCAATTGCGCCAATACCTCGTCACTCATGCGGGCGAGAGCTAAGCGGTCCTTGGACCGGAATTCAAGCGTCATGGCGTGATTCTCGTCTTTCCTCGCCATAAGCCGTTCTCTAGTCTCGGCAAGCATGGATAATCCCTACCAAGCTCCGGAGTCTGAAACCCTGGTCAATGGCGTTTCACCTCTGGTCCCAAAGCCCTCTCAAGTTACGGTCTTCGGGATCCTGCACTTTTTGGTCGCCACGGTGGGATTTGGAGGAATCATTTTCAACAAACTAGATTCAAACAATCCCAGAACCTCCATCCTCCAGTCATTTCAACAAGACAAGGAAGCTCCCGCCGAATTTACTCCGGAAGCGCTCGAAGCTCTCGACAAGGCGCTCTCGCTGAACCTCTACTTCGAGATTTTCAGCGTGATCCTGGCCACCATGCTCTTGACCAGCGGCCTCGCCATGCTTCTCAACGCCCGCTGGGGCGTCGGGCTTTCCCACAAATACAGTCTTCTCTCAATCATCGCCAAGATCGCCTCAATCATCCTGATCATCACCATCGCCTTTCCAGCCTATCAGACCTTTTGCGACGGGGTATCCGGCGCTAACGAGGCCATCATAAAGAGTCTCTGCCTAGTCTACAAATTCGGCGGTGTGGCCGGGGCTTTCATTATGATGATCTATCCCATTACGTCCTGGATCCTCCTCACCCGCCAAAAGGTCAAAGACTTCCAACAATCGCTCTAGATCAGGAAAAAGCCGCTCCTCACAAAGAGAAGCGGCTTTTTAAGAATGGGGCGACCGACGGGACTTGAACCCGCGACAACCTGAATCACAATCAGGGGCTCTACCAACTGAGCTACGGCCACCAACTTGCGGTGCGCGCAGAAGCTAATTATTTAGGCCCAAGGTGCAAGGACAAAGACGCGAGATTTTCTTATCCCCCGCTTTTCTCAACTATTCACAATTCATTCACCATGTGAATAAATTGCGAATAGAGCTCGTTGAGGTTATAAAATCAGGCGTTTTACAGCAATCAAGACAGATCAACCCGACGACTTATTCACACCTCACTGTCAAATACGCGGAGATGAATACCTGCCTCACCACCCCATCTCAATCTCATTGCGAATTTTTCTACTGGATTATCTCACCATCTGACAAGACAACCCTCCCCATCACGGAGCAATTCCGCGAAATACCTAATGAAACCCCGCAATTTCATCGAGCAGTCCCAATCCTGTACTCAGCTTCCCCTCGATCTCATCGAGCACGACGGGCGCTACTTTCTTGAGTGCAGCGGTAATCAAATCGACGCCAGCCACCTTGGATACTCCAACCGCAAGCTGGTCGAACTCGTCGCCAAACCATTCCGCCCGGCCCGCCAGCCACGTATTGTTTTTCTCGGTCTGGGTTTCGGTCACTCCATCGCAGCCGCTCGAGAGGCACTTCCCCAACAAAAGGCGTCCTTTGTCATTCTGCCGGAATCAAGCAAGCTCCCTGACTGGATTTCAAAACACCTACCAACCGATCCCCTCGATGATGAACGGGTCTATTTCGATCATAGGTCCCCCTTCGAGCCTCTCTCGGAAGAATTCAGCGGCGTTCAAGCGGTTGTTGCCGACCTGGACCACCTCAACACTCTCGCACCAAAGGGTTGGTCATTCGCCTCGAGCAACTTCCTTGCAATTCTAAACGAAAGACTCAAACACGGCGGCCTTCTCGGACTCGTGATGAACCGACCGGACCCCGCGCTGGAAAAAGAACTCCGCAAAACAGGATTTGAGGTCGTCTCTGATCTCGTCCCGCTTTCTGGAAAATCAAAAAAAAATCGCACCCTTTACCTCGCCAGGAAAGGCAGTTATCAACGCAGACACTAAGCCAACCAACATGACGAAAACCTTTCTTTTTTCTTTTCTCGGAACTGCCGTGCTCTCAGCCAGCGAGCACGTCGTCAAAAGCTCACCATTCGAAACCAGCTTATCCATCGACGCCACCTTCCTTCCCAACGATGTTGTCGTTCATAAGCTGTATCCAGAGCAGTGGAGCAAATTCGAAATCAAAGAGCTTCTTCCTCACGGTGCGGCGGTGAAAAAGGGCCAAACCATCGTTGCCTTCGATCACGAGGACTACGACAAGCTCCTCGCGGAAAGCAAGAAGGCCGTCGCGACCCGCAAGATCGCTTTGGCTCGGGCCGAACGCGAATTGGCTGACCTCGAAATCACCACGCCCCGTTTACTTGAAGGAGAAGAAATCGCCTTCGAACGCCATCAGGAGTCATTAGACTACTTCAAGAAAACCAGCCGGGCGATTCAGGAAAAGAATGCCCGCGAAAGTCTCTCACGAACGAAGCGCAGTCTCGAATATGTCGAGGAGGAGCTGAAACAGCTCCTGCAAATGTATAAAGAGGACGGCGTGACGGAAGAGACCGAAGAAATTATTCTCAAGCGCCAACGTTCCTCCGTGGAAACTGCCAGGTTCAGCCTCGAAAAAATGGAACTTTCCACCGCGCGAACACTAAAAAAAACCATCCCGGAACAAGCCGTCGACTTGGAGCGCGCATTCGATGCTGCCAAGCTTTCGTTCGATACAGCCAAGCTGAACCTCCCGCGAATACTTGAGGAAAAACGACACGCCGTCGCTAAACAAAAACGACAAGATACCGAAGCTGACAAAAAGCTTGAAGAGCTCGAAGCTGATGCGAAATGGCTGACATTTAAGGCGCCAGCTGACGGGCATATTTTTTACGGAGAAATTTCCAGACGCTCATGGAGCCTAGGCGGAACTTCAAAATTCCTCTTCGTCAACGGCACCGCCCCCGCAAAGACCGCTCTGGTTTCATTTGTTACCAACGGAGTTTCGCTTAATCTTCACGGAGCAGTCGGTCAAAACCAGCGCTTACAACTTGCGTCAGGAAACAAGGGCAGCGCTGAAGTGGATGGCATCGGCACTACCTCATTCCCGGTTGAAATCACAAGTCTCGACCACATCCCGGGGGCAGACGGGAAATATAAACTCTCCATGAAAGTGACTCTGCCGAAAGACTCTCCTTTGGTCGGTGGCATGAAAGCCAAAGTAAAGCTCATCACCTACCGCAATGAAAAGGCCCTCACGGTCCCCAAAAGCGCCGTGAAAACCGAAGGGGACAAATCCACCATTCGTCTAAAAATGGCTGACGGCTCAGACGAGGTCCGCGAGGTGAAATTAGGGAAAACCTCGGGAGACCACGTGGAGATTCTGGAAGGCATCGCCGCCGATCAAGTCATCCTTCTGCCAGCTTCAGAGTAGGATCAAATGCGCTTCCTGATCTTCTTCCTTTTCCTCTCTCCGCTTTTTTCGGAGCAAAAAAAACTGGCCCCACTCAAAGAGGTCGAACCAATTAAAGAGGGTGAATTGGAGACCTCAATTAAACGAGGGGTTGATTACCTCATCGGAAAGCAAAACAAAGACGGCTCTTGGGGCGGGCCGACAAGAACCAAAGGTCTCAATATTTATGCTCCGGTCCCTGAAGCCCACCTCGCCTTTCGCAGTGGCGCATCGGCCTTGGCGTTGGCCGGTCTTCTCGACAGCAAAGACCAGCGACCTGAGACCAAAGCGGCCATCGCAAAGGGCGAAAAATGGTTCTTTGAAAAGCTCCCCAAGCTCCGCCATGTCGACCCGACCACAACCTACAATGTCTGGGGACACGCCTATGGCCTGAGAGCCATTTCTGCGCTCTACAACTATCACGAAAATGATGAAGCAAAACGCTCCCGATTGAAACAGCTCGCGGAATTACAATTCCAGATGCTGAACAAAACCGAAGATGTTCGTGGCGGTTGGGGCTATTTGGATTTCGATGGTTTCACAAGTCACTTCTCCGGCATCCCCACCTCATTCACTACGGCCACTGTTCTTCTCGCGATGAAAGAAGCGGAAGAGACGATGGGAATCGGTCCTCCCGCCCGCGAAGTAAAACGAGGACTCCGTTCCATCGAACAACAAAAAACCGCCGACTGGTCTTTTGTCTACTCGCTTGATCATCGCCTCCGCCCTCGCTCCGGCATCAACCGCCCGGCGGGTTCCCTCGGGCGCACCCAGGTCTGCTTCGCCGCCATGCGCAAGTTTGGTGATAAACGGGTCACCGATGAATTGATCCAGCACTGGCTTCGGCGACTCTGTCTCCGCGAGGGATGGTTTGACATTGGCCGAAAGCGCCCCGTTCCCCATGAGACTCATTTTTCGATCTCAGGCTACTTCTACTATTACGGATTTTACTATGCCACGGAATGTCTCCTCATGCTCGATCCCAAAGACCGGCAGGAATTCATCCCCCATCTATCCCGGCATATTTTAAGCAAACAGGAAAAAGACGGCTCCTGGTGGGATTACCCGCTCTACGATTACCATCAACCTTACGGAACGGGATACGCCTTGACGACTCTATCGAGGCTCCGCGATGCCAGATCGCATTAACGCCCTAATTTAGAGGCAGACCCTACCTTAACCTATCGAATCAGGCCGATCAAACTGCGCTGACGAAAAATTTTGTATATTTACATGAATATTCGACAAACAAAAGCGATCATACAGATACCGCTAAATTAAACAAACTACCATTTATGAAAAAGACACTACTGACCCTCAGCGCTATCGTTTCGACTGCACTTTTCTCAAGCTGCCAAGGAACTCCGAGCCAGCAAGCTGCCGGAGGAGCGCTCCTCGGAGCAGGCCTTGGAGCAGTCATCGGACACCAATCCGGACACGCCGCCGAAGGTGCTGCCATCGGAGCCGGAGCCGGTGGACTTGCCGGATATGCCAACGCTCCCCAGCAACAGCAGCCGGTTTACTACCGCTAAGCTCTAAAGGAATTTAATTTTCTCAAACGTAGGGCATCACGCTCTGCGTTTTTTGCGCTTATCGAGTTTCAAGATCAGCAATAAACACCAACAACTGACTTATCCACGCTATGGAAATCACCTTCCTGCCTACGAAGGTCGCGGTCACTTTTTCTGGAGGAATTGCAACCTACGTGTAGATTAATTCTCCATGAAGACATACATCCTGTTATTCTTCCTCCCCATTCTGACACAATGTTCCACCGGACCGGCCAAATCCGCCGGGCCAGTTCCAACACTCCACAACCGGGCCCTTCAGAAATCCTGGGGCAAACCGGTGAGCGAGCAAACATCCGATGGATTCCGGCTGACCTATACCAATCCGTCCTACTCGTCGAATCGCCTCACTATTTTAGCAAAAAAAAGCATGTGGGCTTCGCACCAATACCCTCCAAATGTGGAGGGGCAAAAGCTTGTGAATGGAAATTTTATTCCAACTTCCAAGCCGCAAGTCTTTCGCTCCGCCACCATCATGGGCAAAAGGATCAAATACTACCAAACCGCTGAGGGCAGTGGCGCTGACGCTCCCCGCTTCCGGGCCATGGGCGTGCAACTCACCAATCCAAGTGGCGCGGCTGGCAACTATCTCATCGACTACGAAGGAGAGGAAAAGGAATTCTCTCTTCGCCTGGCCGAAATGGGCTGGTGACAGCAAACTACCCTCCGTGCCAGTGGAGCTTCTTCCGCAGGGTTTCGTAAAATGAATGGCCGGGCAACCGGACGAGTCGCAAGGTCTGCGGGTGACAGGAGACTCTCACCACGCTGTCCTTCGCGATTCGCAAAATATCGCGTCCATCGACCGAGAATAGAATAGGCTCTTTGCCGCCTCCACAGGGAGAAAGTTCGATAATGGAATTATCGCCCACCACCAGCGAACGGTTACTCATGCTGTGCGGACAAATCGGGGTGATCACAAACACTCCGGCATGTGGTCCCAGGAGTGGCCCACCAGCCGCCATGGAATAGGC
The DNA here is from genome assembly GCA_029253285.1 of Akkermansiaceae bacterium. Lineage (GTDB taxonomy): Bacteria > Verrucomicrobiota > Verrucomicrobiia > Verrucomicrobiales > Akkermansiaceae > SW10. The sequence goes on along the minus strand of JAQWZU010000029.1, from coordinate 53,549 downwards.
TGTCGAACCGGTCGGTGTTGCCACAATCAAGCCGTCAGCCCGATAATGATTCAAAATCTCGCCATCGACCCGGGCTTCCAATGAAACCAAGCGCCCGGTCTCACCCCGCATCAAGACGACTTCATTGAGCGCCAAAAATTGCCGGGGTTTGCCGCTTTCCTCGATCATTTCCACCTGCAGCATACTCCGCTCGACAATATTTGGCTCACCAGAAGCCAAATGATCACTGAGCGAATCGATCTCCTCGTCAGTGCAGGCTGTCAAAAATCCTAGCGTTCCGATATTCACGCCAGCGATCGGCAAATCCGTCGGACCAATCCGATGGAGCGTTTCAAGCAAGGTTCCATCACCCCCCAGAGAGATCACTAAATCACATTGATCTGAAAAATCAGCCAATCCCTCTTCATGCACCAACTTGGCAGTCTCCTCTTCGAGAACCACTTCAATCCCCCTTTTTATCAGGCTATCACGGACCCTCACCACAGCAACGGGCGCATCAGGCTTATAAGGATGGGCAACAATAGCGACTTTCACACCAAAGATCTATCACTCTCGTAAAGGACCCGCAATCGTTCCTTGAATATCCTCTCCGCAAAGACATCGTTTCCCCATGCCTCTCACGCCCGATGAATCGACCCGCTATTCCCGACAGATCATGCTCGATGAAATTGGCGAGGAAGGTCAGGAGCGCCTCAAAAACTCCTCAATTCTCTGCATCGGCACGGGCGGACTGGGCTCCCCTGCGATCCTCTACCTCGCGGCGGCCGGAGTCGGCGCGATAGGCCTCATCGATCCCGATCAAGTCGATCTCTCCAATCTCCACCGCCAAATCCTTCACGACACTGATCGAACCGACACCCCAAAACTCGCCAGCGCCCGCGATCGCCTCGCTAGGGTCAACCCGCACGTCAAAATCATCGAACATTCCGGACGCTTCGACACCGGAAACTGTCTCGATCTGCTCTCCGGCTATGATCTAATCTTAGACGGCTCCGATAATTTCCCCACCCGCTTTTGCGCCAACGACGCCGCCTTTTTTCAAAAGAAACCTCTCATCCACGGAGCCATCTCCCAATTCGAAGGTCAGGTCACGGTCTTCGCCCCACACCTCGGTGGCCCCTGCTACCGGTGCCTGCTCCCCGAGCCACCGCCCGAAGGTGCCGTCCCGACATGAGCGGAGGCTGGAGTCTTGGGCGTGCTCCCAGGAATCATTGGCAGCCTGCAGGCCATGGAAGCGATCAAGCTCCTCGCCGGAATTGGCAAGCCGCCACTCGGACGCTTGGTTCACTACCGCGCGCTCGACACTTCATTTCGCGAAATTAAGATTAAGAAAGATCCCAACTGTCCGCTCTGCGGCGAAAATGCTACCATCAAAGAACCTGTCTCCTACACCGAACCATCCTGCCCAATGTCACCTGTTCCCGAAATCTCAACGCTCGAACTTCGTAAAATACTCGCCGAGGGATTTGAAGGTATCCTCCTCGATGTCCGCGAGCAAGACGAATACTTCATGGCCCACATCGAGGGCTCGCAGCTCCTGCCGCTCAGCGGATGGCCCAAGGTCGCGGCCAGTCTCCCCAAGGACACGAAATACCTCGTCCACTGCGCCGTAGGAATGCGCAGCGCCCGCGCCGCCGAATGGATGCTCGCCAATGGATTTGACGACGTTACCAACGTCGCCGGAGGGATGAAACAGTGGCAAATGGAGGAAAACTCCGCCTAACGGAGGTGAAAATGCCCCTTATGTTGGCTCACCACGTCAACCTTATCACCGCCACGATCAGGAGTCACCGCATCCAGATACCAGCCCCAGTCGGCATCATGGTAGAAAGTGCGATATTACATGATGCGCCAACGAATTCCGTCCATAACCTTGAGACAGATGAAGGTGACACAAATTCTGTCGGCTGAGCTTGGTTTCCTGTCGATTTACCGATCAGCCTACCACATGGGCCCGACCACGAACTCGTTGACTCGGATTTGCTCTGCCTCCCCGATTAATTTCGCTGCGCTTGCTCGACTCAAAGGCTCGGCCTGCGCCGCAAAAGAGCTTAAAAACAACATGGATACGGCGAACGAGGCCTCTCTCAGGGTAATCACACCTCCGCTAAGGCGGCATTTCTGGGGATTTATTCACTAAAAAAAGATTAAATTCCCCTTACAAGTTCCACTTGGCAACCCACCCTACTCTCCCTTAAAGTCCCGCCCCCTGCGAATGGGCACACTTTCTGCACACTACTTTCGACTTCCAGATAATGAACTTTTACGATCCTCGTCACACTCCCGATAGCTCTGGAACCCTCCACCAATGGGACAATGAAACCGCAAACTGCGGGATGGGAGCTATTGCCAACCTTAATGGCGAGAAGTCCTACCAAATCATCGACTATGCCATCACCTCGGTCTGCAACATGACCCACCGTGGTGCCGTGGATGCTGATATGAAAACCGGAGACGGCTCCGGCGTGCTTTGCCAAATTCCCCGGCCCATTTTTGCCAAGGCTGCGGCTGGGTTTGGCTACTCGGGATCTGCCGACGATCTCGCAGTGGGGGTATACTTCCTCCCTGAAGACGGAGCGGCTCAGATTAAGTCCTTCACCGAAGCTGTTCTCACCAGACGCAATATCCCCTTCATTGGATGGCGTGAGGTCCCCGTCAATCCGGATGAATTGGGCAAGCTGGCCCTCGACACCCAGCCCATGATCACCCATCTCCTCGTCAGCCGTCCTGCCGACGTCGATGCCGATCACTTCGAGCGTCTCCTTTTCCTCGTCCGAAGGGAAGTTGAGCGTGAGTTTAAGGAGCAGGCCAATTTTTACATCCCCACCCTTTCCAGCCGACTCATCAGCTATAAGGGACTCGCCATGCCCGCGACCCTGCGCGCTTTCTACAGCGACCTGCAGGATTCCGACTTCCAAACCGGCATCTCTCTTTATCACCAACGCTTCTCTACAAACACCTTCCCTGCCTGGCCCCTCGGTCAGCCATTCCGGATGATGTGCCACAATGGGGAAATCAATACCGTCCGCGGAAACAGGAACTGGATGGCGTCCCGTGAAGAGTTTTTCGAGTCAGAAATCTGGGGCGACGATGTGAAGTTCCTCAAAGATCTCCTCTCCGACGGAGAATCCGACTCTGCTTCCCTTGATCACGCTCTTGAGCTTCTCGTCCTCTCCGGACGCCGCCTGGAGCACGCCATGTGCATGTTGGTTCCTCCGGCCTTCCGTCACGACCAGGAGATCTCGGAAAGCGTCCGAGCGTTCTACAACTACATCCGCTCCTTCGCCGAACCCTGGGATGGACCTGCCGGGCTTGTCTTCACTGACGGAACCACTCTGTGCGCCGGACTCGACAGAAACGGCCTGCGCCCGTCGCGCTACACTCTCACTAGTGATGGGCTCCTTTACATCGGATCTGAGTCCGGAGCCGTTGTTCTACCCAGCGACCGCGTCATTCGTCGTGGACGTCTCGGTCCCGGCCAGATGATCTCAGCCAATACTGAAACCGGAGAATTTTTCAATGACCGTGAGATCAAGGAACAACTTGCGGCGCAGAAGCCCTATGCCAAGTGGATTGATGAACACCGCATCGAACTTAAGGACTTCACCTCGCACGAGGCACATATTCCTTCAGTCGATTTCGAACCGGTCGAGCTCTCCCGCCAGCAGGTCACTCATGGCGTGACCGCTGAGGACCTTGATATGGTCTTTCCTCCCATGATCAAGGGTGCGCAGGAAGCAGTATTCTCCATGGGAGATGACATCCCACTGGCTCCGCTCTCCCGCTACCCACGTCTTCTCTTCACTTACTTCAAGCAACTTTTTGCCCAGGTCACCAATCCTCCCATCGACCCCATCCGGGAATGGGCCGTAATGTCCCTTGGTGCCGGTCTGGGGCCCGAGCAAAACCTCCTCACCGAAACCGCCAAACACGCCCGTATTCTTCAGCTGGGATCAGCCATCTTGTTTGAACAAGAACTCGATACTGTGATTAACCGGACCGAACACGGCTTTTCGACACTCGTCATCGATACCACTTGGCCTGCCAGCGAAGGTGAAGCCGGTCTCAAAACAGCCCTGGATCGCATCTGCGCCGAAGCCGAAACTGCGGTAGATAATGGCACCGAGATTCTCATTATTTCCGACCGCGCCACTTCCGCCGAACGCGTTCCAATCCCATCGCTTCTCGCAACCGGATCAATTCACCATCACCTAAACCGTTGCCGCAAGCGTCTTCGCTGCTCCGTTGTTGTCGATACCGGCGAAGCCCGCGACACCCACCAGATCGCCTGCCTCTTCGGATTTGGCGCGACTGCCGTCTGTCCATACCTCGGCTTCGCCACCGTTCGTCAGGTTGTTGCCACCGACACCAAGGGCAAACTCGGTGAGGTCACTCCCGAGAAAGCGATGTCGAATTACCGCAAGGCCCTTGAAAAAGGCCTCCTTAAAATCATGTCCAAGATGGGCATCTCTGTGCTCAACTCTTATCAAGGGGCGCAGATTTTCGAGGCGCTCGGAGTGGGGAAGGAAGTTGTCGATTACGCCTTCACCGGCGCACATTCCCGTATCGGCGGAGTTGGTTTCGCTGAGATTGCCGAAGAATCTCTCGTTCGCCATCGTGCAGCCTTCGAGGTCGATCCTGAAGAAGGGAAAACCCTCAATCTCGGCGACCCCGGATACAACCGTTACCGGAAGTCCGGCGAGTCCCACGCGCTTACCACCGACGTCATCAAGAATTTCCACACCTTTGTCCGTGACGGCAAAAAAGAGGACTACGACGACTACGTCAAAGTCACTCTCGCGAGCGATCCCATCACAATCAAAGACATCCTCGATTTCAAAGTTCCCGCTTCCGGTATTTCGCTCAACGAAGTGGAACCTGCAGAAGAAATCGTCAAGCGCTTCACCACCGCTGCCATGTCGATGGGTGCCCTCTCTCCCGAGGCACACGAAACCCTAGCCATTGCGATGAACCGCATCGGCGGCAAGTCTGATTCAGGGGAAGGCGGCGAAGATCCACGTCGATTCCAACCTTACGCCAATGGCGATCACGCTCGTTCCTACATCAAGCAAATCGCCTCCGGTCGCTTTGGAGTCTCGGCTCACTACCTGGTGAATGCCGACGAACTCGAAATCAAAATGGCCCAGGGTGCCAAGCCCGGCGAAGGGGGACAACTTCCCGGGCACAAGGTCAACGCCCTCATCGCCCGCTTACGGAATACGCAACCCGGCGTGCAGTTAATCTCACCCCCACCCCACCACGACATCTACTCAATCGAGGATTTGGCCCAGCTCATTCACGACCTCAAGGAAGTGAATCCAAGAGCGAAAGTCACCGTAAAGCTCGTCTCCGAATCCGGAGTGGGAACCGTCGCCGCAGGCGTCGCCAAGGCCAGCGCCGACAACATCCTGATCTCCGGTCACGACGGCGGAACGGCAGCTTCCCCACTCTCTAGTACGAAGCATGCCGGACTTCCCTGGGAACTCGGCATTTCCGAAGCCCACCAGGTTCTCATGATGAACAATTTGAGAAATCTTGTCACGCTGCGCACCGATGGAGGGTTGCGCACCGGACGGGATGTTATCATCGCCGCAATTCTCGGCGCCGAGCAAATGAACTTCGGAACCATAGCGATGATCGCCATGGGTTGCGTCTATGTTCGCAAGTGCCACCTTAACAACTGCCCTGTCGGGGTTGCGACCACCGATCCAAAATGGCGCGCCAAGTTCAAGGGAACTCCTGATCACGTCGTCAATTTCATGATGGGCGTTGCCGAGGAGGCCCGCGAGATCATGGCCACTCTGGGAGTTCGTTCACTGAACGACCTCATCGGGCGTCCGCAACAGTATCTCGAGCAGCGCGAAGTCCCCGATCACCCAAAAGCCAACACCATCGACCTCTCGGCCGTTCTTGCCGATAAAGCGGACGACGATGCAGTTCGGATTTGCACCAGTGAACGGAATGACGGTATTCACAAGCCCGCCCTTGATCTGCAAATCCTCAAGGATCTCGCCGCTCATACCGGAGGCTCCGCGACCGGGAATCCCACCGCCGGATGTCTAGACCGCGACCCTTTCGAAAAGGAATACGAAGTCGTCAATACCGACCGGAATATCGGAACCCGAACCGCTGGCCGCGTTGCCGAGATATACGGAAACCACGATCTTCCAGCCAACACTATCAACCTAACCTTTAAAGGATCAGCAGGACAATCATTCGGCACCTTCCTCTGCGGAGGAATCAAGCTGACCCTGATCGGCGAAGGAAATGACTACGTCGGAAAAGGCATGGCGAACGGAGAGATCACCGTCCGCCCCCCAGCAGAAATGTGCGAAAATTTTATCGCAGCGGAAAACTCAATCGTCGGTAACACCTGTCTCTACGGAGCGACCGGCGGACAACTCTTTGTCAACGGCCGGGCTGGAGAACGATTCTGCGTCCGTAACTCCGGATCAACCGCCGTCTGCGAAGGCGTCGGCGACCACGGTTGCGAATACATGACCAACGGCCTCGCCGTCATCCTCGGAAAGACCGGTAAAAACTTCGGAGCGGGGATGTCAGGAGGCACTGCCTACATTTACGATATCGATGGGAAATTCCAGTCCCGCTTGAACCCCGAAATGGTCGTCGCTCGTCGCGTGCGCCGCTCTCAGGACAAAGAGGAACTAAAAGCACTCGTCGAGTCCCACGCCGAGAAAACCGGCTCACCGAGAGCCCGGGAAATCCTCAGTCACTGGGACGATATGCTGCCCAAGTTGATTCGTGTCATTGCTAAAGAGAAATACGATCTCGAAAAAGCCGAAGAGGAACACGAAGCCGCAGTCGCAGTCGATTAACTTCGGCAGAGATTTAAACACTTCAGGCGATTCTGTTCCCGTAACAGAGTCGCCTTTCTATTTCCCGGTCTGCTCCAGCAAGGCTTTCATCACCGACATCATCCGGATGAGACGTTCAGCATGATTGACAATTTGGCTTTTCCCCTGCTCCCCAAGAGCGACATGAATCTCTCCTGCCCGCTCGTCCGCAATTTTGAAGTTCCCCGCCCAACCTTTCTTGGAAACGAGTTGGTCCAAAATATCTGCTGACTTCTCCGTAGTCTTTATATCAGCCCAATTGAGAGGAGAACCGCCACCCTCCAGAATAAGAAGACTCTCCAAGCTTTCCTCTTCCTTCCCAATTCTTTCCCAGATCCAGCTCTTAGGATCGCCCTCCAACAAGGGCGGGTAAAACGCGATCCTGATGCCCTTCTTAGACTTGTGCATCGTGTAATATTCCGCCAACCCAAGCGAAAAAGCCACCGGAGTCCCGCTGACTCCGTAAGGCACGGCTATGACATTGATCTCCTTCGGCTCAGCAGCACCAACATTCACCCACAAGGTCGGCCAAAGTTTACCCGCCGCAATATCCTCAACTTTTTTGAACACTTCGTAGCCCAGATTAGGAGGCTCCAGCGTCCCTTGAATCATCGACCAGGTTTGCTTTAAGCCACGAACACCTTCGTCCGAACCAAAGCTTCTCTCGACAATCCGATGGTTTAGCTTCTCCAAAAAGTCGGCCAACTCTGGAATCGTGACGTCTCCCTCCCGCGGCTTCTGCTTCTCCTGCTCTTCATTCGCTCCGAGGTAGAGCGCAATGATAATAGAGACGATCAAAAGCGCCGGAATGACCGCCAGCGTAATTTTAATTCCGCTGACCTTGCTGGGTTCTTTCGTCTCACTCATCTTTTTACCAATTTCGAAATTTCATCTGCCGCACGCCGATGCACTCCGGTCACTCCCAATTTAGAGGCTGCCTCCAGGAGTTCCTTGTGAAGCTTGGTTCGCAAATTCTCATCTTCCAGATACCTTCCAAGCCAGCCGGCAAGTTCATACGAGTTGGCATCATTCTGAATAAACTCCGGAACCACTTCCCGGCCTGCAAGAATATTGATCAAACCGATATGAGGCAGCTTTATTAACTGGCGCGCCATTAGGAAAGTCGGCCAAGCCACCCGATAGACCAAACAATAGGGCAATCCGTAATAGGCCGCCTCAAGCGTCGCGGTCCCGCTTGCTACTACGCCCAGACTGACCTGCTGCATCAGCCTCTGGCTCTCACCAAGCTGGATTTCCACCACTCCCTCTGGAATCTCACTCTGCGCCAGTAAATCCAGCATCATGGTCTGAACCCGCTCGCTGGCGGCCGCGGTCCTGAAGCGAATCGGCGTCTTATCCCTCCTCCGCATCACCTTTACCGTTTCCAACATCAGCGGAAAGATGCGGCTGACTTCCTTGCGGCGACTGCCCGGGAATAACCCCACCACGCCGTCTTCCCGACTTTCCGAAATTCTTTTCTCCTCCAACTCATCCACCAAAGGATGCCCAACCCAACATGTTTTCAGGCCAGCTTGCTGAAAAAGTGGAACTTCAAAAGGAAAGAGACACAACATCAGGTCGTGTGACGCTGCAATTTGTGGGATCCTCTTCTGGTTCCATGCCCAAACCTGCGGCGCGACGTAATGAACTATTTTCGTCTCAGGACACAATTCCTTGACCTGCTTTGCCAGACGCAAATTGAAACCTGGATAATCCACCAGTAGGAGAATCTCGGGCTTCCAGTCCCGAATTTCCCTCAGAACTCGATCAAATCGCTCCTTAAACCAGCCATATCGCCGAATAACCTCGATAAATCCCACCACCGCAGCCTCATCAACCCAATCGGACACGCCAGCCTCGGCCAGCTCAGCCATGGCCTTTCCACCCAAGCCACGAAACTCCACCTCACCGAGCTCAAATTGAAGCGCTTCCATCAGCTCCGCTCCATGGGTATCCCCACTCACTTCACCTGCCACCACATAGACCGAACAACTCATCGACTTGCGGATGCTACGCTAGCTGGCTCGATTTCCAACCCACAAAACCACTCCTGACGTAAATCGTCTCACAAGGGCTTGCTTCCCATGCTCCGAGGCGTTAATTCCTCTTATCACAGTCGCATTATGTCCGAAAAACCTGAACAGCAGCCTCAACCCGATCAGGCCCCCAGCCCCATCGGTGAAATTTCCCAGGAGCCATCCTCATTTGAGGCCTTCCTCGATGCCAATCAGAAAAAGCTGATCATCGCTGGAATTATGCTCATCATTGCTCTCGTGGCCTACGTAGTAATCGACGGCCTCAAACAACAAGAACTTGAGAATCACTCGGCTGAAGTCAGCGCCGCACGCACTCTTGCCCAACTGGAAGCCCAGGCTTCCGAAAAAGCCGGAACCAACGCCGGCGGCACCGCTCTTCTCCGCGAAGCCCAGCTTCAATGGAAAGACCTGCAACAACCTGAGGCCATCAAGACACTTGAATCCTTCGTCAGCGAGTATCCCGACCACCCGGCGTTTGCCAGCGGTCTGGCTTCCCTCGCCTCCTACCAGCATAAAATGGGCAATCTCGAGGCTGCCAAGGAAAACTACGGGAAAGCGGTCGAAGAAAAGGCTGCCATCAGCTCGATGGCCCTAATTTATCTCGGTGACATCGCTCGAGGCGAAGGAAACGACGAAGCAGCCGGGGAATATTATGATCGTGCATCCTCGGAATATGGCGACATTCATGCCAACATCCGCCAAATTGCCGAACGTCACTCCAAGCTTCTGGGAGTAAGCGCCCCAAGCGAAGTCAAGCCTGCTCCTCCCGCTCCCAAGCCCGGGGCTGCCAGTAAGCCCGTTAAAGTCGATCCTCTCCCCACCAATCCCGACCTCCCTGAAAAGCCTGTCGTTCCGGAAGCTCCTGTCCCTGTCGTCCCAGCCGATCCAAAGCCTGCCCCTCCCCAAGATCCCAAGCCTGTTGATCCCAAGCCACCAATCCCTGAGGATCCAAAGCCCGAAACACCAAACGCTCCAGCGGACCCACCCTCAAATTAAGCGCCTCCGGCACTTCCTACTTTGCAAACTATCTACCCTAGCTCATATAATCCAATTCGTAGAAACTAAGAACCGTGTTCGAAAAAATCAAAAGTAAGTCACTCGCGGGAGATCAACCCCCCGCCGCTCCTCAGCCACTCGCTCCACCAGCGGCGGCTCCTCCCCAACAAGCGGCAGCACCTGCCGCCGCTCCGGCAACAGCCTCAGCCAGCGCACCCGCCTCAGGCGGACAACGCAACATTCTCAGCAACGACGTCCACATCAATGGTTCCGTTAAGTTCACCAACGACCTCCTCGTTGACGGACGTATCGAAGGAAAAATTGCCTCAGACGGCGCGCTCACCGTCGCCGAAAACGCCCACATCAAGGCAGAGGTGAAAACCAAATCGGTTGTCATTTACGGCAAGGTTCATGGAAACATCTCCTGCAGCGAACGCGTGGACATCAAAAGCAGTGCTGAAATGGTGGGAGACGTCAAAGCTGGCTCACTCTCCATCGAACCAGGGGCAATTTTCGTCGGCAAATCGGAAGTTGGAACCCCAACTGCCCAACCTCAAAAAGAGGCTCCGCAAAACAAGGCTTCCCAACAGGGAAAGCCTCAGCAGCAACAGGGAAAACCTCAGCAGCAACAGGGAAATCCCCAGCAGCAGCAGGGTAACAACACAAAGACCCAAGGCGCTCCCCAGAAATAACGAACTGGCTCCGAGCTAACTTTCCAACCGCCACCCGGTTCTCCCGGTGGCGGTTTTTTCGTCCTCATTAATTACCACTCTTTCCGGAACATAGCGGGATCGGAAACATTGCAAGGGCCACGTTATCAAGGATGCAAATAGCTCAAAATAAATTCATTATAGGCCCATTTTTCCCTTGCCCAGCCGACTGAATCGTTTAGTTCTAGATTTGATCGATGTAAGAGTTTTACATCGTTCTTTGCAGATAATCCAGATGGGGGTAAAGGTCCGATTCCTTTACTCCCATTTATCTTTTAGGCGAGGTCCATCACCAGCGCCTTGGCCCACCATTCCTTAAAGGACTCGATAAACACATCATGCACCGGATCACCGGTCTGATACCGGTCATGGGCCTCCATTGAATCGAATTTCACCGAGAGCCCATAGCTCCACGAATGATCCGTCACAGGACGCTCCGGAGTTTCAGCAGGCTTTCCCCATTTGGATGACGCAATATTTTTCGAAAGACAGAGCGCTTTGAGCCCTTTTTCAAAGGTTTCGAGATCACCAGGGTTGAGACGATCTTCCTTTAGCCAAAAATAGACATGATGTTCCATAACAATGCGATATGCCGAATCTCCCCGATGAGCAAGCCCGCAACCTCGATTGCAAAGGTTGATTTTCAGGGAAAGACATGCCAATTTCTGGCATCGGTGCCGCTCTCAATATGACCATTGGTACAATCCCGGTTTCCATGATTCGCTTTCTCACCCCCAGATATGTTCTGACGCTGCTTTTCTTCTGCAGCTTCGCGATGCCAACCACCGCGCAATACCGGGACGAAGACCGCCTCTTTGCCGACGCCGAAAAATATTATACCCACGGGCAGGAAGTTCAGGACCGCTTTGAGAAAGCAAAGTACTCACAGCACGTTGTCGGGCTCTACGAAAACTTCCTCGCCCAATTTCCCCAATCCCAGCACGCCCCCCTCGCCCGCTTTCATCTCGGCCATGCCCTGCAAACCCTCGGCCAACTCGATCAGGCTAAAGCCAACTACCGGGCCGTCATCAACCGACACCTCAAAGGTCAATGGGTAGGCAACGCCGCCCGGCAACTTGCCTACCTCTTTTACATCGAAGAGAACTGGGCGGAAGCAGCCAAATATTTCGGTGTCGCCGCCCTACATGTCACGAACCGGGATCTTCGCTTCAGCGCCCTGACCAAACGAGTTCAATGTCTCCTCAAAATTAATCACACCAAAGAAGTCGTTGAAGTCCTTAAAACCATCATCGCTGAACCCAAACACCCTCACCAAGAGTGGGCTGTTTTCATGCTCGGCTACCAATATTATCTGGATGAACAACTGGAACGCTCTATCAAACTCCTCAAGCCTCTCACCAAGGAAGCCATTAAAAGCACCTATCGCTCCCAAGCCATGTTCTACGTTGGCTTGGCTTCGGCCGAACTTGGCCTCAGCGACGAAGCCGCTAAAAACCTTCATGCCGTCTTGAAGATCCGTACGAACGATCCATCCCTGACAAACGAACAACGAATCAGTCTGGGAACCAACAAAGCGCTGGCTCAAACCGCGCTCATGAAGGCTTCCCTCGACAAAGAAGACTATCAGGAAGTCGTCAAGCTCTATTCAATGGGCGACTATGGCGCCAAAGGAAAAGTCGAGGCACGCCGTTCCATGAGAGCGGGGCGTGCCTTTCTCGCGCTTAAGAAATATCAACAAGCCCGGGCAGCCTTCAGGAGGGTTGACCGCAACCTCCCCAACACCGAACTGGCATTCGAGTCCGCCTACCTCTGTCTTGAATGTGATTATCTGCTCAAACACAATGGTCTCTCCGAAAGAGTCGACATTTTCTTTGAACTATACGCCAACAAAAACCCGCACGACCCGCGCCTTCACATGGCAAATTTCCTTAAGGCCGAGACGCTCTACCAAGCCGGCGATTTCGAATTAGCCGGGGAAACCTTTAACTTGGTCGAGTCAAACCTAATCAAAAAAGAATACCGGGCCGATCTTCTCTACAAGCGCGGCTGGTGCCTCAGCGAATTCGGTGATTTCAACGGAGCCAACCGAAGCTACACCCGCTTTCTCGCTGACTTCCCTGATGATTCTCGCAAAGCGGAGATCCTCGGCAAACGAGCCGAAGCTATCTTGGCTCTGGGAGATGAAATTTCAGCGCTTAGGGACTTCGAAGAACTCATCGCAATGAGACCTGAACCCATTCTGGCCGCATTTGCCTATCAGGGCAGCGCAAGAGTTCTCAGGAAAGAAAAGAAATATCGCATCATGGTTGAGCGTTATCGTCAGCTCCTTGAAGATTTTCCGGACATCGCCAAGAACACTATCGCAAATGCCAACTATTGGATTGGATGGGGACTCTACAAGGAAAATGAACTTGATGATGTGGCTCCCTACCTTGAAAAAGCCCGTGATCTTGCGCCAGAATTCTACAGTGAGCCGGTAGGAAATATTCTCGTTCTCTCCGCCTTTGCACAGCGTGATTCCAAAGCCCTCCATAAAGCCATCCAGAGAGTCCTCCAAGACGCCCCCGGCAAGGAAATCCCACCCCACATTCTTTCCTGGCTCGGCGTCCAACTCTTTCACGAAGGAAATGTTAAAGGGGCCGTCACATATTTAGAGAAATCGACAGATCCCGAAAATCCGACCAAAACAAAATCCGGAGTTTGGCGAACCTTGGCAAAGGCTCAAAACGAAAGCAATAATTTTGCCGCAGCTCTGAAAACCGGGACGCTCATTCTCGGCCTCAAACAGGAAAAACGATGGGAGGCGGATGCCATGCTCGATCTTGCGCTCTCTCAGATCGGACTGGCAAAATACGACGAGGCCATCGAGACCACCAACAAGGCTCTCGCCATTGATGTGAGGGGGCCGCATCTCGTCGGGCTCCATCTGGTCAAAGCGGAAGTTGCCCTGCGCCAAAACCGGCCTGAGCAAGCCCTGCGAGACTACCAAAAAACAATTCAAATGGTTCTCGATGATCCACTCATCAAACCAAGGGCCCTCGCCGGCGCAGCCCAGTCTGCCAGACTTCTGGGAGAAGAAGGAAAAGCTGCCCAATACCGTCTGCAACTCAAGCAGGGGTTCCCAAATTGGAAAGGTGATCCTATCGAAATCAAGCAACCTGAAAAGGAAGGCGAAAAGTAGGCTAACTAGCCGTCTTTGCCCATTGCGCGAAGAATCACTGGCTTCAGGGTGAGTCCTTGAACCGCAATCGAGAAAATGACCACGATATAGGTCGCCATTAGAATGGCCTGCCTAACCCCATCTTCAATCCCCTCCTTGGGAAGAGCGAGAGCCAGAGCCACGGAGATCCCTCCCCGAAGCCCGCCCCAGGTTAGGATCCGAATGATTCCCGGTGAAAACTCCCGAGAGCGCTTCAAGACAATCACAGGCAAAGAAACCGCAACCATTCTTGAGCCAAGTACGACTCCGATCAAAATGATTCCTGCAAACAATGCCGAGGAATTCCAACTCAGCACAAAGATTTCCAGTCCGATCAAGAGGAACAACACCGCGTTAAGCATCTCATCGATCAACTCCCAAAAGAGGTCAAGATGATGCCTTGTAGTCTCGCTCATCGCCAACTCCCGACCATGGTTCCCAATCATCAGACCCGCCACTACCATGGCCAATGGACCGCTAAAATGAAAATAGCTAGCAAGTTGATATCCCCCCGTCACCAAAGCTAGGGTAATTAGAATCTCCACCTGATAATTATCAATGGATTTCAACATGCGGTAGGCAACATATCCGAGCAGGCCACCCAGTAACAAACCACCTCCGACCTCTTCTATAAAAAGAAGTCCCACGTCCATCGCACCCCGGTCCCCACCTCCAACAGCAAAGCCAATCAAGGCGATATAGACGACAACTCCGACTCCGTCGTTAAACAAAGACTCTCCGGTGATCTTGGTTTCAATCGATTTTGAAACACCTACTTTCTTGAGAATTCCAAGCACCGCAACCGGATCGGTCGGCGAGATCAACGAACCAAAAACAAGACACCATAGAAACGGCACATTCAACCCGGTCCATTTGAAAACAAAGAATGCCACACTTCCAACCAGAAGAGTGGAAACAAGCAGGCCAACGCTGGCTAAAATAGCCACGACATACTTCTGGTTTTTCAAATCATTTAGATTCACGTGCAGCGCCCCGGCAAACAGCAGAAAGCTCAACATGACCTGCATCACCGTTTCGTTGAAGTCGATCTGAGTGACAAACGAATCGGCATTATCCCGCAGCGCGGGCCAGAAGTTACCAAACAAAAGAAGAAGAGCGCTCAATACCAATCCCAGGAGAAGAATCCCGATACTGTTCGGAAGCTTGAATACACGATGATTAATGTATCCAAAAACAGCCGCGAGTGTGAGCAATATGGCCGAAGTATCCAGTAAATGCATGATCTTAAACGTGTGCGTGGGATTCCACCAATGCCCGGGCTTCTTCAGGAACCCACTTTTTCCATTCTTTACCATCAGAGGCATTTGCCATGATCTGCCTCCCTGTCATTTCCAATAGTTCCTCGTTTCCACATGCGATACTCTGAATCATCCCATTCTCAAAAAAATGCTGATACAAGTGCCTCAATCCCTCGGGGGCTCTAAAATTATCAGCCGTCACCAACTCACCCCCATTTCGATTTCGCCAAGGATAAACCAATAGCGCGATCCCGGTTTTAAACAATCTTCCAAACGACTCCAAAATCCCTCCCGCAAGATTTTCTGACCACTTCTCTTTGAAGAGTTCATTAAGAAGCCCAATTGACAGAACCATCCCCACCGGCTCACGAGTATAGAGCCGTAGCATCGCGGCAACCCGATGGAACTCGGGAGCATTGGAAATCATCACAACCTTCCCCAAGGCCTGCAGAGTATTCGCACGGTCCAGGAAAGACACCAAATCAACCTCACCATCCCGCAAGAGATTGCTCAATGAAACCTCACAAACTTCGCGGCAGGGCCGAGCGTTTTCGGAAACTCCTTCACTGGGAAAAACCTCCCCGGCCTGCGTCAACATATCCAGATGCAATTTGGTAACCGGTAGAAAACTTCCCCTCAATAGAAGCAAGGGAGTTTTATAAAACGCCTCGGCCGCCTGAACAACCTCGCCATCAGGCATGAAAACCGTAGCAGGAGTCACCCCCTGCCTTACCAACTCGAGGGCACAAATCCGGTTATCAACCATCGCAAATGGTGCACCCGAAAAAGTCAGCATATCGATTTCAACCCGTTCCACCGACAGAAAATCGATCAATGAGGAAACAAACGCGCTCAAATCCCTGCTATGATGATAAGCGGCCCAAATCAGATTCACTCCGAGAATCCCCAGGGCCTCCATTTGGTCGACATTCTCCTCATCCAGTAATCGCACATGCAGGAGAATCGTTCCCGATTCCTTGAAGAGTTGCTCCTGAAACCGAACCGCCAACCATCCATGACATTCGCCGGAGTCCTGATAGCCACGCGCCCTTACGGTGTTGGCAAATGAAAAAAAGCGCGACTCACTCCCACGTGATTCGCCGAGGCGCTCCTCAAGCAATTCATACTCGTAGTTGACCATATCCACGACACGACTCTTGGAAACGTAACGCTCGCCTTTACCGTAGAGGGCGTCGCTAATTTTCATATCATAGGCCGAAATCGTTTTTGCCACCGTTCCAGCACTTGCTGAAGCGCGGAAGAACCAATTGGCGACTTCCTGACCTGCGCCAATTTCAGCAAAGGTCCCGTAGATCGATGGATCCAGATTTATGGCCAGCGCTTTATCATAAGACGACCTTGGTAAATCACTCATCTTTCTTTTCTACTTCTTGCAAATTTTCAATCCACCCCTGCTCCAATAGCTCGACAATCTCCACTTGATCGCCTGAACGGGCATTCTCAGGGTAGCGAATTTTCAAAGTGTAAAGCAATTCCTTCGAATCCCGGAATAACTCAGCAAGAATCTCTCCCTCCTTTGAGTCCCGGCGAACATAGGCCAACAAAGCGCGATCGCTGTTTCTGAAACCCAACCGGTAGGCCGCCCAGACCCGCTCATCGCTAAACCCGTAGTTATAATAAGAACCCTGACGAAGTAGGATTCTCAGCAATTTTGGTTCCGTAGGCTTCGCTCTAATCAGATCCTCTGCCGACATCTCACAATATCCCACCCAACTTTCCCAATCCACCCGATAGGAAAAGTCATCGCCATCTTCAAAACGCTCGACCGCAATTGCCCCGGAAGAGAAATCTCCAATCCTGACGAACGAAGTGAAAAAATTACCACGATATCTGATTTGACCCCGATTGAGTTCTTCGAACCCCTCCGGCTCAAACTCCTCATTACCATAATATTTCTCCATCAATGGCTTCACTCGCTCCGGATCCCTAGTAAATGCAAGACGCTCCTGGATGCTACCTGATGTCATGAATTTCTTCACGGCATTTTCAATCTTCACCACATCAAATTTTTCATACTCCTCGACTTTCTTCTTGGTAACATCAACACCCTCCTCATTCAGGTAGCTTGTATTCTCAGGGAGTATTAAGCTTTTTTCCAATGCCGCTGCACTCGCTGCATCACCAATCACAACAGATGTGGACCATCCTTTTTTACTGGGGGCATTCTTTACCAGATAGATCCCAACCGCCGATAAAACCGCCACCATCAAAGCGCAGCTACACGCCACCATCCATGAATATGGTTTCTCCTCCTCACTTTTGGCTTCTTCCCAATTGAGCACCTCATCGGACTCTCCGATATATTTTCTCTTCCTCTGACTAGGGCTATCCTTCCAAGATTTAACTTCCTCCGGATCTTCAACCCGAGCCAGCGCGATGGTTTTTGCCTCAGATGCGGTTTTCTTTTGCCCCTGGAAAGAAGCATACTCCTTCCCGAAGACGGGCACAGTCAGAACCACGTGACACTGAGGGCAATGCCCCCGCCTTCCCGCGTTTCCTTTCTGTAAACGAAATAAGGCAAAACAAGTTGGGCATTGAAAAGGCATCCAACGCGCCGCGGTTTTCTCAGAATCACTACTAGCAGACACAGTTTCTGGTTCTATTTTTTAAGTTCAAATCGCGACGGCTTAGGGAGTCGCAGCAAGGCTTCACGTTCTCCTCTCACCCTATCTCTGACGATAAACAAATTCTCAGCTCCCACGTAATCTTCATCACTTTGCACCTCCGGATCCAAAGTTGGAGTTTCACTTTGGTATGGGTCGAACCCCAATAAAAATGGCGCCTGGGGCTTAATTGGGATCATCGCCAAGGCCTCACGACGGGTCGGAATTGAAGCCAATTCTTCGGGGTTCACTCCACTTCCGTGAATGGCACAGATCCCATGATCTCTACCTTTGTGAAAATATTCCGGATAGCTGGTGGAGCGGAACGTCAATTCTCCGGTCTCCGGATCCTCCACTGCTTCGCTGCAATAACGTGTCGGCTTCATCCCCGACACCCGGCATGTCGGAAGACGCACGACAGACGCGGGTTGGGCAATCTCCCCGCCCCGGAAATCGGAATAGGCCGCATTCATCGCTTCTTTCCAAACTGGGAACGCAAGTTCCTTGGCAAATGCCTCGCCATGAATCGGCGTACGGCTTCCCTTATAAAATCCCATCCAGACCCCGCAGGTAATCCGGCTATTGTATCCTACCATCCAGGCATCACTAAATCCGTAGGGAGTCCCTGACTTACCACCACCTGAGAATGGGGCATCAGTGAGTTCATCGGAAACACTGGCAAGGTTACCAGTCTTCATGACATCGTTTAGGATCGAGTGAACCTGAAATGCTGTTGCCTCGGAGCAACTCGGCTCACTCTCAAGCGAGGATAGATCCGACCGATACCGCGACTCTCCATTTCCATCCTGAATCGACAAAATGTAATAAGTCTTTGCCACGCGGGAGCCTCCTCTAGGAAACGTAGTATAAGCCATAACAACCTCCGGCAAACTCACGAGATCCCAGCCAACAAGAAGTCTGTTCAGCAACTTCTCCCTCGAAATATCGATTCCAAAATCCTTGGCCATTCCGACAACCTTCTCTAGTCCCAATTTAATTCCCATTCCAACGGTTGCGGAAATTTTCGAGGCATTCAGTCCCCTTCGTGCGGTAATCTCTCCTTCGTAATGCGGCTCACGAACCTCCATCCCCCACTCACCAACGACACCTTCCATTCCTCCAACCATCAACTGACGGGCATTCAACTGCTCGTCCAATAGTTGGCTCGCTGGGTTCAAACCGTTTTCAAATGCTGCCGCGTAGATAAAAGGGAAGAGAGCCGTTCCCAGTGGCCGCCGTCCAAGCTCCACAAAATCATATTGCGAATGAGCATAATCCCGCCCTCCCACGTGAACCAAAACCTCTCCGGTCGTGTGATCCACCATCAACGCAGATCCCTGTATATAATCCGGGCTCTTTTTGATCCCCGGATCAAAATCTTGATACGTCTGGTGCTGGTATCCCGGCCTGCTCTCGGCTTCTTCCAATTGAGCCCTGAGGGATTCTTCAACCTTGTTCTGGTAGGCCAAATCAATAGTCGTGCGAATGATATAGCCGCCTTGCGAAAGCGCTTCTTCCCCCACCAATTGGTTTGCCTGCTTGGCAATCAACTCATACAAATGTGATTTACCTCGTCGAATCGGATTCGGATTCGGCGTGACTGGAAGGGCAATCAGCCGATCCCGATCCGCGTCGGTGATCATTCCCTCTTGGGCCATTCGACGAAGCACATGATCCCTGTTCTTACGATTAACCTCGGGAAATTTCAGAGGGTTCATTTTTGAAGGGTTCTTCAAACAAGCGACAATGGACGCACATTCGTGAGCTTCCAGGTCAACCGGCTCTTTTCCAAAATAACCCAGAGCCGCAGATCTCACCCCGTAAAATCCCGCCCCAAAAGGGACGCGGTTGAGATAATACTCGGCAATCTGCTCCTTCACCTTCTTCTTTCGCTCCAGAAAATCAGGAAACTCACCTTCCAGTTGCAAATGGAGATCTTCCTCAATCCTCAGCGCCAGAAAGGCTTCAATAATCTTACGCTCGTATCCCGACCACCCCCTGTCTTCTGCCTCATTGAGAAGGTTGAAGGCATTTCGAGCCAACTGCATTGTAAGCGTTCCCGCCCCCTGGGTCCGGCGTCCACTCTTGTAATTCAAGTATGCCGCACGGCCCACACCCACCCAATCCACGCCCGCATGGTCGTAAAACCGCTGGTCCTCCTGGGCCAACACTGCGTTTACAAAAACCGGAGGAACTTCCTCCAACGGAATATTGTGTCTGTTCTGAACAAAAATCCGGCCAAGCTCGCGTCCTTTACGGTCCAAAATAAAACTCGGCTGCTCCACCACGGGAATCAGCGCGAGGTCGTATTCCTGAGCGATGTCACGATAGGGCTGTAACTCCTTATCGACATAATAGCTCCCGATCCCCACTGTCGTCAGGCAGATAATCGTAAAAATCCAAAAGCCCTTGCGCTTGAACAAGCTGCGCTTTTTCATCTTTTTCCTTCGTCCAAACATGAGCTTTCGCATAACAGCCAACCTAGTGGGCCTGCAACAGGCATTTCCTTATCCCCGATCCGGCTCCGGGGCAATCTCTGACTTGGCCAATGAGCTCATTACGCGAATCTCAAATAACGGCCCCACTTCCTTTCATGATTACATGGCAGAATGCCTCTATCACCCAACCCACGGCTACTATTCCCGACCAGAGACGCCCACGGCCTCCAAGGAGGGCGATTTTATGACCAGCATTTCCGTTGGTCCGGTCTTCGGTCAGCTCCTCGCGCGACGTTTTCACAAATTCTGGACCGCCAACGGCTCGCCCGATTCCTTTACCATCGTAGAAATAGGAGCCCACGACGGAGCTCTGGCCCTCGATATCCTCGATTACCTCCCCGCTCTTGATCCGCAGTTTGCCAAAGCTATCCACTACGTAATTAGCGAACCGCTTCCCCAAAGATGTCTCTTTTTGCAGGATCGCCTCGGTGAGCGAGCCACCATCACATCGAATCCAAAGGACATTCAGGCTAAAATCGGCGTTCTCGTCGCCAATGAGGTCCTCGACGCCCTCCCCGTGCCGCTTTACCTCAGAACCCAAAACGAATGGTGGGAAGCCGCCGTCGATCATGATGGAAAAGCTTTCCAGTGGGCCACCCTACCTGATCCCATCGATCTCTCTTATGATGGGGATTTTCCCGACGGATTCCTCACCGAGGGCGACCCCGACCTCAATTCCTTTTTCGGACCACTCTCCGGAATCTTCGAAAAAGGACTCTTCACCTTCATCGACTACGGAATGGACGAAGCATCCCTCCATCACCCCGCCCGTTCGGCCGGGACCCTCCGCTGCTATCGCAATCACCAGTCAAACGCCCACCCTCTCGATTTCCCCGGAGAGCAAGATCTCACCGAAGACGTCAATTTCACCTCCGTCGAAAATGCCGCACGCGATCTAGGCCTGACCCAACACCCGGTGACTGCCCAGGGACGGTTCCTCGTCCATTGCGCCAAGGAATGGCTTCTTAAATCGCCATCGCAAAAAGAAGTCAGTCAATTCCAGACTCTTATTCATCCAGGACAATTTGGAAACCGCTTTTACTTTTGCGAGCTGACCAAGGGAGATGTCGATTACGCCTTTCCCGGCGATTAATCTGGCCTTGCAAATCCCTTTTCGGGAAACTCCCGCCATGCCTGACGCACCGGTCCTCGACCTCAAAGAAGATATTCTGCGCCTCAAAAAAGAACGCAATGCCGTCATCCTGGCCCACAACTACCAAATCGGCTCCATTCAAGATCTCGCCGACTACGTCGGCGATTCCCTCGGTCTGGCATACAAGGCTCAGGAAACCGACGCCGACGTCATCTGCTTCTGCGGCGTCCACTTTATGGCCGAAACCGCCAAGATTCTCAATCCGAACAAAACGATCGTTCTTCCCGACAAAGACGCCGGTTGCTCCCTCGAACAAGCCTGCCCCGCCGACAAGCTCGAAGCCTTTCTCAATGAGAACAGAGAGAAGAATTACTACGTCATCGCCTACATCAACTGCTCCGCCGGCGTGAAGGCTCTCTGTGACGTCATTTGCACCTCGGGAAATGCTCCCCACATCGTCAATCAAGCACCAGCCAACCGCCCAATCCTTTTCGTGCCCGACGCCAACCTCGGGCAATGGGTCATCGAACAAACCGGTCGCCAAATGGATCTCTGGCAGGGCTCTTGCTACGTCCACGTCGAGTTCACCCGTGAGTCGATTCAAAAAATCAAGGACGAGTATCCCGATGCCGTCGTGGTAGCACATCCCGAATGCACGCAAGCCGTTCGCCTTCTCGCCGACGAAGTTTGCTCGACCGAAAAAATGATCAAGTTCTGCAGGGAAGCCGAATCACAGAACGTCATCGTCGTCACCGAGTCAGGAATGCTTCACCGCATCCAAAAAGAAGTCCCTGAGAAAAACCTCATCCCCGGACCGACCGATCACTGCGCTTGCGCCGATTGCCGTTACATGAAGATGAATACTCTTGAAAAACTCCACGCTTGCTTGGAAAATCTTAGCCCGCAAGTGGAGATCCCCGAAGACGTTCGCGCGCGAGCCGAAGTCTCATTGGTGAGAATGCTCGAGCAATCGAAGTGACATCACTAGACAAGGAGGGATACCAGTGCTAACACTGCAACCCGCATTGTTATGGAAACACTGAAAGAATTCCTCTTCACTCCCTTCGCCGGGGGCCTCCTCCTTGGACTCCTTGTCACTTTCTTCACCTGGAAATCAGGCTTCTCCGCCCGACGGAACATCAAGAAAGAAGTTGCCCGGGTGACCGAAGAAAGCAAAGAACTTCAGCAGCACCTCAATACCCAACTCAAGGTCAACGCCGAAGGAAACGAGAGCATTCAGAAAAAACTCGAAGACCTTCGCGCGCAGAACGAAACCCTTCGCGTTAATCTCTCAACAGTGCAGCAAAAGCCCGGCCGGGCCGAACTCCGCCAACTCACCATCATCGAAAACGCTATCGGCCTGATGCGCGAGCAAGCCCCCGGCTTCGCACCCGCCTGGGAAAAAGCACACCGCCAGGCCGAAATCGACTACGAGGAAGGCGAAGGCGGACTTAAGAAATTGGTCCGCAGAGTCCTTCCTTCCATTGGACACTCTTCAACCATACACGAGGAAGAAAAAGCCAAGAAGGCCTAATACACCTCGATATCTGATCACAAAAAGAGGCGCGGTCTCCCGCGCCTTTTTCGTAGATTGATTAGGATCAATGCGAACGACAGAACTCTTCAAAGCGAGAAACTCCTTCGTTGAGAACATCGAGGGTCGTGCAGTAGCTGAGACGAACACCCATGTCGTGTCCAAAGGCAATCCCTGGAACAGCGGCCACCTTGTAGCGAGTCAATAACTTGTCGCAAAGATTGACCGACTTAAGCCCCAGATTGGTGCAGTTGACGAAAAAGTAGAAAGCCCCTTTGGGATCAACTACGCTCACATTGGGAATCGCCTTGAGGCGGGCCAACATGAATTGACGACGAACGTCATACTCACCCTTGAGGTTGGCGATAAAGTCAGCGGACTCGTCTGCTTTCAGAGCAGCTAAAGCGCCATACTGACAGAAGGTCGTCGCATTGGAACTAGTGTGTCCCTGAATTGACGAAAGTGCACCGGCAAATTCCGGAGGAGCTGCGGTGTATCCCACACGCCAACCGGTCATGGAGTGAGACTTAGAGAAACCATTGACGGTTATCGTCAGATTGTAAGCGTCTTCGTTGACCGAAGCGACACTCACGTGCTCGGCATCTCCATAGACGAGGTGCTCGTAGATTTCGTCAGCAAGAATAATAATGTCCTCGTATGAAGCCACTTCAACAATCGCTTCGATTTCCGAACGTGAATAAACTGATCCAGTTGGGTTGCCCGGAGTATTGAGAATAATCATCTTGGTCGAGGGAGTCATCGCATCTTCGAACTCTTCCGCGGTGATCTTCCACTTGTTGCTCTCCTTAGTCTCAACCAAAACGGGAACACCACCGGCAAGCTTCACCATCTCGGGGTAGCTCACCCAGTATGGCGAAGGAATGATCACTTCGTCACCTTCCTCAACAACCGCGAGGATGGCATTAAAGCAAGCCTGCTTGGCCCCGGAGGTCACACAAATCTGCTTGGGATCGTAGTTCACCTTGTTGTCACGCTTCAGCTTCTCGGAGAGAGCTTCGCGCAATTCAGGAATGCCTGCAGCAGGAGTGTATTTCGTTTTTCCTTCGGTGAGAGCGGTGTAGGCCGCCTGCTTGATAAAGTCAGGAGTATCGATATCCGGCTCACCACCGGCGAGACCGTAAACTTCTTCACCGGCAGCCCTAAGAGCCTTGGTTTGATTTGTGACCGAAAGAGTGAGTGACGGTGTCACTGAGGCGACGCGCTTTGAGAGACTTTCCATGATAATCTAAATTAGTAGCACTCCGAAAACCGGGGCAAAGACATCTATGGAGGCAATTGGCCATCTTCTCCCCGGGGAGCGGGGTTTTTCTGCACAGGCAAGCTCTCTCTTGCAAGAGAAATGCAGCTTGAATCGACATTTTCTATCGATTTACCAACGGGCGGGATCAAGACCGTAATATTTCGCCAGTTGCTGGTAAAGCGGAGGGTGCTCCTTTTCAAGCTGTTTCGCTTTCTCAAAAAAGCACTCCGTGGCCACGGAGAAGAACTCCGCTGGATTGGTCGCACCGTATGGGTCCATCACGGTACGACGTCCGGCATCGAGATCCTTGCAGAACTCCTCGAAAGCCTCCGAAAACGCATGCGCCCAGTTTCCGATCGCCTTTCGATCCCGCAGCACGGGTAATCCATCGGCCCGGTCATTCTCCTGATCCAGCTGATGAGCAAACTCGTGAATGACGACATTGTGCCCATCCTCGGGATTCTCGCCCCCCTTCCAAACACTCCTCCACGAAAGCACCACGCTCCCTGAATCCCAGCTCTCGCCGAGCCGCGTTTGATCATCTCCATCCTTAACCTTCCCCTGATAGGCATCCGGATAAATCAAGACGCTCCTCAATTCCGGGAAAAAATCATGCTCCCGGCCCAGCAAAAGCAAGGCCGCTTGAGCCATCACAACAATTTTCATCTCCCGCGTCACTTCTTCCAACTCACCACACGCCTCGAAGTTTTTCTCCCCGACCAGGACCTGAATAATCTTCACAAACCTCTCCTTCAGCTCTTCAGGGATCATCGTGGCAATCCGCGCATGTTCCTCAAGGAACCCCCAATCCTCCTCACTCAATTTCTTCATGGCATTCTCCGCCCGCAGCTTGGCCAACTTCTGCTTTCGAAATCCACCCCAGGCCCAAAAAATGATCCCAATGATCACCGCAATCCAAATCAGCCACACAAACCCGTTCATTAAAAACCATCCTCTTCTCTTCTCACCTTCTGACAAACAAAAAACCCCGTCCCGATAAACGAGACAAGGTTTTTGAAATTTGGGATGCGTTGAACTTAACGTGAGTAAAGTTCCACGATAAGCTGGAGGTTGACTGGTGAGTCAAGGTCTTCGGTCTCGGGGAGACGTGCGACGGTTCCTTCCATCTTCTCACGGTCGAGAGTCAACCAGTCCTGCAAAGGCACAGACTGAGTGAGGTCGAGCATGCGGAGTCCGAGCTGCTGTGAAGAAGCACGGCTGCCAATCTGAATCGTGTCTCCGGAGCGAACCTGGTAGGAAGCGATGTCCACTTTCTTACCATTCACGAGAACGTGACCGTGGTTCACAAGCTGCCGAGCTGCCTGACGAGTATTGCCGAAGCCGAGGCGGTAGCAAACATTGTCGAGTCGGGTCTCAAGCAACTGAAGCATGATGTCACCGGTAATTCCGCGGCGGCGTCCAGCTTCGTGGTAGTATCCACGGAACTGCTTCTCAAGAACACCGTAGATGAACTTGAGCTTCTGCTTCTCGCCGAGGGCGATTGCGTAGTCGGACTTCTTGCGACGTCCGGAACGGAGTCCGTGAGGACCCGGAGGGTAGTTACGACGCTCGAGAGCTTTCGAAGGTCCGAAAAGCGGGACTCCGAAGCGACGATTGATCTTATCTTTTGGGCCGGTATAGCGTGCCATTGATCTGTCTTTCTAAAATTAAGGGTGGGAAGAATTAAACACGACGCGCCTTCTTGGGACGGCAACCATTGTGCGGAACTGCAGTAACATCGAGGATGAGGCTCACGTCAATCCCGAGACCTTGCACGGCGCGAACAGCGGATTCACGACCGGCACCGGGGCCTTTTACGCGAACTTTCACTTCCTTAAGTCCGTGAGCCATTGCCTGACGGCAGGCATCCTGCGAAACAACTTGGGCGGCATAAGCAGTGCTCTTACGAGAACCTCTGAAACCCATCTTACCAGCGCTGGACCAACCGATGGTATTGCCCATCTCGTCAGTCACGGTCACGCTAGTGTTGTTGAAAGTCGCAGTGACATGAACGATGCCCTTGACGACGTTCTTGCTCTTCTTGGACTTGTGAATCTTAACCTTGTCAGGTGATTCCTCCCCGAGAAGCTCGGCAAAAATGTCGCGCTTCTCCTCTTTCTTGGCCGGGGCATCTTCGCCCTCGGCTGCTTCGCCCTCAACAGGAGCATCTTCACCCTCGGCAGCAGGAGCTGCTTCGTCAGACGCTTCCGGAGCTGCTTCTTCAGCAGCCACCTCAGGAGCTGGAGTTTCCGCAGGAGTTTCCTCGGCAGCTGGTGCTGCGTCGGTGACTTCCTCGGTCTCCTCGTTTTTGTTTTCTTCAGCCATGTTATGGATAAAATCGTAAATTCAAATAATCCGGACGGGATTACTTGGCAACACCCACAGTCCTACGCTTACCCTTGCGAGTACGTGAGTTGGTGCGTGTGCGCTGTCCGCGAACTGGAAGGCCACGCTTGTGACGAATTCCGCGGTAGCAGTTGATCGAAGCGAGGCGCTTCATTTGTCCCTGACGCTCACGACGGAGGTCACCCTCAATCATGATGCCCTCGTTTTGGATCACAGTCGCGATCTTAACGAGTTGCTCTTCGCTCAGCTCACCAGTACGGATGTCTGGATTCACACCTGCGTGTTCAAGGATCTTTGACGAGGTCGATGGACCAATGCCAAAAATATACGGAAGAGAGGCTTCGATGCGCTTCTCATTAGGGATGTCTGTGCCAAAAAGTCGTGCCATGGTCTTAAGGTTGATTCAGGAATCAGGCCACGAAATCGCCTGATGCGGTCTCGCGGGGCGGGTTCAGTAGCAAAGTTCCCCCCACAGGCAAGAGGAATCCGGCACTTTTCCACAAAATGACCGATTTATTTAAGATTCCTTAAAAACATTCAGCCAAAACCAGGCCTTTAGTGAACTCACAAAGCTTTTATTTCCCCAGACGAATGCCTTTAATTTTCACCCAAGCTCCCTGATCCGGCTCAAACACCGGCTTCACCATCAAATAGCTCAATGCCCCCCTGTACGTTGGGGCTGATTTTAAATCGATCTGGTATGTCCTCAATTTACCATCCCCAATAATATCGAACCGAAGCTGGTTCTTCGCCTTGAATCCGGGATTGTGGCCGTCAGCCTCATAATTTGTCCAGGCCACCATCGCTTCCTTTCGCTCTGTCTTAAACGCAGCCTCAATAAAAAGTATCGGGGCCTCTTTTGCCTGCCACAAAGCCGGCGGACTGATCGCTGCAATCCCGGGCTCTCCGAGATCAAGCTGAAGATGTCCCTTGATCGGCCAACCCGCATCCGTCCCCTTTCCACCATCCGCCTGGTATCGCCAATGCTGACGGTCACGCTCAAATTTCCAGTCCGGAGGCTTTATGCCCTTCGCTTGTTCCATAGCGTAGCCACGAATCTCATTGAGACTGCCAAGAATTAGCGAGTAGTCATACTCGTAAGTAATATTGTGATCGAGGATCTCCCTATGCAGTGGAGCGATGTAGCCTGTCGGGGAATCATGCGTGCCGCCCCGCCCTTCCTTTCCAGCGAAGCCTCCGATGAACAAGCTGTTGTTTGGTTTATAAATACCAAGCCCCCAATCATCATCATTAACCAAAGCGGCCCAGTTTTCCGTCGCTAGCCAATACTTCCACGGAAATCCTCTCCCGACTTTCTTGGAGATCCGGGCAAGCTTGTCGCCGGTGAAGGGCTGATCACCACGATAAGTCATCAAGCGATAAAACTCTCCGTTGGTATAAACCGCAGGGAGTTCCTGATGCCTCCCGGGATACTGGGTCTTGTCCGAGCGCGCGTTCACAAGCCGGCATTTCACCTCAACCGTATTCCCCTTCAGCTCGACAAAGCTTTCGTAAGTACATTCGCCAGGAATGTTATTCAAAGGCCACTGCTTGGGAATGCACTTCACGTAGAGACTCGTCTCCTTTTTGGTGAACTCGACGATCTGAGATCCATTGCCGTAGTCATCGCCGGCTTGAATCGGATTCCAGCCAATATGCGCCCAATGCTTTTTCGGCTTCTGCCCCTTCTCCTCGTAGGGCACGGGACCACCAAAAAAGGACATTTGAATCTGCCTCCCCCAGTCATGATTGTTGATGACATTTTTGTCACGACCTGACTTGGACAGGTAGGTGATGGCTCCTCCTAGATCCGGACTCACTCCCAGTTTAATCGTTCCGTTATCAATAAACTCCAGCTTCGACTCATCGAACTTCTTTCTGGCCGGAGCGGTCGACACAAGCAGGGTCACACCGAGAAGCCCCGCAAATACGCGCAGCGCGACCAAGGCGAGGGAATGGCAATAGAGAGAAGTATTCACAATTTCAGGCAAGTTAGTTGGCGGAAGAAGAAACCAACCACATCACGAGCGACAATTCAGTTGAATTTTTTCCAAACCGGGTCCACCCTTTCCCCAGCACGTGGGGGCGTTCTGGTTTCGACTGAACGCTGGAAACGCTAGCTGCATGGAGAGGTTGATCGGTTGGCCTCTTAAAAAAGCCGTTCAAAACAAATAATTGCAGACTCTAACGAGCTCGCACTTGCTGCTTAATTGACAGCAACGTTCCAATCCTGATGTCTGTTACGGTGCGGGGCGACTACTTAGCAGACTAGTCACTCATTCGGGAATCCGGGAAGATTGGCGAAACTCAAACAGGATCATCGGATTGTCAGACGGGCCGGGTGAGGCCTGACAAATCTTAAATCAGTAGATGCCCGGCTACCCATGTAGACGCTAATGTGAAAGGCATTTAGGACAGGGGTTCAACTCCCCTCGCCTCCACCAGCCTTCGCCAGGGCTTCGGCGAGCAAGCCAGCAGCTTGACTTGACGGAGCCTTGGCGAAGGCTGCCCGCCGAAGTTTTTGCGAAGGTGGGCCTGGCAAGCAGCCAAAATTCATCCCCTGAAAGACCTGACGAATCCTTCAGCTTCCGCCATCTGTAACCATGATATTCCTAGTTCTGAATCACCCTGAGACGAACGAATTGCTTTACGTCGGCAGACACGGGAGTCAGGACACGGAAGGTCCGCTGAAGACTCCCGTTGCCATTGGGAAGGGCAGGAAGAAGTTCCACAATGTCTTCGGGATCCGAACTCCAATTCTCAAGATCCGTAGAAACCTGGACACTTCCGTTCAAGCCACTTTGACCGGCGACCTCGGAGAAAGTGAGGGTGAGATATTTCTCCCCTCCATCATCCACCAAGGAGCCCTGAGGAGCATGATTCGAGGCATCGTTCTTTCCGGGAAGCGATCCCAAATAAAACTCAATCAGATTGGGTAAACCATCCAGATCAGGATCATCTTCCGGTCCGGTGGACTGTCCGGCAAAGGAATAACCCTGCCATTCCGCGTAGGTGAGCGCCCGGGGTTGTCCTCCGGGGAGCCCTCCAATCTGTGCAGAGCCGATCCAATTGACAGCAAGCGAGTGATCGGGGTTTGAGGCCGGAGCAAGAAGAATCAGCGAGATGCCATCTCCATCCGCACACTCCGGCCACGGAAGTGAATCGCCGTAACTGAACGATCGGATGACTTCGGAAGGCGTCTCCAAAACAATCTGCTCCCCTCCATTGGAGAGGCCTCCGGTAAACTGACCGACAAGAAGCGAATCAAATGAGCTTCCATAGCGGAGCCTAAAGGCATTAAGACTCCTCACTACAATGACCGTGGCATCCGGAGCAAGGGAAGTCACCAAACCTGTCGCGAAATCAAATCCAATACCATCCGTGAATGACAATTCAGAGAGATCGAGGGTTTGAATTCCCATATTCTTTAGCTGAATGAATTCAAAATCATCCGGATCGGAAAAACCTGCAGCAACTTCCGCCGTCGTGGGCGCTCCCGGATGATAGTGGATTTCCGAGATCACGAGATTCGAGAAAGACGGTTGAACAAGGCCGACCTTGAACTCCGCCTCGGTCAGAGCACTCCATTCTCCTTCCGGGCTCCGGAGACGGGCCTTCACTGTCACAATAGCCTGTGGAAGAACAACAGATGAGCCATAGACCAGCGCCGTTCCACCCGTCACCCCGCCAAACTCACGCGGATCAGTGCCATCGGTGGTATAGAAAATGGTTCCCGAACCACCAGTCATCGTCAGTTCAAAACCTGCTGAAAATTCTCCCCCATGCTGACTAAAAACCGGTGGACCGGTATTCGGCCAATATCCGGCATCACGGAAATGCTCATCGTTGGGTCCAAGAAGATAACTCCTGCGTGACGAACCCGAATTGGTCCAATATTCCCAGAACTCCGTATCAACTGCTTGATTGGAACGCTCATCCAGAAGAGGTGAGAATTCTGAGATCGCGTTATCAATCACTCCCTTGATGTGCGAAGCAGCAGGCGAAGAATCATCGAGGGTTCCTCCGTGAAAAAAGTGCTTGTGAATCCGATCGGCAAGAAGCAGGCGGAATTCCGGCCAACGTTCGAGTTGCTGAAACATTTGTGAAGTGGAATCTGTCCGGGAGAGAAGGTCCTGGGTGATGGTGTTGAAGTCGACGGGCTTGTTGCTGTTGTTGTTTCCCGTTCGACGTGGATGCCCAAACGCCCCCTCTGCATCCCAAACATAAAAGCGATAGCGACCGTTCGCCGAGCGTTCCCGGGCCGATACCCAGTTGTTATTTGGCCAGTCCCACGTGGCGCCATAGATATTGAGCAAGAAGTAATCAGCCATCGCTACCGGGTCAACCAGCTTGAGAGCATTTTCCCAGTTGGATTGGCTGTTCACATTGGAAGCCTGCAGGCGGGTGTTAAGTTCATTCCAGGCGTCATTGTCTCCTTCGGCAAGTCCTCCGTTGGCATTGCCGGCCTGGCGGATATCCCATTCTTCGGAACCCGGATAATGAGCTTGAAAAAACGGCTCCCGAAGTCGTTCACAGGTGTTGTAGAACCCCTTCCACTCCCCGTTTAAATACAGACTATTAAAGATCCCGCGCGAACCAATATTACCCATATCGAGGTATAGCCGGCGGATGACCTCGTCCTTGATGTGTGGGTTGTTGATATCGTTCTTTCCGGCCCGGGGACGAAGCTGCTCAAAAGTATCGACGGGATAGTCTTCACCAAAGATCGGGAAGGTAATTGAGGAATCCTCGTATTCATCCCGAAAGTACAAGTTAAAAGAAGGCTTTTCCCGCGAATTGGTGGCCCAGGGAGAATTCTCAACACCGCCCAGGATCATGCGGGGTCGGGAATAATTACTGGCGGACATTCGAAGTCCGGCGTCCTCACGAAATCCCAAGGTCGAGTTTGCGGAATAGAATTCAATGAAGGCCGGACGCTCAAAGGCTCTCCCCCGCTCCCGCGCCATGTTGTAATCGCCCTTGTCATCTGCTTCCCATTTTGAATCGACGTAGCTCCCACCCTCGATTGAGAGAACCCCGTAGGGTTTGGTGAACGATCGTTCGGTATCCGCCGTGAAAAGCATGGCTGGAGCCGAAATGATGTTGGAGCTCTGCCCAACCAGGTAGCTGCCTGATTTCACTCTGGAGGGAATTTGACCGGACAAGAAAGCACGGGCCCTAATCGTGTGGGCTGTTTGTGAATTAATCTGCGGAAGTGACAATGAACTGGAGTAAGTGCTCCCGTTTGTGAGAGTCGGCTCCGTTCCGTCCGTTGTGTATCGGATCACTGCTCCCGGTGTAAGGGTAGTGATCCCCAAGGCTACTGTGCCCGCATGAAATCCGCTTGGAACATCGAAGTCGGGTTTCTGCACCACTCCGGCAAACGACGGGCCGGCATTGGCTTTACCCGGCGTCGGCCCGGAGAGATAAACGTAGGTGCCCCCCCCCGGCTCAAGACCATAGGAATGAAAATCCAGCTGCCTCGGAAAGCCTCCCGAAAATTCGGTTCGAGGAGCTCCGGAGTCATCAAACAAGGCTAGATACTCTCCTCCGCGGGCGAGCTTGAAATTGGCGTGCAGAAAATTAGGACTGAGCCCGGTGAGATCGAGATCATCTGCAAGGACAAGAAGATGTCCGTTTGCCGGGATCGTGGTGCCGGGAGGAAAAGTCCACTTGCTGGAATCCCCGCTATCATCCGTGAGCGACCACCCTGTGAGATCAACAGCAGAGGCATCGGTATTCTCCAACTCAATCCAATCCACAAACTCGGCCCGGTCCACTTCAAGAGCTGTTTCATGAACCCCGCCGGAGGGTTCCGCCGTCCCCAGGTGGTATTGCCAGTTGGCATTTCCCACAATGAGATTGGCACTCGCACCACCCTGGGTGTAATCGACGCTATAGGAATCAAGGGTGAGGGTTTTGCCAGTTTCAGAATAGCTCTCTCCCCGAATCCGCAGGGCTGGAACAAACGAGGTAAGATTGTTGGAATTAAGGTGGTTGATAAACGCGGTCCGCTCCGCGGGATCCGCTTGCCCCAAATCCACTTCGTAGGTGGACCAAACCTCGGGCGCACTCGCAACAACTTGAAGAAACTCATCGGGATCGAGCGGTCGTCCGGCGTAGCGAACCTCGTCGATGAGCATGTCATACGATGAGCTAAATTTCCCAAACTCGATCACGGCCGAAGGATGCACATAACCACTATTATCATTGTCGGTGAGGGTCCGGGTCTGCATAAGTTCGTAGTCAAAGTAGAACTTTGCGACACCGGTCTCTTCGTCGAGCGAGAGCGCGACATGATGCCAGCCGGGGCTGTCATTGATCCCATTGCCATCATTGGCCCAATCCGAGGGATCGTTGTAGCTTGAAACCAAGCCATTCCCCGAATCGGTATCGACCCAAATTCTCTGCTCGGAAGGAACGGAAAAACCTCCGACAGGTCCAAGCACGAAATTTGTGTTGTCTCCGTCAGGGGTATCCATGCGGGAACGAATTCTCCCGAAAGGCCCCGAACCCGCGTGATCAAAATCGATTTGCCAGCGTGATGATGTCGATGATTGACGCCTCAGGAAGGAATTGTATCCCGGCGGTTCCTCATCGATCCTGATGAACATTTCCACCGTGAACGAGGTGTTGAATTCCGACGAATTGGGCGCTGCCATCCGGCGACCCGAAGCCGAAACATCCATGGAAAATTGATTGCTCCGTGTCGAATTCGCGAGTGGATCAAAAATGAGGTCCCCCGGAACATCAGTGGAATAAGAACCCGCGCCACCCCCACTCGGATTAGCATCAAATCCATTGCCCGAAGAATCCGCGGCCACCGCAATGGTTGATCCGTTCGAGGCATTTCCCTCATCAAATCTCCAGTAACCCAATGTTTCGTCGCTGCTTGCCGCCACGAGTGGAAAGCCTGTTGCCGAAGCAACACCATCCGGTGACTCAATGATAAAGTCATACGCAGTTCCGGAGTCACCTTTGAATCGAAAAGAAACCCGGGTCTCGCTGAGATTCGCGGTAGTCAGCGCTCCACCCGCCCAGTAGGTTCCCATCGAAACCGGCGGAAAAGCAATAACCGCGTCGTCGGAGGTTCCCCCACCTGAAACCGTGTAGGAAACCGCGCCACCCCCCGCTTCTCCCCCTCCTGCCTCGGATTGCGATCTCACCTCAAGTTCAGTCCAATTGCTTCCACTCGAGACCAAGGGCGAAAGGTCGAGCCAACCATTGGGCAACGGAGTGCCGGTGGTCGTATTGGTAATGGAACCAGCAACGTTCGAATGGGTTTTGAACGCCCCGTTGGCGGTCGAAAAATCTTCGGAAACAACATTCAGTAAAGTCACGCCGGCGTTGATGCGGAGTGACCCGCTGAAATACATCGGCGAAGAAGTGGTCCGGTTTCCCACCTGCACCGCAACGACATTTTCTCCCTCCAAAAGAACATCCGAAGCTCTCCCGAGATTAAGGGAAACCGGGCTTCCCTCGGTGGAATCCTCATTGAATGCCACCTGATCAGAAAAGATAAACATTCCCGGCGCGCCGAGATTACACCGGGACACTTCAATGCCATTGACGAAGACAATGATCCCGTCATCAAATTCCGTCGTCAAACTCAGATCTGCCAGGGAGGCGGACTGAGCCGCCGAAACATTGAACGTTTTGCGAAGATAGAGCGAAGGAGTCTTTCCCTGAAGGGCAGAAGACAAGTTGGTCGAAACCCCGCCATACCCGAAACCAAATGGACTTGGTCCAACAAGCCAACCCGAGTCATCGAACGCTCGTTCAAACCAAGGGATGCCGGGCCCGAGACTTGGCTGCCCAGAATCCGAATATTTCAAAAGTCGGTCCGACGAGGCACCGTTGATTTCACTGATCACAACCTCCGCCAAACAGACAGAGGGTAGTATAACCAGAGCAGAGAGAGGTTTAATAATATTCATAAAAAAGCCCCCGAAGGCGCAGCACGGCCCGGGGGCTGAAGAAGAAAAATTCTATCGACGACGACGAACCAGAGCCAATCCTCCTGATAGAACAAGGAGCGCAGAGCCTGGCTCGGGAATCGAAGTTGCCGCCTGAAGAAACTGCGTTGGATCGAGAACACCATCTGAATAGCGGACCTCGTCGATGAAAGTCCCATAGGTCGCTCCTCCTCCTCCTTTACCGAACTCAATGAGTCCACCGGGGTGCGCGTAACCGCTGTTGTCGGTATCCACAAGCGTACGGGTCTGCATAAGTTGGTAGTCCATGTAAAAACTCCACTTGTTGGTTACCGTATTCAGAGTAATAGCAATGTGATGCCACTCTGGAAGATCATTGATTCCATTCCCTTGGGTCGCCCAGTCAGAGTCACCAGAATAACTGGCAGGGTTTCCATCGCCCAACGGAGTGTCCACCCAGAGACGATTGGCTCCCGTAACTGCAGCTCCGTCGGTCGGTCCAACGACAAAATTAGTATTATCGCCATCCGGAGTATCAAGGCGGGCCCGCCCACGCCCAAAGGGACCTCCAGCAGCGTGGTCGAAGTCAATCTGCCAGCGATTTGTTAGGGATTCCTGTCGTCTCATAAAATTATGATATCCGCCGGGTTGGCCGGTTAATTGAATAAACATTTCAGCCGTAAACGAAGTGTTGAAGGCCGCGTCATTGACAGTCCGGATCCGCGAATTTGCAACCGAGGCATCGAGAGAGAGGGTATTGGGAGACGTGAGCCCGCTCACCGGATTAAAAATGTATGCTCCGGGAACATTGTTTGAGTATTTCGGGCTCCCAGAGCGAGATGACTGGCCGAAACCATTTCCGGAGCTGTCGACGGCAGCGGTCACATCGGAGCCATTGATACCTTCCTCCAGACGCCAGTAGGCTGTCGTAGAAGCCGGGAGTGATGAAGCAAGTGTCAGGCTGCAAAGAACCACACATTGGGATGTTTTTTTCATAGTTATTTTTTAATTGCTTGGTGCTTATTCAATCTCGCGAACGCGATAGAAGATCTTTGGAGATCCTCCTTCAAGTTCAGTATCAACAAAGGTGTAGGTTTCTTCCGTGGCTACCTCTTCCTCAAGCAACTCGAACCAAGTTTCAAGATCGGTGGAATAGTCGAGGCTGTACTTTCGACCAGGAACGGCGCTCCAAATAACGGTCGCCTTGGGAGTGGCCGCATCGTAAACCAGAGAGGTGATTTCCAACTCAACAGTCGGAGGTGTGACGACCTGAAGGAACTGAAACGGAAGAAGGACTTCTCCGGAAAAACGAACCTCGTCAAGCAACAAGCCATAGCCAGCGTTGGTAAGCTTTCCAAAATCGAAAGGCGCATCCGGGTGGGTGTATCCATCAGCTTCGCTATCCGAAAGAGTCCTGATCTGCATCAACTCATAATCGAAGTAGAATCCCACTTCGCCGGTGTCCTCGTCAAAGGTAAGCGCCGCGTGATGCCAGGCCTCGTTATCATTGACACCATCTCCATCGTTAGACCAATCGGCATCGTCGTAGCTGCTCACAAGACCATCGCCCGGATCGGTATCAACCCAGATGCGGAGGTCGCCGGGAACGTTTGCGCCACCCTGGGGACCCACTACAAAGTTGATGTTTTCGTCGATTCCCGCTTCGTTCTGGTTGTTGGGCTCCCCACCCGGAGTGTCCCATCTGCTGCGCAGGCGACCAAAGGGTCCGGTGTTAGCGTGGTCAAAATCAATCTGCCAACGAAGGTCACCCGCCTGACTTCTCCTCAAAAATGAGTGATAACCTCCGGGTTCATCGATCACTTTCATGAAGAACTCCAAGGTGAACGAGGTGTTCAACGATGGATCATTAGCGACCCGGAGGCGTGAATTGGCCTCAGTCACATCGAGCGAAAACTGGTTGCTCAATGTTGTATTGGAGATTGGATCGAAAATTGCGGGAGAGGGCACATCGGATGAATACCTGGGAATCCCCTGATTCGGGGCGGCGGAATTGGTAGGCCCAACGGAGTTCTCAGCCACAATCACATCACCTCCGTCAACCGCTCCTTCTTCCTCGAGACGCCAGTGGGCAACGGTGTTGCCAGCGCCGACGATAGGCTCCCGCAGAAAATCTCCCGGTGTCAAAATGGCATTGGAATAGCGCAATTCATCCATCAGAAGGCCGTATTCGGACCCGGTCAGCTTCCCGAAAAAGATGGGCGCAGCGGGATGGGTGTAGCCATCGCCCTCCGTGTCAGCAAGCGCGCGGGTCTGGCTCAGGAGATAATCAAAGTAGAACTTAATTTCGCCGGTATCCTGATCAAACGACATCGCAACGTGATGCCACTCGTCAATATCATTCATGCCATCTCCCTGAAGAGCCACATCGGCATCATTTGGATTGCCGTTGGTGGTATCGTAAACGTAATCATTCGGGTTCCCGGTGTTCTGAGGTCCCACATCCAGCCCCTCGGCATCCTTGGCTCCGGTATCGACATAAATCTTGGGAGCAGCAACGTTGCCCAGCGGACCTAACACAAAATTGACATTCTCATCCACCAGGGCATCGGCCACTCCGTCCGCTACTCCGCCTGGGGTGTCCCAACGAGTCCGAATTCTCCCGAAAGCCGAGTTCGCACCGTGATCAAAATCAATCTTCCACGACAGATCGGATGTTTGAACCCGCTGCATGATTGCCTCGTAGCCGCCCGGTTCTCCGACGTATTTCACAAAAAATTCAACTGTGAACGAGGAGTTGAAATCAACGGCATCCTCGATGCTGAGTTGGGAGCTTCCCGCCGAAGCGTTGAGCGAAAATTGGTTTGTATACGTTGTCCCCGAAACCGGATCGAAAATCTCCGCTGCGGGGACATCGTCCGAGTAGAGAGGATTACCTCCGGCAACCAAGGCATCAAGGGTTCCCGGTGAGGTCGTATTGATCGATGACGCAACCGGACTATCCAAAGCCGCATTAATTTCGTCAAACCGCCACAATCCCACCGTATCAGCCTGAGCCGCCAAACAAGCTCCGAGTGCACAAATCACATACTTTATGAACATTGGCTGTGGAACATACTCATCCAAATACACCTCCCAAGCCAAAAAATAGCAATTCTGCAAATTACTGAAATCACATCACAATGGACGTTTTCGTCACATTCCGTTGGCTTTTGCCACCTTTTCTCTCATGTATTCCGCCAAACCTTGGTTTCCGCGACCTTTCCGCCAAAAGTAAATTCCTCGTAGTGAAGTAATAACCAACCCACCCGAGATAGATTTTTGGAGGGACAGACGGCGGTCGGTCTGATCTAAATCTGGTATATAGATCTTTGGCGCAGGGTCATTTCCTTATCGATACTTGAAGCCACTGTTATCGGGAAAATTGCTTTTTGAAAGATCCTAGGAGATTTTCTGGTTAGATAAAGTTATGCCCAAAATTTCGGATCAACATGCTTTATTTCGAGGCACTGGCGTAGCCATCTCACTCGCCTTGCTTGAGGCAAAAACCTCCTTTCTCCCCCATGTCTTCCGCCCAACCCGGGTTTCCGCGACCTTCCCGCCAAAAGTAAATTCCTAGCAGTGAGCCGATGCATGTTCATGACTTCCATGCCACCATTCTTCACCTCATGGGCTTCGATCACAAAGAGCTGACTTACCGGTATGCAGGCCGCGATTACCGGCTCACAGATGTCGAAGGGGACGTGGTCTGGGAGGTGCTCGCATGATTCACCGCGCTGTCTTGGGTATGCTGTTTTTTTTGCCGACACCAATTTTTGCTGTAAACTCGGACTTTGAAATCATTTTACAAAAATATTGTGTTGCCTGTCACGGACCGGAAAAGTCCAAAGGCGGCTTGCGGATCGACCAACTATCGCGCAATTTCCAGCTGGGCGAGGACAGTCATCTCTGGGCCGAGGTCGTGGAGAAAATCAATACCGGCGAAATGCCGCCAGAGAATAAACCGCAGCCGAACGCTGATGAAATCGGCAATATTATTACCCAATTGGACCTACGTATCCGAGAAGGCCGCGCTGCGCGCATGGCCAAACGCCCGCCGGTAGCGCATTACCGGCTAAGCCGTAAGGAATACCAGAACACCGTCTACGATCTACTTGGCGTGCGATACGATCCGGCCAAGCCGGGTGAATTGAACGAAGATACCCTCTGGCACGGCTATGAGCGCATCGGTTCGCAGCTTTCCCTTTCGCCTTCGCACATGGACCGCTATTACCGCGCGGCCGAAATCGTGCTGGACCGCGCCTTCCCCCCCACCGTGGCCGAGGCCCGTAAGGCCCGCAAGACAGCCGCGGAGTTACGCTATGGCGGCGGAGAGAAACAACAGGAGGTCCTCGACCGGCTAGGCATCAAGCGGCCCCTGCGTTACCTGCTCTTTCCCGGCCGGATACAACCTGCCTTTGCTCCCAATTGGCTGGGCAATACAGGTCCCGAACACAGTGGGCTTTACAAACTTCGACTGCAAGCTAGCGGAATCCGCCCGACCGGTGGTCAGCCGGCACACTTGAGCATTGGTAAACGCACTAGCGAAGAGACCGTGGACGGTCTGCTCGAATTGGACATCACCGCGCCGGAAGACAAGCCGCAGGTGTATGAACTCGAGGTGTTTCTGGAGATGCCCACGCAACTGCATTTCGCCGTGGTAGCAACTGATGTCATTGACCGCCGGAGTGGAGGGGCTTTTCGTAACGCACTCGCCAGCAGAAACGCCTACGTTTTTACCCATAGCAGTGAGACCGCCCTTTTATACCCCAATGCCCCGCAGATGTTTGACGGAGATGGAAACGGTATTTTCTCCACGGTGATTCTTGACTGGGTGGAATGGGAAGGCCCGCTGGTGACCGACGCGGAGAAATCCCGCCGACGCGGCGTGCTGCCACCGGAGAATGCCTCTGCCGAAGTCGTCGCCGAACACCTGCAACGCTTTGCCGAACGCGCCTGGCGCCGGGCCGTGCAACCGGAGGAGCTGAAGAATTATCTGGGCTCGTACCACGCGGCCATTCAAGATGGCGAAGAGCCAGCTGTGGCCTATCGCATCGCCTTGCAGGGCGTGCTGACGTCCCGCCATTTCATATACCTCGTGGAAGGCGATCCCCAACCCCGCGAGCGCCTCACAAATCAGGAACTGGCTTCGCGACTTTCGTATTTCCTCTGGAGTTCCATGCCGGATGACGCGCTGTTCACCGCCGCCAAGGGCGGCACCTTGAAGGGCGACGATCTGAAACAGACCGTTAACCGAATGCTCTCGGATGGCCGGATCAACCGTTTCATCGATGACTTCTCGCGCCAGTGGCTGCAGCTGCATCGCGTCGGCATGTTTCCGCCGGACAAGAAACTCTACCCCGTCTATGATGATTGGCTAGAGATCAGCATGCGCAATGAGCCGGTCGAGTATTTCCGCGAACTGCTCACCAAGAACCTCACTATCGAGAGCCTGCTTGATTCGAACTGGACGATGGCCAACGCCCGGCTCTGCGATTTCTACGGCCTGCCCGAGCCAAAAAATGAAGGCTTCCAGCGCGTGGCGCTTAAACCCAAAGATCATCGAGGCGGCCTGCTGACGATGGGCGCCGTGCTCGGCCTCACTTCGGATGGCACCCGCCATCGCCCGGTGCATCGCGGTGTTTGGGTCAGCGAAACCATCTTCAACAAAACCCCACCGCCGCCCCCGGCCAATGTGGATCCCATCGAACCCGTGCCACCAAAGGGTAATAAGATAACCATCCGGCAGCGCATCGAGGCACACGCCCAGAACGCGAACTGTGCAGCTTGCCATCGCACCATTGATCCGTTGGGCCTAGCCTTTGACCAATATGATGCCATCGGCCAATGGCGCACCCACGAGCACGTGCCCAACGGCGTGGGTCCCAATCCGTTAGTGAATGCTTCGGGCATCATGCCCGATGGCCAGAAATTTGCGGACTCGGTCCAGTTCAAACAACTCCTGTTGGAGGATCGCGACCAGATCGCCCGGGCCTTCATTGAGCACCTTTGCGCCTACGCCCTGCGCCGGGTGCTGACGGTGGATGACCGCGATGACTTGGATTTAATTGCCGGCGAGGCTAAGAAAAATCAATATCGTGTGAAGGACATCGTCCGAGCCGTGGCTCAATCCGATTTAATCCGAAAACGTTAACCTAGAAAAAAGATCATGAGCAACCTTCAGACCCAATCCTGGCTAATCGACCGCCGCCACGCCCTCCGCGCCATGGGCACTTGTATCGCCCTGCCGATGCTCGAGTGCATGATCCCTCTTCACGCCAAGGAAAAAACCGCGACACCGAAACGCAGTGCCTTCATTTACCTCGCCAACGGCGTGCATTCGCTCAACTACCAAATCACCGAATCGGGCAAGGACTACACCTTCTCCCGTTCGCTTAAGCCGCTGGAGAAATTCCGCAACGTGATCACGCCGGTCAGCGGTCTACACCATCCCGGTAGTCTGGGGCACCACCACAACTGCATTAACATCTTCCTGACCGGCGCCAAAGTTGGCGCGGCGCACCGCAACACCATCTCGGTGGACCAGAAAATGGCGCAGGTCAGTGGGCAATACACACGCTATCCCTCTATGGAAATCGCCCTGACGCAGGGATCCCTCGCCTGGACCGCGGACGGCGTTCAATTACCCGCGCAGCGCCGATGCAGCCAGATTTTCAGGTCTCTTTTCGAGGAACCCAAAGGGGGCATCGCTGCCCAACGGAAAGCCTTACGCCGCAAAGCCAGCGTGCTGGATGATAACCTCGCTGAAGTACGTAAACTATCGCAGAAGATGGGCACGGCCGATAAAGGCCGATTGGACCAATACCTGACCTCCGTGCGTGAAGCCGAGATTCGTACCCGCCGAGCCGACGACTGGCTCGATACCCCGTTGCCCAAGATTTCCGACTTCGACCGCAAACGCACCAACCGAGACATTGCCAAATCGCAGGCTGGCGACTATTTTCGCACAGTCTATGACCTCATGGTGCTGGCTTTCCAAACGGACGTAACGCGCGTGGCCACCTTCAGCCTTGGCGGCGAAGGCGATGCTTTTGCCATTCCAGAAATTGGCATCACCGAATCGCGCCACCAGCTCAGCCACCATGGTGGCGATGAAGGCTACATCGAGAAACTCACCAACTACGATACCTTCGCCATCGAGCAATTCAGCTACTTCCTCACCCGGCTGTCGGAAACCAAGGATCTAAACGGTAATTCATTGCTCGGCTCAACTATGTCGCTCTTCGGTAGCGGCATGTCCTACGGGCACAGCCACGGTAACGCCAACCTGCCGTTGGTGCTCGCCGGCGGCACGGACCTTGGCCTGAATCACGGGAGTCATCTGGACTTCAACCAGAGCCATTTCAACGGCTACGCCCTCGACAAGCCCGGCGAACACTACCGCCTCTGCAGTCGCCCAGCGAACACGGATGCCCACATGAGTAACCTACTCCTTCTCATGGCCCAAAAGATGGGCGTGGAAACCGATCAGTTCGGCGATAGCAACAAATTGATTTCGTTGTGACTCCGAATTCAACCCGGCAAGCGTTTCGCCATTCACTTCCTAGAGCCACATGGCCAACGAACTGGCCATTATTCCCATCCGCAGTCTAAAGATCGTACTATGAAACCCAACTTATT
The DNA here is from genome assembly GCA_029253285.1 of Akkermansiaceae bacterium. Classification (GTDB taxonomy): domain Bacteria; phylum Verrucomicrobiota; class Verrucomicrobiia; order Verrucomicrobiales; family Akkermansiaceae; genus SW10. The sequence continues at coordinate 11,606 of JAQWZU010000029.1, read as the reverse complement.
TTTCGCTCCCTGTTCTTTGCTCCTAATCAGGCGTTTGCCGGCGTTTGTTTGCGCGCTCCTCGTTCACGTAACCGCCACTAACGGACAATCTGAAACGGAAATCTTTCGTCCCGAGGAAAGGAAATTCCCACCCATTGAAAAAGCCCACGCCTACCGCGGCGAACTGATTTTCGTAGACCACGCCAACCGCCGGGGCAGTATCCGCGTCGAGGGGACAGGTAAGTTTTACCGCAACGACCCCCATCCCTTCGCCATGCTTCCCTACGGAATTGTTCGGTATAATAACGCTCCGGCCGATCTTCGTGACGTTCCGCTGGGTAGTGTTCTTCATGCTCATGGGTTCCTGCCGCCGGACCCCGAGACCTCCGCCGTGCCAGTGTTGCCGGCCAACAACAAGAATAAGAACACAGGACATTATCGCGGCACCGGCATTTTCCCCGCAGAGAACCACATCCTTCTTCTGGAGGACGAGCCCAGTCACTGCAGAAGAAACGGACTAATCTGGAAACTTTTGGAAGTGGAGATCAAGGGCAACGAGGGTTCGATCCTTGCCAGACGTGAATCCAAAAAAAAGGGTGGAAAAGAGTACGGACCGGAAAAGATGACTTTCGATACCGCAACCCGTATTTGGCGAGGTCGCGAATCAATCCGAGTCTCGGATCTAATTTCTGAAAAAGTATGGCCTCAAAGCGGCAAGAAAGAGATCAAGGATCAGCCTGTATTACTTGGCATTACCTGGAAGCCGGCACCCGGGGACGGTCTGAGTGGGGCTTTCACACAATTTCACGTCTCGGACATCTGGCTGGACGATCAGTCCATCGAACACGCTGCCTATTTTCAGACCGAGAAGCACAAAGCCTTTATCCGTAGTCGCTGGATGCCCGCCATGGTCGATGACATTACGTATGGCAAGTTTGGGCGGGCCACCGTGTCCGCCACCTTTTTCGGCGGCATGGATCCATCGCTCTACGCCGACTTCCAGAAAGGGGTCGGGGGACAAATCAATGGAGCCGAAAACACTTTGAAGCACACCGCCGGCCACTATGGTCCCGGCCATATGGCCTCCAATGGCAAAATTCTTGAGGTCACCCGGACTTCCAAACAAATCCCCATGGGCAGCAGCGGCATCCAAATCCAGTTTGAAACCGACCTCATCATCGAAGGCATTCGCCCCGGAAAAGTTGTCCGAATCCGCCCGCAAAGCTGGCCCAAGATGCAGATTCCCCGGGAGGAATACCTGTTAAAAAACAGCCCCGAAGACCGGTTCCCAACACCGGCTATCTTTCCGAAATATTGAGCAGGAAACGATTTCTTTATGGTTTCAGCCCCAGTTTCCTGAAGGACTGTGAAAGCTCTTTGCGCATCCTAGCCGCATCATTTCCCTCTTGCTTGTTCAAGATCGCAACCTCCTTTCTCCCCCATGTCTTCCGCCCAACCCGGGTATCCGCGACCTTTCCGCTAAGAGCAAATCCCTAGCAGTCTTGCAAAATCGTTATTTTTCTCTAGCCTTTTTATCACATGAACATAACCAAAACTGGAATAAACACCGGAATCATTTTAATAGCGCTTGCTCTTCTAGGTTACTTGGGAGGTGGCATGCAGAGCTGGACCGCTTTAATTCCAGCAATAGCTGGAGTTCCCATTCTTTTGGGCTCCCTTCTTGCAAAGAATCCTGATAAACTGAAATTAGGTATGCATATCGCAGCTACTTTTGGGCTTCTTGGATTCCTCGCGCCCCTCGGGCGTATCATTCCCACCGCAATCAAAGGAGACTTCGAGCTCAAACTCTCAACCGGTTGTATGATCACGATGTCTCTCGTCTCAGTAATTTTTGTGGTTCAATGTATCAAGTCATTTAAGGTTGCTAGACAAGCTCGGTCAAAGGAGTCCTAGATAAAAACCAAGTGAAGTCAAAACGGACAACGTGCTTTGATTCAATAAGCTCCACACAATCCCGTTAGTCGGGCGGCAGGAGCATCGGGGTATTTCGGCCCATGGAGACGAAGCGTGCAGCCATGACTTAACCCCACCATTCTGTGCCCGTTCAAAATCCGACAGCCTCCGAGCAGCAAAGGAGCGTTGGAGGCATTCGGCTACATGATTTTAAACGAGTGGTTTCATTATTGATAAATAGCGTTCAGAGAGTTACCAATGGCTAGTTTCTCTTAGCCTTCCTGGGGGCGAGGATGTGCAAATCTCCAGCCGCAACACCTGCCACGTCAATCAAACCAGCAGGAACCTTAGATTGATTGGAGCCGGTCGAACCCCAGCTACCTGGAACCCCACCCTAAGCCTTGGGCGAATTGCCCCCTGATTGTATCGAACAAAGAGATAGGAATCGAAAACCCTCGCTGCCCTAACGTCCCTCCATCACGTCACGAGTGATTTTTTTCATGAAACTATTTGGCCCAAATTAATCCCCTTTCTGGCCTGTCCGCTCCGTTCTTCTCACCAAAAAACAAGCCGCCCAAGCAGAGCCACTCGCCGCCATCCGCGCCAATAAGTATATCAATTAAAATATCACAATCATCATCTTGACATTATTTTATCAAAAACATAATTCGGATCGAGCCTGCCAAACACCGGAGAATCTCGACATGGACTACCTACAAATCGGCCTGATCCTCGCCGCACCCCTTCCTATTCTCGTTATCGCTGCGAATATGGTCAAGACCGAGGCTCGCCGCATCCAAAAAATGAAAGAGCGTGCAGAACGAAAGAAGGGAAGACGTCCCTGATTAGAGAGATCTCAAAAGCGCCACCCCCCTTCTAGTATTCATGGCATTGCTGATGTTACCAGAAAAGCTCTGAGGATGATTTAACCCTGCAGCTTGAAGTAGCGTGGTTCTTTATCACACGCTTCAAACAGAGGGGCTATCCGGTCTGCAGGATCTCTGTCGATTAGGTTCTGCATGAATCGTTTGTTCGGAGTCAGTAGATCCATCACACTTTACACCGCAGGAGTTGAGTTCGCCTAAATAAAAGAAAATTCCTAGCAGTCAAATTCCCGGCAGTCTAAAACACCAGTATGGATGAGGTCATCGACCGAGCAGCCGCGTTTTTACGAGGCCATGGATACGAATTATGTCTGGCCTGGACGGCGGCTTTAATGGTCATTTACGGGAACCAACTTATTAAGTTTTCCAAAAACATCGCTAAGTCATGGCACTTTCTTTTTCGAGTAGGCTTTTTCGTGATTGTCTGCGCTTTGGGCTATGGCCTATTGATGGTCACTCTGGCCAGCTACCTGAATCGCCATCTATCCCGCTTGGAGAATGGCTGGTATCTCACAATTGTGCTACTCGGATTCCTCACCCTCGGCATTCTAGCTGAGAAAAAGAGACAGATCTAGCGTGAGGCCCTCTGGTGATCGTGGGCGTTAGTCCTCGGCGCAGCTTATCCATTCCCGACATATCGAGGCATCCCAGCCGCTCGAGGATCGTCACGTTGCGAATAAGGGAATCACGTTGAGCTTTAAGCCTCTCCGACCACAATCCAATTTGAGCGGAACTCACCTTCCCTCGACCTCATGAAAGTGAATGAGCGAGAGGCCGCCCCCGGCACCATTGGATGGCTAAGCAAGCCCACATGATAATCCCTGCTGAGCTTCCGTCGTGAAAAAACCCAAAAAAATAGGCCGATTTTTCGGCCAACGGAACTTAGTCTATGAGAGGTTCCATCATGGTCGCACAGAATCCATCCAAGACAACGAATCGTGTCTCACTCTGCGCTCGACACGAACCCGCGGTGTCTTCTTTTATTCTCTCGATGGCTCGAAACACCACCGATCTCCAAATCATCACATGACTACCAGCCGTATTCACCTTCTCCGCGCCTTTCCCTGTTGGATCGCGCTCTCTCTTCTCTATCTCCTCGGTGTGGCATCCGGCGCAGAAACCGCGTCGAATTCGAAACCAAATATTATCCTCATCCTTGCCGACGATCTGGGTTACTCGGACCTCGGTTGCTATGGCAGCGAGATCGAAACTCCCCGTCTCGACAACTTGGCGAAGAACGGCCTTCGTTTCACCCAAATGTACAACGCGGCGCGTTGCTGTCCGTCTCGTGCCAGCCTACTTACCGGACTCTATCAACATCAGGCTGGCGTTGGCTTCATGGTTTACCGCGATTGGGGCCCGGGCTACGAAGGCTCGCTCAACGAGAACGGTGTCACCCTCGGTGAAGCACTGAAAAAAGTGGGTTACACCACGTTCACAAGCGGCAAATGGCACGCAGCCGCTCACCGCAATCCCCCCGCCCACTCGCTCCCCGAGAACCGTGGCTTCGACCGATCCACGGTCGTCCGCACCCACATCGACAGCTACTGGAAAGTGCTCAGCAGCTGCGACATTTACCGGGATGGCAAACTCTTGATTCCCGGGGACAATGACGAAACAACCCTGAAAAACCCCTACCAACCGGACAAGGACTTCTACACCACGGAATACTTCACCGACGTTGCGCTCGAATACATCGACGATGCCCTGAAGGAAGACGACAAGCCCTTCTTCCTCTACTTGACTTATAACGCGCCTCACTTTCCTCTCGAAGCTCCGGATAAGACCATCGCGAAGTACGAGGCGAAACTCCAAACCCCGGATTGGATCGCGGAATTTGGCGACGGCTGGGACGAGATGCGACAGAAAAAGCTCGCACGTCAAAAGGCCGCCAAAGTTGTTCCATCCGGCCAACGCCTCCCCGAGATTCACTACTTCAACAACGTCAGCATCATGCCCGGCATGCAGACGGGAACCGATCGCAATCCGCTGCCGAAGTGGAAAGACTTGTCAAAGGAGATCAAGAATGAGGCTCGCTTTCGCCGAGCAATCTACAACGCACAGATTGACAACATGGACGAAAACATCGGACGGGTGGTCGACAAGCTGAAAGCAAAAGGCGTCTACGAAAACACGCTGATTCTCTTTGTCTCGGACAATGGTTGCTCCGGTGAGATGGGTGTCTTCGGAACACACTTCGAAGGCGGGAAATACGACTACGTCGAGGGCGAATGGCGGAATGGCAAGTTCACAAGACGAGGCGCAAAGGAGGAAGGTGCGTGGTCGCACAGGGACAAGCTCGGCGGCGTTGGTTACAAGAAGTCGAACTACGAAAAATGGAAGAAATTCAGCGGCTGGGCCACGTCCCAGGGTCAGGGTTGGGCTTCCTATTCAAACTCACCTTTTAGGAAGTTTAAGAAGTTTGCTCACGAGGGCGGGATCGCATCTCCACTAATTGTTCACTGGCCGAAAGGCTTCAGCGCCAGAGGCGAAGTCTCAAGTCAGCCTTACTTTCACTTCGTCGACATCATGCCGACGCTATTGGACGTCGCAGGTGCAACCTATCCGGAGAATTTCGGCGGCAAGAAACGGCTGCCACTCGAGGGAATCAGTATGCTGCCGTATCTCCAGAAACCGGATCAAAAAATGGAGGGTCGTCCAATTTTCTGGCAGCACGAGACCCATGCCGCGATTCGCCAGGGAAATTGGAAGCTGGTCACCGACAACGATCGAAGCGAGCCAATCATCTGGGAGCTCTACGATCTGACCAATGATCGTAGTGAGACCCAAGACGTCGCGGAAAAACATCCGGAGATCGTCGCCAAGTTATCCGCAGAGTGGATTCGTTTCGCCGATCGTGCCAAGATTAAACCATTCCCGGAAACCCGGAATGGACCTTGAACGCACTGGTCTTTTCCTGAAAAAACCAAAAAATAGGGGCCAATTTTTTGACTACGTAAACTTAGTTACTAGGTATACCCTGCGCGATTGATATAATGAAGAACACCGCATTGCTCATTTTATCCCAACTCGGCATCACTCTTTTACTATCGAGTGTCGCCGCCGCAGATTTCGACCCTCGTCCGGATGCCGAGAAGATTGACTCATTCCTCAACGCCCATCTCACAGGCAAGGAACTCGCTCCAAATCCGACCATCTCCGACGAGAAATTTCTCCGCAGAACTTATCTGGCGATCATCGGGCGGGTTCCGACAATCGAAGAAGCCGACCAGTTTTTTGAAGCAACGGATCCTGATAAAAACTCTCATCTCATTCAGCAATTGCTGGCCAACGACGCAGGCTACACCGCGCATCACTTTCAATTCTGGGCCGACCTTCTGCGAGTTCAGGAAGGGGTGCACTGGACAATCGAATACAAAGAGTGGATCAAGAAGCAGATCGCGAAGAACGCGCCCTATGATGACATGGTAAGGCAGCTTGTCTCGGGACATGGTCTCGTCTTCGATAATCCAGCCGCGGGCTATTACATTCGTGATACCGGAATGCCGCTCGACAACATGTCGAATACCGTTCGCATCTTCCTCGGGACGCGACTCGAGTGCGCCCAATGTCACGACCATCCTTTCGACACGTGGACGCAGATGGACTTTTTCAAGATGGCCGCCTTCACCTATGGATATGACCATCGCGGGGGCAATCCCCATCGCTCCGGAATTCACCAGGCTTTGAGAGCGGAAGAGAAAGCCGCCTACCTCGACACTGTCGGAGTGAAAGGCTTTCCGTCATTGGATGATGGAGACGACATCGACACCTTCCTCTCGAAACAGTCCGCTAAAAAATTCTTGGAGCGCAGTAAACTCACGGAGGCTAGATTTCGAGAACTTGCCCTGCGAGGGATCGCTGCAAGAACGAAGGCCGAGTCGAAAAATGAACCGGTCTATGGTTCAATCGGAAAGCTTTACAACCAGACAACCTATCTGGAAGTCAGGCACCTATCCGACACGGATCTCAAATTGCCTCATGACTACCAGTATGCCGACGCAGATCCGCATGACCTCGTCAAACCCGCGACGATGTTCGGAACAGACATTGAGGCCCCCGCCGACCCGTCGGAACGAAAAAAAGCCTACGCCAATTGGCTCACCTCTCCGGAAAACCCTCGCTTCACCCGCGTCATCGTAAATCGACTCTGGAAGCGAACTTTTGGTTATGGTTTGTTCGAACCGGTCGACGACTTAAGCGAAATCTCCACGATCGATCAGCCGGACCTACTGGCCTACCTCGAGGAATTAATGCGCGAGGTAAATTACGATCTTCGCGCATTCCAGAACGTGCTCTTTCACACCGAACTCTTCCGCCGGGAAATGCATGGTGAGGATCACTTCCTCGGGACGCCTTTCCCTTTTACCGGACCGATGATGCAGCGAATGAGCGGTGAGCAAATCTGGGACTCAATCGCCACGCTCATCATTCCCGGTGTCGACAAGCATGCCCCCAATCGGCAAAAGACTCTTGATCGCATGGCCCGTATGAGAGCCACCTATCACAGTCTCAATGGCAGAACAATCGAGGAGGTTCTCCCTCGTATGAAAAAAGTCGGTGAACTGCGCCGCAAACTTTATGCCGAGCAGGCGGACTACGAGAAACGGATCACTGATGCCTACGACGCTGGCGATAACGACAGGGCCAAAGCGCTCACGGCTGAACTCAAAATGAAAGACCGTGAGTTCATTCGGCGAAGCCGCGAAATTGTGCTGGTGGATCTCGAAGGCGGACGGACTGTTCCCGCCGCCATGATGGCAGGCATGACTGCTGATCTTCCAGCGGATTCCTCAACAAAGATCTTAAAAAGCAGGGTAAGAAAACCTCCGGAAGGATTGGATACCTCGGAGCGAAAAGGATGGCTCGAACGCGAACACAAAAACCTCCGGGACTTCAATGAGACCGCAAAAGGCATGGCCCGTGCCGTCGAACTGGAGTCGCCAGCAAAGCGGGGACATTTCCTACGCGACTTTGGTCAATCCGATCGCGACGTTATCGAGAACGCTTCCTCCAATGCCTCCGTACCCCAGGCGCTCTATCTTTTGAACAGTCCCTTGAGCATTGCAATCTCCAATCCCAACGCAGTCCTTGGCAAGCAGCTTGAAGCGGTCTCATCCCCTGAGGAAAAAATCGAGACAATCTACCGGGCCATGCTGACACGAAAACCGACACAGCGAGAAGTCGAGCGAATCCTCATTAACTTCGAAGCACATGGCGAAGAAACAATCGAAGATCTCGTCTGGGCCTTACTCAACTCTCGGCAGTTCCTCTTCATCCAATAAACCCTTCTCATCTTCATTATGAATAGATCCGATTTTAACCGTCGCCGATTCCTCGAGCTTGCTGCCGGGAGTTTTCTGGGAGTGAGCACAAATTCCCTTTTCGCCGCCGCCGGTGACAAGAGCCTGATCGCTCCTCGCGAGAAGCCTGCAAAGCAATTGATCTATCTCTACATGGCCGGTGGCATGAGCCACATCGACACCTTCGACCTGAAGACCGACCACGAGAACCAGGGATCGACCAAGGCGATCAATTCCAACGTCGATGGCATTCGCGTTTCAAGCCACCTGCCGAGCCTCGCGAAGCACGCCGACAAGCTCTGTGTCATCAACTCCCTCACCTCGACCACCGGCGACCACGAAAAGGGCAACTATTTCATGCACACCAGCTACCAGCAGCGAGCCACCATTCGCCACCCTGGTCTCGGTGCGTGGAACCAAAAACTAAATGGAAAACTCAACCCGACGATGCCCGGTTCCGTTTTCATCGGAAAGGAAAGCCGGTTCCACGGGAGTGGTGGGTTCTTTGAGCCCGAGTTTGGACCGCTCGCGATCTCCGACCCAAAGTCGGGACTCAAGCATGCCCAGTCCTCCCTTCGCGGGGATCGACTTCAACGACGGATCGACCTCTCCAAGGATCTCGATGTCGAGTTTCTCGAACGCTATCACTCCAAGCCGATTCGGGCCTATGGCGATATGTATGGCGACGCGGTCCGCCTGATGGAAAGCCCTGACTTAGCAGCCTTCAGTATTAACAAGGAGGACAAGAAAACACGTCAGCGCTATGGCGACGATCCATTTGGACAGGGTTGCCTCCTTGCGCGCCGTCTGATCGAGAGCAATGTACGGACGGTTGAAGTCAGCTTAAGCGGCTGGGACACTCATACGAATAATTTCACATCGATGCCTCTCTTATGCCAGACGATGGACCAGGCGATGGGGGCCTTGCTCGAGGACCTCGAAAGCAGCGGCAAGCTAGACGAAACCGTGGTGGTACTGACCACCGAATTTGGGCGCACTCCGATCGTCAATCGCAACATCGGACGCGACCACTATCCCCAAGCCTTCACCAGTGTCATCGCGGGGGGCGGATTCAAAGGAGGCTACGTCTTTGGTAAGACATCCGAAGGCGCTGAAGAAGTGGTCGAAAAACCGATTACGATTCCGGATTTCAATGCCACGATCGCCTACGCTCTCGGTATCCCGACCGACCAAGTCCTCTACAGCCCGAGCAAGCGTCCCTTCTCGGTGGCGCACAAGGGTCAACCCGTTCTCGATCTCTTCGCATGACTCCGAATCCGGCACTCGCGCTCCTGATTCTCGGGACAGCAATCCTCTGTGAAGCAGCTGAACGTCCCGCCCAGCCAAACATCATCATCATGATGGCGGATGACATGGGACTGGGCGATACCAGCGCTTACCTGGGTAAGTCACTCGGACCAAATGCGAAGCCCATCGCAAGAACTTTGCGAACTCCGAATCTTGAAGACTTCGCGAAGCAGGCGGTCTTATTCACCGATGCCCATGCGCCGGCCTCGATGTGCAGTTCGACCCGATACTCCCTGCTCACCGGAAGATTCGCTCATCGGGCTTATTTAAAATACCAGGGATGGTTGCCGCACGGACCAAACACGCCGATGATCCATCGCAACTGCCCGACACTTCCCGGTATGTTACAGCGTAATGGCTATACCACCGCCGGGGTTGGGAAATATCACGTCGGCATGTCCTTCGATGACGGCCATGGCAAAGCTGCTGACGAGTATGACTTCGGTGATGTGGATTTCACCAAGCCCTTTCTCGATGGTCCGACCCATCACGGGTTCGACGAATATTTCGGGGTGACTGGCAACACCGAAGACCCCCTCGATCTTGAGCCGAGGATCTATTTTCGAAACGATCGATGGACCTTCACCGACCGTTCCAAAATGCAGCGAATAGGAATGAAAAGCCGGGCAGGACGGGTCCTTGCTGCTCCGGACTGGGACCTTTCGAAACTTGGACCCGACTACTTGCGGGAGGTCCTGGCATTCATCGACCGGCAGTCCAAGGCACCAAATCCCTTCTTTCTCTATTACGTCCCCAACGCCAATCACTACCAAAGACATCCTGGCGGCGATTATGCGGTTCCCGATCGAATCGCCGGCATCCGAATCAAAGGAGAAAGCCGCTATTCAGACGGAGCACCCGCGGGCGATCGCGAGGATATGGTCCTAGAAAACGACACCGCTTTCGGCGAACTCATCAAAACACTCCGCGGAACCAACGACCCCCGCTGGCCGGGCCACAAGCTCATCGAGAATACCTTGATCATTTTCACCAGCGACAATGGACCCAACGTTGGCGACAACCTGGGGACAAATCAGGAGAGCGGCGGACTTCGCAGTAAAAAAGCCAAGATTTGGGAGGGCGGAATTCGAGTTCCCATGATCGTCTATTGGGAAGGCCATATCGAGGGAGGAAAGATCAACCGCAATGTTTGTTCGCTCACGGATCTTTACGCGACTTTGGCGAGTGTGGCAGGCCATTCTCTCGCTGCGAATGAGGCCCACGACAGCCTCGATTCGCTGGCGTATTGGAAAGAGGATAAAGAAAAACCAGACAATCGCGCCCGCGTCTTCTTCTGCCACCTTGGACCGCCGTGGTCGAATGATGTTTTAGCGATTCGGAAAGGTCATGAGAAACTCCTTGTCGATGGTGGACTTGCGATGCCTTTCATTTCGCCGGGCCAGCGAGGCGCCTCGATTCCAAAAGCCTACTACGATCTCGAATCCAACCTCTATGAGGAAGGGGGCGATATCACTGAAGCTCACTCTGATCGGGCTGGAAAGCTGGCCGCAGAGTTGCTGAGAATTCACAATCGAGGGCACAGCCGGGAATTGAATCCCGAGGACAGCGACAAGCTCATTGTCGATGACGGTTGGCACAATCTGCGCAACGATATCAATGGACACGTTGGCTTCGAGTTTCGCCTTCGAACAGATCGAATCGTAAGTCATCTGGGTTTGTGGGACGACCAGAATAAAGATGCTCCCGTGAGGCCGGCCCGGAATATCCCAACCGAATTTGATCGAGACCGCCCATCTCTGGGCGACAACAAAAACAAGAGCGATTTGGCGGCGCCTCATGTGATCCGTCTGGAAGAACTCGATGCCTCGGGTAAAGCCAGATTAATTGCAAAACTTGGGGCTCCCGCTGGTTCAAAAGGAAAGATCGAAAACGAGTTCCGCTACTTCTCATTACCCGAAGCCCTGCCTTTACGCACAGGTCAGATCTATCGCCTCACTATGACCACTGCGGCTGGAGACGGAGACCATTTTCATGATCCGGGTTCGTTCGACGGCCTGCCCCCGGTGGTACATACAGATGTTGAGGTGATTCGCGCTGTTCTGGTCCGGGACCATCATTCAGAGGTGATTCCGGACTTCGCTGACATGCACGAAGATTACGCGGCCTTCCGCTTACCCGTCGGGCCTACCCTGAAATTCATACCTCATTGATTTCAGGAACGTCTTCTTCTGCAAGAAAGCGGAAAGACATTGCCTCC